>JAAENB010000218.1 GCA_024224995.1 bacterium | reverse complement strand
ATACGGATAACTGACGCGGCAATAATTGACGCGGTAAAGTCCGGAGCTCCGGATATCAGGTTTTTTGATACGGACGCGTCAGTGCTCAATCATGAAATTGAGGAATGGGACCAGGACAATGATACGGCATCTGTATGGGTTATGGTTCCTCAAGTAGACGGGAACAGTAATTCCGATTATATAATGATGTTTTATGACGATAAGGATAGCGCGTCCATAGCCGGCGCTCAAAGCCGCAACATGGTGTATGATAGCAGCTATGTTGGGGTCTGGCACTTACATGAAGATCCTTCTTCAGGTGCAAATTCCATGGAAAACAGCAAGAGTTCCTCTTTTTATGGTACCCCGGAAGGGACACTGGCCGGAAGTGATTCCGTATCGGGAATGATGGGTAAGGGCCTTAATTTTAGCGGAGATGATGGGGTGAACTTAGGTGATATTGATATCACACAAGACTTAACAATCAGTGCCTGGGTAAAGGCGTCAGCCCTGGTATCATGGGGAAGAATTGTGGCAAAAGCCTGGGCTACTAATAGTGATCCATGGATCATATATAACATGAGTTTTGACGCCGGTGGGCAACCCATTTCTCATATTACAACAGGATCGGCAGACACCTACTGCTCCGGGTCTGCCCTGTCAACCGGCACATGGTACCATATTACTACAACGTATGACGGCTCAAATATACGCGTATTCACTAATGGGAGCCAGAGCGGTTCAGGAGCAAAAACCGGGGATCTTAATTCAAATAATGTGGTTACCTATATTGGTATGAACAACAATAATGGCGGACAAAATTTTCAAGGCATAATTGATGAAGTGCGAATTTCCAATACGGCCCGGTCCGCAGACTGGATTAAACTTTCTTATGAGAATCAAAAAGTCAGTCAGTCATTGGTTACGTTTGAATAAGATGACAGCTACCGGGCTACACTGTATCCAAATTTGATCTGTGTTGAGTCACCTATTATTGTTGTAGTTGCTGTGGCACCGATACCTGTTACACTGCCATTGAATAGATGAAATTGACCGCGGCTGCTGCTGTATCCCTGTTCTCCGGCAATCAAATCCGCGTACCCGTCACCGTTTATATCGGAAAACCCAATGGACTCTCCCAGGTAATAGTAGGTTCCTCCCCCGGTAACAGTTTGATTGGCTGTTGTGTTTATTCCGGACCCTGTTCCGAGATAAACATAGAAACGGCCAATATAGTCAGCGCCAACTTTAGGCGCTCCCACGCACAAATCCGCATACCCGTCATTGTCTATATCGCCCATGGCCAGGGCGTTTCCGTAATAGTCGTCTGTTGCGCCTCCGTCCATCTTTTCATCCGCGAAAGAGGAAACATTAGCAGGAGACGCAATACCGCCGGAAGATCCATGAAAAATATAGACCCGCCCGGTATCGGTGGTATGCCTGTCCGCTCCCATTGCGATATCCGCGTATCCATCTCCGTTTATATCTCCCCAGACTACAGAGCTGCCAAGCTGAATATTGTCGGTCTCTCCTGAGAATGTTGTATTGGCTGAGACGGCTCCCATGCTGCTAATTCCGCCGGAAGAAGCGTGGAAGATGTAGACCCGGCCATTGTCATTGGTTCCATAACCGGTAGCTCCCACAGCTATATCTTCGTAGCCGTCTCCATTGACATCACCAAAGGCGATTGAACCTCCAAAATAGTCCGTGCCTGTTTCGCCGGTGAGGTGCGTGTCCGCGTCCGTGGCAACATCCGCGGAGCTGGTTATTCCACCGGACGAACCATGAAATATATATACATTTCCGCTGTTGGATTCTCCTCCTATTCCAAGATCAGTATACCCGTCGCCATTAGCGTCACCAACAGCCAGTGAAACTCCAAACGTCTCATACACACCGGTATTATTGAGAGTAGTTGCTGCTGAAGCATTCGCGTCAGCTATTCCGGAAGAACTGCCGTAAAATATATATACCCTGCCATAATTTAAACCGGCCGGATAATTCCATGCTCCAATTATAAAATCCGCATAACCATCGCCATCGAGATCACCCAGGGCAACTGTTGTTCCCAATGCATCATCTGCAGCCTCACCGATTATGGTTGTATTGGGAGTAGATGAGACTGTTCCGGAAGTGCCATGAAAGATATAGGCTCGCCCGATATACGTATTGGCAGGATAGGCAGTTGATCCCACGCCAATATCCGCATACCCGTCCCCATTGACATCCTTATTGTTTCCCTTTCTTACGGTAGTACTGAAGACCGATGAATAGTTTCCGGAATCGTCTCTGCACCGGACATCAACTGTATGCTGGCTTTCCTTTCTCCAGGTTGACGCTCCTGCGGGAATGGCCTGGTTCCAGCTGGTTGTACCTGTTGCGCTTGTGTAGCCCCCGCTGTCGAGCTGGATCTCTACCAGGGCAACAGTACCGGTGGAACTGCTTGCGGTCCCGATTATAAACCCGCTTTCCAGGCGGTTGTTTGTGCTGAGATTCGAAAACGCGACTGTTGGGTATGATGTTGTTACGGCCGACATTGATATATAGGCAGCCTTATTGCCGGAGCCGTCCATTACAATTACATTAAAATAATATGTTGTATCTTGAGTAAGCCCCGTAACATTAAATGACGCGATATCCGCAGTCCAGTCCGATGTTACTTCAAATCCCGAGCCTTCGGCGTTGGCAACAGTATCAATATTATTACTATTCGATCTATAGACCTTGTATTGCAAATTACTCTGCAATGTCCCGGCGTCAGCTGCCTTTGTCCAGGTGAGGTTAATGGACTCGGCCAGCGTATTGGAAGTGCTTATTACGCCGGCAGCTCCGGGGGTTGGCGCTGTGCCATCAGTTGTTGTGGCATACATCATAGTATACGCAGACTGTTCATTCTCCTGGTCCTTTACGACTACATTAAAATAATAAAGAGTTCCATCGGTCAGACCTGTAGCGGTTATTGTATTTATATCGGCTATCCACCCGGAGGTTATTTCGGTTCCGTTGCTTATAGCGTTCGCGGCAGTATCAATATTAGCGCTTATGGACCGGAATACCCGGTATTCCAATTCGGATTCCGCTGTTCCGTCATCTCCAGCCTTTGTCCAGTCAAGAGTTATGGAAGCAGCTAATATATTTGATGTGCTAATAGTCCCGCTATTTCCCGGATCAGGGGAAGCATTCTCCGATACCTGCTGCCTGCCTAACAGGTCGACCCTGTTGCAGCCGGTTAATATTGACATAAGGAAGATAGCTAAGAATAGAATGAGTACTTTTGGCAATCTTTTATCAACAATCATTTTAACAGCTCCCGGTATATAAAAATAGACATAATATCAACAAAAAGACTAAAGACAGCAGAGCTATAATAAAAATAACACTCTTCTAGCGTAAATTCAACTTTTTTTTAAATATTCAGGATCGTAAAAAGGGCTAGCCTCTATATTAGAGTTCCACAAAAGCCCTTTGAGGAATTTTTCCGCAATAAAAAAAATCTTGCTTTTTACACGGGTTTGTTTAAACTCCATAATAATTATCACCGTGAATATTTTTAATGAAACGAATAACATCAAAACAAGTATTATTTATACTTATTCCATTCTGGCTTCTTCTTGGCATTACGCCTGTTGTTTCCACAATAATTAATGTCTTGTTTCGCAGTGATTATTCCTTAGCAAAATTTTTCTCTCTTTTCTTCACATCCTATTCAAGCCTGGGAACAAGTGTTATAATCGCAATTTCTGTCGCGTTTATTGCCACTGCCGCCGGACTCATGTTTGGAATATTGCTGGTAAAAATTAATTTGCCCGCGAGAAATCTAATAGCAGTCTTAATCGCAGTTCCTTTGTTTCTGCCGCCATACATAAATGCCGTATCGTGGGCTAACATTTTCGGAAAAAAAGGGATGTTGTTTTCAATTTTTGGCTCCCGTATTGCGGATATATCATCATCATTTTTCTTCAGTGAATTTGGCGTAATATTTGTTCTATCCCTTTCATTTTTACCGATTGCAGTATTGCTTGTTATGGCCGGACTTTCGGCCATACCCGCCAACCTGGAAGAGGCGGCACGGCTGCATACGTCATGGGGCTATACCATCCGCAAAATTACCATTCCCATGATTACTCCGTCGATAATAGCCTCGGCATCGATCATATTCCTGTTTGCCGTTGGAGAATTCAGTGTTCCTATGACATTGCGGGTTCCTGTCTTTACTACAGACATTCTCACTCAATTTTCAGCCTTTTATAATTTTGAGCACGCATCTTCACTTTCAATTTTTCTCGCGCTGGTGACCCTGGGAATCATTTCCATAGAACGAATTTACGAAACAAGCAAATCTTATTCAGCGCCATCAAAAAAGGATACATTCAGCGTAAGAATTCATCCGGGGAAATGGAAAATCCCAATTTTTATTATACTGCTGTCTCTTTGTGGAATTATTATCCTCCCCTATCTTTTTCTAGCGGTGAAAGCCGGTTCATTTCAAGCAATTATAACATCAGTGATCACTTCCGGCAGCAGCATTATACGCGGTTTTGCTTTTTCACTGGTTTCGGCCGGGATAGTAACTCTTATAGGGTTTCTTTTTACTATCGCTGTTACCGGAAGAAAACAGGGAAATACCATTGAAACGCTTATGCTTTTCTGTTTCGCGATGCCTTCCATTGTAATTGGAATTGGCCTGGTAAATCTATGGAACAATACGGCAACCCAATTAATATATCATTCTTCAGCAATCATCATAGTGGGTTACATAGGGCAGAATTTGTATATCAGTTATAAAATTTTACGTGCTTCATATTACAAGGTTCCTGCGTCATATATTGAAGCAGCGGCTTTAAGCGGCGCCGGCTGGTTTGGAAAAAATTTTTATATCACCTTTCCTTTGTTAAAAGAGGCGCTCCTCGCGTCATTTGTTCTTTCATTTATATTTTGCTTTAAAGATCTCGGCATTACAATGATAGTATATCCTGCCGGAATGGATACATTTCCCGTGCGGCTATTAACAATGATGGCCAATTCTTCGGAATCATATATTGCTGCCCAGTCCCTTGTGATGGTGCTGGCCACTATCGTTCCATTATGCATGGCGTATTTTTATTATACATGGAGAAAAATTAAATGATCCGCGTTCATTTTCATACCGTGACAAAAAAATTTGAAGAAAACATTATTATCGATAACCTGTCTTTTGAAATAAATCCATCGGAACGGCTCGTCATTTTTGGTCCGTCGGGGTGTGGAAAATCAACCTTGCTGCGTCTAATCGCCGGTTTTGACACACCAACGAATGGTTCAATTTGCCTGAATGATGTTCCGGTTTCGGATGGAAGCCGTATTTTAGTACCTCCCGATGACAGAAACATCAGTATGGTTTTTCAGGACCTGGCCTTATGGCCCCATCTGACTGTTAAAGGAAATCTTGAATTCAGCTTAAAGGCCCGCGGCGTGAGCCGTAAAGAACGATTGAACAGGGTCGCTGAAATATTGGAACTGGTGCAAATGAGAGAATATTTAAACGCGGCAGCAGCAACACTTTCAGGGGGGCAGAAGCAGCGGATCGCTCTTGCCAGGGCTCTCATAACCAGGCCGGGCTTAATCCTCATGGATGAGCCGTTGTCCAGCCTCAATGAAGATTTGAGCCTGGCAATACAGGATGAGATACTACAGCTGCACAAAAAGCTGAAATTTACGATGATTTACGTGACACACAACATAAGAGAGGTTGAAAAAATTGCCACGCGAACATTTCATTTAACACGCGGACGTTTGAAAGAATAATACTGTTTTTTGATAACTGGTTGACAGCCCATGTTTTCATATGTAAAATGCAAATCATGAAATTAAACAAAACCATATTTATAAAAATTACAGTGTTTTTATTATTTATTGCCGCCGCACTGTCCGCCCAAACCCTGGTTCTTACCTTTGACAATGATCCTGTTGGAGCGATGCCGAAAGGGTTTTCGAATCTTTTAAGCGGTAAGGGAAAAATTGGGAATTGGGTGGTAATAAAAGAGGAAACCGCAGGGTCCGAAAAGAACGTTCTCGCGCAAACTGGTATGGATACCACGGGGTATCGTTTTCCTGTGTGCATATATGACGGTATAAAAGCAAAAAATGCCACTATTAGCGTAACGTTCAAACCCATGAAAGGTACGGTTGATCAGGCCGGGGGGATCGTGTGGCGTTTCATTGATAAAAACAATTATTACATCGCCCGGGCCAACGCGCTCGAAGACAATGTTGTTACCTATATTGTAAAGAACGGTAGAAGGATTGATCTTCCGCTGGTGGGAAAAGGAAAGACATACGGTAAAAAAGTGAAAGTGCCGGCCGGAATATGGAGCGAGTTAAAAATCGTAGTCAGGGATGATCTTTTTATTATTTATTTGAACAATGCCAGGTTGTACAGCGTGAAAGATAAGACGTTCCGGAAACCCGGAAAAATGGGGCTCTGGACAAAAGCGGACTCATACACCTTATTTAATAATTTAACGATTATAGTTCAAAAGTAATTAATTACATTTGTTTCGGAGATATTATGAACTACTATAGAGAGAACAAAAAAAAAATCAAGTTTTTGCCTGTGATATGCATTGCGGTATTATTTTTTACATCATGCTCTCCCCGGGGTGGAGATAAAAACGTTGTTGTGGTATACACCAGCGAAGACCGGGTATTTAGCGAGCCCATCTTAAAGGATTTTGAAAAACAAACAGGTATACAAGTAAAAATGGTATTTGATACCGAAGAAACCAAGAGCACCGGCGTTATGAATCGTCTTATTGCGGAAAAAAACAATCCCCAGGCCGATGCCTATTGGGCGAACGAACCTATTCGTGCGGTTGTTCTAAAGAAAAAAGGAATTCTTGATCCCTATAAACCAAAAAATTTTAATCAAATCAAAAACATCTACAAGGATAGCGATGGTTATTGGACCGGTTTTTCTGCCCGTGCCAGAGTGTTCCTGGTAAGAAAAGATGCTTCTTTTGAACCCAAATCGTATTTGTCATATTTGAATCCCGCTGCGAAAGGCCGTACTGCAATAGCAAACCCCTTGTTCGGTACCACAACGACCTATATCGCGGCACTATTCTCTATCCTGGGAGACCACAAAGGAAAAGAATTCATGCGGAACATGAAAAAAAACAATGTTATCATGTCGGCAAGTAATGGCGAGAGCGCGGACTATGTTGTGAAGGGCGAGTCCGATTTCAGCCTGGTTGACAGTGATGACGCTATTAATAAAATCAGGTCCGGAAAAAACGTCCGGATGATTTTCCCGGATCAGTCTAAGGGAATCGGTGTTCTCATCCTTCCTAACGCCGCGATGATGATCAAAAATTGCGCTCATCCTGAAAACGCGAAAAAATTTATAGATTATCTTGTCTCTGCTGAGGTAGAAAAAAAACTCGGTTTTGCCAATTGCGCTCAAATTCCCCTGCTGCCGGGAGTTCAAACTCCAAAAGATGTGCCCGATATTAGCACGTTAAAACTCATGCAGGTAAATTTTGACGACGTGGCGGATAAACTTCTCGAGATTCAGCAATACCTGAATGAGTGGGCAAAGAAGTCATCTTTGAAATGAAATATTTAATGAACCGGAAGAAGTACTCATGAAAGCCATTGTATATAAACAATACGGATCACCCGATGTTCTTCATCTTGAAGAGATAGAAAAACCGTCTCCCAAAGAGAACGAAGTGCTCATAAAAGTTCACGCCGCATCAATAAATTCATGGGACCGGGATCTCCTGACGGGCTCAACGTTCGTAAACCGTCTCATAGGGGGGCTTCTAAAACCAAAATACAACATACTGGGAGCTGACGTGGCTGGACGGGTTGAAGCGGTTGGCAAAAACGTAACGCGGTTTCAGCCGGGTAATGAGGTGTTCGGAGACCTGTGTGAATGCGGCTGGGGCGCTTTTGCCGAGTATGTTTGCGCTCAAGAAAACGCCCTTGCGGTAAAATCTCCCGGCATGACATTCGAGCAGGCAGCAGCCATTCCGCAGGGAGGAGCCATGGCAGCCCAGGGCCTTCTCGATAAAAAAAAGATTAAGCAGGGTGATAAAATTTTAATAAATGGCGCGGGCGGCGCTGTGGGGCCCTTTGCCATACAGATCGCAAAATCATTGGGAGCTGAAGTGACAGGAGTGGACAGCGCTGAAAAATTTGATATGATGCGCTCCATAGGGGCAGACCATGTCATTGATTACACGCAGCAAAATTACACCAAAACCGGGCAGCGGTACGACCTGGTTATTGATAATGTGGCACTTCGTTCCTTTTCCGATTATAAGCGTGTATTAAATCCCGGGGGAGTGGCTGCCGTGGTTGGCGGTCCCACTGGAAGAATTTTCCGGATCGCGTTCCTGGGAGCATTGCCCTTTATGACGGGGGATAAAAAAATAGGTCTCCTGGCGCACAAACCAAACAAGCACCTGGATTATATAAACGAGCTTTTTGAGGCAGGTAAACTGGAACCTGTTATTGATAAACAGTACCCTTTGAGCGAGACAGCTGAAGCCTTCCGGCGTTTTGGCAGTGGAGACTTCAAAGGGAAAATCATCGTTACTGTGTGAAGAGTGCTCATGTTCATACCAGGTCAGCGATCCCTGCATTTTTGACTTCATCATTATATTTTTGAGCATTTTCTTTATTTATCTTTCCCCAGAATTTTACCAGGGCTTCGTCTTTCCAGGCTATCTCCTTTTCGCCTTTTTTTACTGCATCGGCCCGGCTAATAAGAGTGTATTGAATATGGGTATAGAGAGCCAGGACACGATTATAAACAAATTTTTCAGGGCAGTCTTTATAATCGCTTACCCGGGGAATTAATAATTTTACCATCATATAAGGAGTATGGAACCCGGCAACAAAAGCCAGGTTCCAGGTAGTATAAAGGTCTGCCCATTTTCGAGGCAGGGGGCAGGGCCTTCGCCTGTAGCAGGATTGGATTCTTTTTTCCCCGGTTTATGGCGAGCAAGAATCATTCCGGCCCGGGCATTATCGCCATAGCCTTTTCTCCATTCCGTTAATGAAGCTTCCATAATGTTAATGGGAATAGAAATTTTTGATGATTTTGGATTTACCCTGCCCGATGCATGAAATCTCAGCCATTTTTTTACAAACGTCAATAAGTCTCCAATCTTCATGCATGGCAGAAGTCAATCTATCCAGTAACAATGCATAGGCAAGCACTCCCGGAAGTACTGCGGGGCCTTCTTTTTTTACAATATTAATATAGTTCTTAAAACTTTCAATTTCAGGCCGGTTAAGAAAATCGATTAAATACTCATTCTCCCGGGCAGCACTTGCGATCCTGTCTATAAATTCATTAACTTTTTTATTGCTTAAATCGCCGGGCAAAAGAAATTCCGATATTTCTTCCAGTTGAGGATCTTTCCAGCTGCTGTCACTATTCATGAGACGAAGTTTTTGATATTCAGCAGTAATGGGTTTTTTCATATCATGGGCACCCAGTTCCGATACGGTACTTTTTATAAAGGCGGTTATTTCAGTTAATTGACTCATAGGTTTTCTCCCTGCTTCATTTCAAATTCGCACCATCCTCTCAAGCTTATTAGATGACAGTATAATAATTATTTTCATAAGAGCGCTGTCATTTCGCGATACGATTTTCTTGTCCTTTACGTATTGCAGCAGCTGCTCTTCCGCCTCACGGAAGGCATTATCAACGGCACTCGTATCCTTCTTCAATTCGTCGGCTTTAATATATTTCAGTTCTATCATATAACTGTATTTAGTCATCTCCGAAACCAGGCTGTCCTTTTCCAGCCATATATCGGCGAACCCTTTATTCATCTCAGGTTCGGAGTGAACTCTATAAAGCGGAGTAAGATTGATATAGGCCAGGAGAAAAAGCTTTATGCCTTCTTCATGAAAAGTAAAATCCCGAATAGAACTTGCTTCATAAAATTTCTCGATTATATAGTTAAAAAAGTCTTCCCACTCTCCATTGTATGCCATATTCCTGAAAAGTTGTTTAAGATTATTTACGTCAATTTTTAATTCATCATAAACATCGTCAGTGGCTTTTCTAAGATACTCCCAGAACATCAGCTGGATGACCCTGTTGGGTATTGCAAAATCATAGTAGGTATGTTCATGATGTTTTTTAATAGTGATGAGACCAAGATAATAAAGCAGGCTTATAAATTTTTCTCCCTCTATAATCTCCCCGAGCGCAAAGATACTGACCAGGTCTGCCGATATGACCTGGTCATTAAGGATTTTTTTTAAATAACTAAAATTGCCGTTTAGTTTGTTGTCCATTATAAGCAGGTACCGAAGCTTTCCGTAATCCGTTCGTATGTTATCATCAACCAGGTTGAGTGGAATTTTTCCTTTTTGGATATATTTATTCACATAATACAAGACCATATCCGTATTATATACTCTTTCACCTGTTTTTGAGGAAAAACAATAGTTGTTATAATGCTCATCAATAATTTGCTTTGATTGTTCCTTCTCTTCTTTTTTTATCAATTTTTTTTCCACGTAATAATCAAGAAGATTTTCAGTATCTTTCCGGGTAAGACCTAGCATAGAGTTAAACATGTCTTCTCCGGATATATTATCTCCGATATTAAAACCGCTTGTCACATCTGCCATTACCAGTGGGGATACTCCTGTGATAAAAAGCCGGTCTATGACTCGTGATTGTGTTCCTCCTTTAATTATCGTGAAAAAATTTCTTAAAAATCCTCCTTTGTGGGTTATTTTCTCGTAGCTGTACTTTCCATGTTCCATTAATATATTGTTGGCAAAGTTGTCATACTCGTCTATGAACATATAATATTTTATTTCCTGCAGCGCCAGGGTATCAACAAATGCCTTGAGCTTATCTCCCGCGCTTCTCCCCCTCTCTATATCGGATAACAGTTCATCCTTATCTTTTAATAGTCCTTCATAATACTTTATAAAATTCTTGATTCGCAGCCGCACATGTTCAATAAAAGAATGCTCTATATCTTCCAATGCACCGCCCGATTCTACCAATGAAAAATTAAATTCTATTACGGGGTAGCTGCTTTTCAAACGGGTTGGATTTTTTCCAATATACGTATCTTTGAACAGCTCTTCAAAGCGGTCTTTCTTGTTTATATCGTAATAGTGTTCCAATAGAGAGATAAAAAGAGTTTTACCGAATCTTCGAGGGCGTAAAAAGAAAAGATATTGTGACCCCAGGCTTTCCAGCTTTTCTATATATCTTGTCTTATCAATAAAATAGTTGTTATCATCAATAAGTTTTCCAAAATGACTAATCCCGTAGGGTATCACCTTATAATTCATTATTTTCTCCTTGACCGCGGACCAATCTTATCTACCCGGAATATATCCTTCAAGAGTTTTTTGTAGTACCTCCCGAAATCCGTGCTTTAAAATAATTACGAACCAGCATAAACAGAGCATGGGGCAGCATAAAAAAAGTCATTCCCGAATGGGGGATCATATAAGCGCCAATAAGTACAACGATTAAATACGATATGGTAAAACTGTGAGGAAGGATTTTTTTATCCTTTTCAACTGAATGGACCAGCAAGGCCATGGGAAAAATTAAAATGCCAAAATAGAAAAACCAGAAGGCCGCGAAGGTTTCAAAATCCGTTGCACTCATCATGGCAGGAAGTACTTCCGCACCCTTGCTTATTTTAAAAAAATATGTTTTGGAGAATTCCCGGAATTGTTTGCCAAAAGCATCGGGTGACAGGGCAAAGTTGGTATGCATTATCCCTATTATTATTAGAACTATTCCGTTTGTTATTTTGTTAAACATTTTTTTTATTATGTTCATATGAGGCTCCTTAAGTGCTTCAGCTTAATGTGAAAATGATATACTATAAAGCATATTTATATTCATATAATATGTATAAATTACACAATAGTCAAGCTTTTTTCTATTTTTTTGGGCAAAACTACCGGGTTTTACTGAACCATCTTCCAGTGGTTGCCGCAGTAAAGACGGGGACAGTATTACAGTATACAGAGAAGTATTAGAAGATTAGCGCTGTGCTGCACGGGAGGGTATGTCTCTCCCGTGCATTGTCTGAGTCGAGTTATTAAAACAACTCGTATAAATAAAAACCGGTTATAAGGTTATTCCCATCCGGGGTCATTGACAGACTTCTTCCAATTGGTCCAAATTTAGATTCCCCCCACGTGGCTCCATCCCATTCATAAACATAAACCAGGCTATGTTTACTGTTGCTACGAGGAGAACTCACAACGGCCTTTTCACCATCCGATGATATGGCAACACTGGCTCCAAAATGGTCATCTACAGCTCCATTTGACGGTGATAACTTTGTACTATTCCAGGAACTGCCATCCCATTTATATACATATGCGAAACCGGAAATATTGGTTTTGATATAGCTTCTATAGGTGCCGGGAGCTCCTACAATAATACTATTTCCATCTGACGATATGGATACACTGGCTCCAAAATGATAATAATCAATACTGTCATCAGTAAAAATCTTTGTTTCTTCCCAGGAAGAGCCGGACCACTTATAAATATACATTGATCCGGATTCAATTTTATCATTTTCATCATCCCTGTGAGCTCCAACAACTATTGTATTCCCATCAGAAGAAATTGAAAGGCTATCCCCAAATCCGTTATATTCGTTGTCATCTGAGGCTTTTAATTTTGTCTCCTCCCATGAATTTCCATTGTCTTTGAATATATAGACCGATCCAGTGGGAGAATCGGAATTATTATAGCAGGGAGCGCTAACAACAGCAACGTCTCCATCCGATGATATTGCCACACTGGAACCAAAATGAATATATTTCGCAGAGTCGGAAGGTACTATTTTTGTTTCTTGCCAGGAGCTTCCATCCCATTTATATATATATGCTGATCCGGCTTGAACACCTATATCACGGTCCGAATTTGCTCCTACAATTATAACGTTTCCATTGGATGATATTGCTACACTACCGCCGAATCTATCATCGTCATCAGCGTCAGAGGCTGCGAGCTTCGTTTCATTCCATGTATCCCCGGACTTTCTAAATACATAAGCGCACCCACTATCTTTGATCCTGCTATCGCCATATGGAGCACCAATAACAACAACACTTCCGTCAGAAGATATAGATGCACTATCTCCATAAGAAGAGTAAGATTGAGGATCAGAGCGGCGCAATTTTGTCATAGACATAAATACAATATCATCATTCAGCTGAATAAGCTCTCCACCGGAAAAACTGAATTCCGCGTAAACTTTTTTCTCACCATAATTTTCAGACAAATTCCAATCCTTTGCAGGCGAATAGCTTTCCCATTCCGACCAATTGCTATTGTCATTGCTAAAACGCATACTATCCGGATCTTTCTGATCTTTCCGCACTTCAATGCTCAATGTAACAGATTCAGAAGTTGATATAACTGAATCTTTATTTACCAGAAATTTACGGGCATTAGCGTCGAGAAGAGTTATTGAATCATACATGTATAAAGAGCAGTTATTAGAATTCGAAAAATAGACTTTAACTCTTTTCGTACCAAATCCCTCGCTCAAAGTATATATTTTTGTTTCAGCAATATACTCGTAGTATCCATTTTGGCAACCCTTATAACCAACACACATCTGTGTAGCACCTCTTACATCAATCTGCACCTCAACATCTCGCGAGAATGTTGATTCCGCACCATTGTTAATGATAATTGATCCTCTTATTTCACCATCACAGGGATCAGGATCACCTATAAAATCACCTATTGAACAACCGGGAATAGATAATAGAGCTATCAAACATAATTCCATAAAATAGCTCATTTTTAGTGCTTTCATAATATTCACTTTGAAACTCCTTGTTTAATAGTTATATAAAGAATATATAACCAAAAAAGCAGGCTGCCAATTGTACAAAGGTATGAATTCAGGGGTAAATCCATCATACTTTAGTATGATTCTTCCCATATTTGCAAAAAAACCGGTCATAGATAGACGTTATCAGTTTGAATAACAACATCTGATAAAGCGCTTATAGTGACTACGCAAATTCTAACAACAAAACTTTATACTCCCCTACCCCGGCCCGAAGTTGTCCTCTGCCCCCGCCGGGGCTGAAGCAGCCGGCAAAGCGTCAATAGTTCAATTATTTCTTGACAGTGGAATACACAAAAATATTTTATTATATAATCCGGATACATGGAAAAGCAGGACGATAAAATTGATTGCAGCAAAAGATAAAATAGACAATATATCAAATTTACTTCACTTTCATCAGCATGAACATGAGGCTTTAACGGTTTTTCTCATTAAAAAATTACCGCAAACAATGGATTTCAAATTGAAAATTCAAAAAGCTTCTATTCAATTAGTTAACGCAGAACCATTTGCAGTTATCGGTTTCAGAAGGAGTCAAAAAAGTATCTTTCTGGAATTTTATAATAAGTCAGAGATTAAGCATGACAGAATAATTAAAACAACAGCCTCAAAGAATAAGTTAATAATCAATAGAGTTACCATTGCGGCTATTGACGAAATTGATGCAGAAATAATAAATTGGGTTTAAACTAACCAGAGGAAAAATAAATGAAGGAATCTTTAGAAATAATAACTGCGGCAAATAATACGATACAGAAAATAGAAGAACTTGCGGCAAAAAATAATGACGCGGATATCAAAAATCTTATTGTTGCGCTTAAAAATAATATGGAAAAAATAAATAAAAACTTCTCACTTGTTCTTGAAGAAAACGCGAAGCAAAAAATTGAAATAGAAAAATTGATGGCACAGCTTGCCGGTGAACATGGTTTTGACGTAAAAAATAATGTTTATTATACAAGTGATGGAGACGGCCCATTCTGCCCCTTCTGTTATGAGAAAAAGGGAAGAAAAACCCGTTTGCGTAAAATTGACTCTAATGACAGCACAACAGTACATCACGCGTGCAGAGTGTGTGAAAATAAATTTTGATAAAAATATTTTTAGGGCTAAATGATGGATCAACGATACACCGATGATGTAGTTCTTATGTATCATTCAAAGTCTAAAGATGTACCCCCGGGCGATGGTGTGGGGGAGCAGTATCTTGACAAAGAAGTGGATTTGAAAGAGCTTTCGGAAATCCCCAATTGGCGGCAAAAACTTTCTAACTTTGAGGAGTCACCTTTTGAACTTGATGGTTTACGCTGGTGTTCAGTTGAGCATTTTTTCCAGGCACAAAAATTTAAGATCAAAGCTCCGGATTATTATAAAAGTTTTGCGATGGATTCGAATTCAGAGCTCAGTAAAACCCCTGGAGCTGCGGTAAAAAAAGCCGGGGGCAAGTCCGGAATGCCGCTGAACGAAGAGGAGCGTGCCCGTTGGGAAGAGACCAAGCACGAAGAGATGGAGCGTGCTTTGTACGCGAAATTCAGCCAGAATGAAGAGCATAAAACCATTTTACTGGCAACAAAAAAAGCAAAACTTACGCACAAGCCCAATAGATCCAAAAGAACCTTTGTGGAACATGAGCTTATGAAAGTTAGAGATCTATTGCAATAATATTCTGTGAAAAGATTATCTTTACCTGGTGATCCATACTGTTGACTTTTTTATTTAAGACCCCTCTTTCCCGGAACTCATTCAAGAGCCGGGAAAAATACGGAAGAAATCAAGCACCGCGAAATTGTTCCTCATTTATCAGGAAACTGCCGTGTGAATAGACCTTGCGAGGCGAAATCCAAGATCGTCGATGTAAAACGTCGGATGACTGCGGCGGCGATTTGAAGCCAAACACCCTCTTGGGGGATCGGACCAGCCGCCGCCGCGAAAAGTCCGGTAGGAACCATATACTTTTTCATCATAGATATCCCAGCACCACTCCCAGACATTTCCTAACATGTCATAGAGCCCCCACGCGTTCGGTTCCATTTTCCCTACTTCGTGGGTTTTTCCGCCTGAATTTTCAGTATACCAGGCGATTTCATCAATCTCTCCGTATGTAACTTTTCCGGTCCCTGCCCTGCACGCGTACTCCCATTCCGCTTCGGAAGGGAGACGATAGCCGTCCGATTCCCAATCACAGGTGACCTCTTCGCTATCACTACTTGTTGAATAACATTCTTTTAATCCCGCTTTCCGGGAAAGTAAATTACAAAAAATTGTCGCGTCGTTCCATGAAACATTCTCAACAGGGTTCTTATCTCCTTTAAAAGAAAAGGGTGTTTTTTGGGTAATGGCAAAGTAGAGATCCTGGGTTACCGGGTACTTCGCGAGAAGGAAGGGTTGTATTTCGACCTTCCATTTCTGTTTGATCCTATCGTCTCTTAAGACAATTTCTCCACCGTGAATTTTTATCATCTGGTCATGTATTATTTTGATATCTGACATACTTAAAAAATACTACATGCGGTTTTAGTGTCAAGTGAATTTAAAGTGTTGACAAAAGTGCAAAAAATTGAATACTATTAAGGCGTGAATAACAAATAAAACATTGGAAGAAAAAATGAAAGATTGGATCTATAATGAGCTTAAGCATGTTGGAGTCGATTACTCAAAAAAAAGCAATGCAAATATTTACGATGAGCAAATGGAAAGTTTTCGCAACTATGAAAAAGAAGTAAAAACAATAATTGACAAATTTGGTTTTTCCGATTCAAAAAGCTTAACCGCCATTGACATTGGCTGTGGAACCGGAGCCTTTTCCATTCACGCGGCAAAGTATCTTAAAAAGATCTATGCAGTTGACGTTTCCAAAGAAATGCTTAAAATTGCGTCATCCAAGGCAAAAACAGGTGGAATCAAAAACATTGAATTTTTTAATTCCGGATTTTTACATTTCCAACCAGACGAAAAAGTTGATGTAATTTTTTCAAAATGGGCATTTCATCACCTTCCGGATTATTGGAAGCAAGCCGGGCTGCTAAACATGAATAAAATGCTAAAACCAGGCGGAATATTGCTTTTAACGGATCTTGTCTTTAAGTTTGACCCGGACTATGATAAAAATATAGAAGCTTTACTTAATAATTTATCAAAAGATTTTAGCAGCGATTTTGTTGAGGAGACCAAAATACATATCAGGGACGAATACAGCACCTTTGATTGGATTCTCCAGGGATTAATTGAAAGAGCAGGTTTCACTATTGAACACTCCAATACTGAAGATATTTTAACAAGTGAATATTTCTGCCGGAAGGTAAATACATAGAGGATTTTGAGGATGCTTATTCAGAGACATGGCACCCTCATATTTATTGTATCAATCTATCATCTTTTTAACCACCTCAACCAGCTCCATTTATGCCACCAGGGTTCGGGCTTATCCTCCTCATCCATCACAAATTCCAACTCCAGATGAAATTGCCATTTACCGCCTTCGGTATCGTCATCAGCCTCAGGATTACTTCTCGCTTTCGCTGGAACTCGTTTTGTTACATAAACCTGTTTCACTTTGAACCTGGTGTCTGGCGCAATTAAATATTCATTTTCTTCGGGGTAAGCACTTAACGGACCAATATTTACTATTTTATTAAATTTTTTAGGAATTTTTTTTACATGCAGAACGACATTACTATTTTGATTAAATGGGGCGGCTCCCTTTGCGCTAGTAGTAGTGCTAAGAAAAGAGGGATCGGTAAAAATTGGTTCTTTACCGGCAGGATGCGCATGTTTATAACTTGCGGTAAAACTACCACCGGAAGGAAGAGGAAAATATTCCTGATTAACATAGACAGTTTTCATTATCGCTGCCGAACCCGCCCTCTTTTGCTCGTTAAATTCTATATCCCGTCGCAGCTGGTGCCCATAACTAATTTCCTTAGTTTCTCTTTGTGCTTTATTTATGCCCACAACGGAAAGCTCTGCCAAATCCAACATATACTTTAGAGCCGCATCACTTGGTCCATTACTCTCCAGAGCTCTATACATAGCATGACTGGAATCTCGAAGGACCGGATTCATTTGTTCGTATAGTGCGGTTGAATAAAGTGCTAAAAGAAACGCGTAATTTTTATGAACTTTATCTCTATCTACAAGTGTATCCTCTTTGGGAATTGAAGTATATATTTCCGCTTTGCGCTTAACCATTTCAATAAATGTTTCAGCAAGTCTTTTATTTCGTAAGTCCGGATCTTCTATTGACGTTATAGCTTTTACCGCCTCTCTTGCTAAACGGATTTGTTTCATACCAAACCATCTCTGGTATCTTTGCGCCAGCTTTTCGTTTAATTCTTCATACAGTTTTAGTTCACTAACGCTTAAACGACTGTACTCCTTTTTCCATACTTCCAGAAACTCACCATCAACAATAGATTCTCCTTTAAAGTTCTCTTTCATATATTCTTCTAAATCTACGAACGCGGCGTAAGCGGGTCCCCCTCCGATCGCTCTCATCATTGCCCTGGCATCTATCTTCGGTTCCGATGTAGTGGCAGCACCTGTTGCTGTAGAGGTTGAACTTGTAGTGCTTGTGGGAGCGGCTTTATCACCATCTCCATAAACAGGCGGCAGTGAAACAATATTTACCATTGATGCAGTGACTAATAAAACAAAAATATATTGTTTTAATTTGTATAAAAAGTTCGTTTTCATTTAAATCTCCACTAAGAATAATATTCTCACATTTGAACATACAGTTCAGTTAATTTTACACTTTTTCTTTCAGAAAAGTCAAGCTCTTTTATGCAATAAAAAAGATTATTTATTTTGACAAAAAGCCCATTTGTTTTAAACTCTCCAAAACAATGGCAGAGAAAAAACAGAGAGTAAAAAGCAATGAAATATAAATATTTTCTTTTTGATTGGGATGGGTGTTTAGCGGACACTCTTCATATCTGGTTTCAGGCAATGAAAGAAAGCCTTTCTCAATGCGGAATTGAAGCGCCGGATGATACCATTAAACAAGGGTTTCAAAGCTGGAAAATTTTCTACCAACTGGGTGTTACAAACATGGAACTTTTTACTCAAAAAGTTTATGAATATGTTGATGGCAGCCTGGATAGTGTTGAACTAAATGATGGAGCAGCTAATACCCTCTTAAAAATGAGAGAAAAAAATCTGAAAACCGCCATTGTTTCATCTTCGGAACAATCAAAAATCAGGCCGGTATTGAAAAGGTTGAGAATTACGGATTTATTTGATTGCGTTATCGCAAGAGATGATGTTAAAATGTTAAAACCTGATTCCGAACCAATACTTAAAGCCATTTCGAATATTGGAGGAGAGAAAAAAGAGACTGTAATGATTGGTGATTCCACAGTAGATATTGAAGCCGGAAAAAAAGCTGAAATTTCAACTATATGGTTTTCGTCAAAGTCTAATCAGGATTACCATTTACACGTTAAGGAATCTCAAATTAATCCGGATATTACCATTAAACATTTTAGTGAATTAGAAAACTATACTGGCCATCGGCAGGATAAAAATGCAGCGAATAATCGATGAAAATAAATTAATCCTCGCGGAAGGCGCGGTTGTAGAGAGATTGCGAAGATCAAATGATATTGAGCTCCATCCTGAGCTTGTAAATGCTCCTTTGATTTATGATGATATTGGAAGAAGCGCGCTTTCTGAAATTTATCACAGTTATATTGATATCGCTCAGGAAGCGAATATTCCTTTTTTTATGGTTACTCCAACGTGGCGGGCGAATCGTTTTAGAATTTCCGAATCGGGAATAGATAATACCATTAATATAGACGCGGTGAAATTCATGAAAGAAGTCCGGGATTCACGAGAACACTTCGCAATGAGTATCAAAATTGGCGGGTTGATTGGCTGCCGAAATGACTGTTATAGAGCAGAAGAAGGATTGTCTGCGGTAGAGGCAGAGGAATTCCATTCATGGCAAATTGATCAGCTCGCGCAAGGCGGAGTAGATTTCCTTATAGCACAGACTCTTCCAAATGTTAATGAAGCATTGGGTATTGCCAGGGCAATGGAAAAAACAGGAACACCCTATTTTATCAGTTTTGTCATTTCCGGAGACGGCTTTGTACTGGATGGTACCAGTTTATACGACGCGGTAAATATTGTGGATGAGGGTATATCTAATCCGCCAATAGGGTATATGGTAAACTGCGCGTATCCAACATTTTTATGCGCGGAAAATCAGCCAAAAGAACTTTTTAACAGGTTCATAGGTTACCAGGGAAACGCGTCTTCATTGGATCACGGTGAGCTCGAAGGATCTGAAACATTAAAGGCAGATAGTGTACCGGACTGGGGAAGCGCAATGTTGGATCTTAACCGGTCTTTTGGAGTAAAAATTTTAGGCGGCTGCTGCGGGACCGGTGTTGATCATTTGCGCTTCATCACAGAAAATTATTATTATTGACACACAATTTATCCCTGTTATAAAGTTATGTAAAGGAAGAATTAAAGAAAAATTATTAGAGATATTAGAAGCAAAAGGTTTTATTTAAAAGGAGCGTTTTATGATAATTGATCATATTGGTATTGCGGTGAAGTCAATAGAGCAGGGAATTGAACAGTGGGAAAACGTATTTGGATATAAACAAATGACAGAGGTTGTGGTTAATACCCGTCAAAAAGTTAAAGTTGTTTTTCTAAAAAAAACGGATTCCATGACAATTAAACTTATTCAGCCAACCGATGAATCTTCACCTGTTTATGCATTCGCGCAGAAAGGCGGCGGCTTGCATCACTTAGGTTTCAAGTGCGATAATGTTTCAGATGAAATGCGTAAACTTAAAGATGATGGGTTACGGGTTCTGGTTAGACCCCAGCCTGGTGAAGCTTTTGACAATGAAAAGATCGCCTTTCTTTTTGCTCATCATGGTTTAAATATTGAATTATTCGATACCGATAAACGGGCTAAAATTATCGACGAGTAGAAAATTTTCTTGCAAATTATAGCCCCTCCCTCCTTTGTGTAAAGGTAAATTATGCTAAGATTGAGAGGAAAAAAGAATTAGTATTCTTAAAGAAACACTATGAAAGAAAGTCCAAAAGAATTTAAAAGCCCCCCCAAACGATATCACCCTAAGGGTCTTTCTATTATCTATGAAGATCACGATATTTTGGTTGTAGATAAGGCGAGCGGTCTTTTAACCGTGAGTAGCGAGAAAATCAGGGACAATACCGCTTATGCTCTCTTAACGAACTACGTGCGAAAAGGAAATCCAAAATCGAGAAAACGGGTATTTATTGTACATCGACTGGATAAAGATACTTCGGGAGTTATTGTTTTTGCTAAAAATGAAAATGCCAAGCGTTATCTTCAGGAAGAGTGGCAGGGATTCAAAAAAAAATACTATGCAATAGTACATGGAACATTAGCGGAAAAAGAGGGTGTCATTACTTCATATCTCGCGGAGAACAGTTTTCATAAAATGTATTCTGTTGATGACCCTAAAAAAGGAAAGCTTGCCAAAACCGGGTATAAAGTTTTAAAAGAAACCCAAAAATTCAGTCTGCTCGAAATAGATCTGCTTACGGGTAAGAAAAATCAAATCCGGGTCCATTTTTCCGATGAAGGCTGCCCCGTAGCCGGAGATAAACTCTATGGGGAAAAGGAAAAATATATTAAACGGCTGACACTTCACGCGGCCTCCATTACAATATTACACCCCCATACAAAAGAGGAAATGACCTTTGAAACAAAGGTTCCCGCTTATTTTAAATCACTGGTAAAAAACTAAAAAAAGGATGTTCCCATGAAGAAATTTATTTTAGTCATATTATTCATTATAGCAATTTTTCCGGGTTGTTCAAAAAAACCAGCCCATAACGCAATTGACAAAGTAGTAGCAAAAAGTCCTCAAGAGCTATTTGAAAAATATCAGAAATTAGCAGATGACTTTGACTCTTCTGTTACTGATTTATACTCAGATAGCGCGAAGATCATTAATAATAGAAAATACCCTGATGGTAAATATAAAATAATAAAATTAGATGGCATGGAATATAAATCTTTAATCAAAAAAGCCATGCCATTTGCGGAGCTGAGAAACGATCTAAATACTTTTTCAAATGTTTCATTTAAAAATGAAAACCAAAAAGTTAGAATTGATTCAACCAGGTATTCAAAACTGAAAGATTATTCCAGCCCGGTGTCCTTATTAGTCGAAAAAGATACCGATGGCAATTGGACAATTATAGAAGAAATCAGTGAATCAAAAGCATTGTAATAGTATAAAATTTTATTGCAGTACCACGTATTATACGTGGTACTGTTTAGAACTGTTATAACTCATTATAATTATAGAGCAAAACATGTCCGCCGTCAAAGGTGGAAACAATGATCTCATCAGTTCCATCATTGTTAAGATCCCCAACTGCCACCCCTGCCTGGCCAACATTCCCGTCATCAATGACTTTTGTTTCAAATTCTCCCGGTGCCGCCTGCTCCAGAACAAATATCCGCGCGTCTCCATCTCCGGATACGGCAATATCAATATCGCCATCTCCATCAACATCGCCCCAATCAAATATACCGGGAGCTCCATGCACTCCCATTGAGGGATTTTCCCGGGACTGAAACTCATCCGAGATAATTGATCCGGGCCAATATGAACTTGTATCCGCGGGTATACTATACAGGTACATCGCTTCATGAGGCCATGAAGGGTTGCTTGTTGAATTAGTATGATTCGCTCCAACGAGCCGTGTTGTCCCGTCTCCTAAAAGATCCGGAATTAACGAAAGCTGAATTGACGGTCCCGCGTCTTCCCGGTTGATTATATGTTTTTCCCAGTTGCTTAATGATTTTTGTTCAAACCAGATAAATGACGCGTTATCTTCGTTGTAAGCGAAATACTGAGCGCTTACAATATCAAGGTCTCCGTCATTGTCAACATCAAAGGTGTCGGGTAAACTTCCCCCACCGCTGCTAATAAACCGGGGAGTTGTTTCAAATCGTTCCGGAGAGGTATTACCTTTAAACCAATATGTTTCCGCGTATTCGGTTCCGCCGGTTGATTTAATTTCACCGGTTGTAATGAGATCATTAATCCCGTCTTCGTCAATATCGGCAAGTTCAGCCCGGTGGAAAAAAAGTTTATCGCTCCCATTAATCTTTGATCCGTACGGTACTATATCATGTCTCTGCCAATTACTACCGGTCTGTTCAAACCAGACAAGCCCCCACTTGCCGCTGGATAATGGATTCGCGTCACACGCTAAAAAACCCGACGGCACAAAGATATCTTTATCGCCATCACTATCAACATCCGCAACTTCTACTTTATTGGGAAAGCACACGTTTTCACCGGTATCAAAGAGATACTGCTTATCCCAGTTGTCCGCATCATAGATGTTATTTCCTTTGTTGTAATAAATAACCACACTCCCTTTCAGTAATGGTTTTGAACCAAAGCTCGATACAACAATATCATTGAATCCGTCTCCATTAACATCTTCAATTCTTGAGAAAGCGGCTCCTTTGAGCGAAGCATCAACTACATACTTCCCTTCGAACAGCTCCGGTTCTGAACCATCACAACCCAAAAAAGTAACTGAAAAAAAAGCTAATACGATTATTAGCGGAAGAACTAACGTCCGAAAATTCATAAACCCCTCCAAAACATTTTTAGTATATATTTATCCTTTTATACCACTCATAACCATCTCATGAAAAGAAGTAAGAATTGCGGAAGGTTCAACTCCCTGTTCTTTTTTCATTAATTTTCCACGAATAACGATGCGCTGAGCAATACTTAAATAGGCATTTGAGAGAACATAGTAGGTCAATACGGCATCAAGATCACGTTTCACAGACCCGTCGGAAATTCCTTCTTTTATTATTGCAACAACAAGAGTTTCAGCAGGTTTTAAAAGATTCTTTAATTTATTTGAGAACTCTTTGTCGGGATATCCCCCGGTAAAATAATTATCGAACTCTCCGGTGAAACGAATTTCTTTTTTAAAAGAATCAATAAGGCCGATATAATTATCAAAAAACTGCTTGAGCTTTTCAAAACCATTACCTGAGGTGGTTTTATTAAGACTTTTAACGACGGTAATTATTTTTTGAAAGACCTGGATTTCAACAGCTAAGGCCAGAACTTCTTTTGAGGC
This sequence comes from bacterium, assembly GCA_024224995.1. The sequence continues at coordinate 4,841 of JAAENB010000218.1, read as the reverse complement.
ATAATAGCGGTAAAGCGTTCTCCTGGTAATACCGGCCCTGTCCGCGATATCTCCCATCGTTGCCTTTTCCAATCCGCTGTTAATAAAGACTTCAACAGCGGCATCAATAATCGCCTTATCAGTTTTTTCTTTTTTGCTTGTCATATTCGCTTGCCCCTTCCAGCTTTTCAAACAAAATTGTCACAAATGTGACATTTTTGTCAAGTTGTTTCTCTCATATTTAATAAAATCAAGGCAAAAGGAATGAAATAAATAACTCAAAAGTTAAATAATTAACCGGTTTTCCTGATGATCACCATTGTCACATCATCATTGCAGCTGTATCCCTCCAGTTCATCAAGGATATGCTTCTTTATTATATCAGGGTGGTTGGCACCCTGTTTTTCTAATATTCTTCGCAGTCTTTTTTCTCCAAACATCTCTTCCTCGGGATTCCGTTCATCCTTGACACTCCCCTTTAGCCAGGCTTCGGTAATACCGTCCGTGAAAACCAACATAGTATCTCCGGTATATAAACTAATTTGATCATCGTTCACCATCAATTTTATGTCTTCCATTAAACCTATCCACATTCCGCTTGTTTCTACAGGTTCAACATTGCCTGTCTCTGCCCGGAATATCATAATATCCTGATGTAATCCTGAAAAATGCATGCGGCCCCCTTTCATGGCAGCGATAACGGTTATGGTCATATACTTATCTTCATCTAGTTTTTTGATATTATTAGTTATGACCTTGTTTATTCTCGCCAGCAGAGCTGATGGCTTTATGTTTGAAGTTCCTTCAAGAACCGTATGAATCGCGGTCTGTACCATCATCATTATCAGTCCGGCGGGAACTCCGTGACCCGAAACATCTCCAATGACTATCCAGTCCAGGCCTTTGACGTTTATGATATCATAATAATCTCCGCCAACATCATCCGCGGGCTTCATGTACGCGGAAATTTCATATCCTTTCATAAAGGGCTTTTCCGGCAAAAGAACCGTTTGGATTTTTTTCGCGAACTGCATTTCCCCCCAGAGGGCTTCTTTGGTTTCAGTGAGAGATGTATTTACCTGGGTGAGTTCTTTATTCGCTAAAAGAAGATCGTTGGTTCTGTCACGGACCTTAATCTCCAAATTTTCATTCAAGCTCTTAAGGTCGTTCTTCATAACATTAATCTTATCCGCAAGACCCAGGGAAAAGATAACCATCTGTAGAGATGAGCCTATTTGCATTCCCCACAATGAAAAAAATGATACGGGTAAAATTCCGGCTCCCCTGAGTACGGCAAAAGTAGATCCCAGGAGCATCAGGAACCATGCCGCAAGAAAATATACTGCCTCTCGCGACTTCCGAAACAAAAAAATAACGCCGATTACAATCAATAGAACTGTTCCAAATACCTGGAAACTAATCATGAGCTTTATGCTAATTTGATATGGCAATGCAAATGAAAGGAAAATCATTGCCGTGTCAAGGGCTACCACTCCAAGCAGGATCCTGTTAATAACCGGCGCTTGTTTCGGAACACTCAAGTACGACCTTGAAAAAAGTATAGCGGCTACATTTGTCAGTGCCATTATAAACGGTGTCCCATTGCAAAGCCATAAGGTGTTGGGCCAGAGATACCTGAAACCGTGTCCGTTTAATGAGATTACAACAAGCACAAAGGTACCAATAAAAAACACATAATACAGGTAATGAAAGTCTCTCGTCGCGAAAAATACAAAAAGATTATACACCAGCATAACCAGCATTATGCCGTAATAGATGCCCATCACCATCTGATCATTTGAGATGCTGCCGTTAAGCTGTTCCGACGACCAGATATTAATCGGTACCGTGAGTGGGCCATTTGATTTTACCATTAAATAATAAGTGCTTTTCCCGGGCTTTCCCTTCATCCGGAAAATAAATTTTTCATAATCAAATTCACGCTCACCATAGGGAATTGTATCTCCGGCGTATCGAGGCTGGTATGTGTTTTCATCATTGGGAGTATAAAGAGTTATTGAATCGAGTAAGGGATAAGCAATTTCCAGATACCACCCTTTCATTGTTTTAGTTGGATTTTCTACCGAAAACCTTAACCAGAAATGCGACTTGCTGTAACCAAACCCTGGTGAATCTTTTTTTGAGGGTTCGTACGCAAGTTTGATTTCCTTGCTGATAACATCATCAATCCTAAGAGCTCTTTCTTTGTCTTCATAAAATTCAATATATTTTCCGATTTTCGATCCGGAGAGGGTTTTTCTGTCGAGTACTACGGGTTCAGTTGAATGCACATAAGAATAAGATGAAAGCAGAATTATTGCAAACAGGGTTAGTTTGATTTTTATGTTGTAAAATCGTATCATTCCATAATAATATAAGCCAAAATGCATCCTGTCAAGTTCAATTTATTTGCCATAGGAGAAGACGGAGTTTAGTGTTTCTGGCTCTCCCCGGACTTTAGCAATTGCATCTGCTGCGCTATAAACTCTTGAGCCTTTTCCAGACCCGCGTCATCGGGTTCTTCCAAAAATAAAAACGCCGGTGCAGTCTCCAGGTCTTCGGCTTTTGCTCCGTCATTAAGGGCGTCATTGACACAGTGCGCATCCGCTGAAGTAAGCGCTAGAAATTTAAACGCCTGGCTGCTCTTATATCTATCAACGTTGGTTGTCGCGTAAGCGAAAAATGTTTCCGTATCTAATTGACCTGACTCAGTTACCGTACCATCGGCGCCAAAGCAAAAGTACTCATTGGAAAAAGTAATTCCCATTTCACTCAGGAAAACTCTTCCCCAGGCTACCTGGGTAAACTTGATAAGCCGGTCAACTCGCTCAGGCGGAATTCCCGCGGATTCGAGTGATTCATAAATTTCATCTACTGTTGTTTCCGGTTTTGACGCTGCCGCGGCAAGAATAGAAAAAAGCTCGTCCATAGTCATACGTCTGCTCCTTACCTATTAATTGATTTTGCTGCATCTTCAGAATAAGATGAAATTGTATCCTGACCTCTCTTATGCCACCGGGCTGCGGCCTTGAATTGAAAAAATTTTGGGAGCATAAATCTCAACACTTTTAATATATACAGTTTTCGATTAAACTCGATCTCGCCTCTCACCAGTTTCCCAAGCATCTCTCCCGCGGACCGGGCTTTCCTCCATACGGGCTGATCTTCTACTTTCTGGCAATTTTCCACAGTCGCGGCTTTATGTGTTCCAAACAACATGGGCGCTCCGCTCATGTCACAATAATGCCCATGACCGCATGTGAGGCAGGGTACATTGCCTCTTACCTGCAGCTGCTTGAGCATACGTGAGTGTTCCATTACTGTTTCCATGAATATCATCTTCTCAGTTTGTTTAATAATCCCCCTCACAAGGCCTGTTGTTACTGTTATAATATATTTTTCTTTGTTAAGGTTGGTCACATGCCGCATGGACCAGAGCCGTTCAAGAAAGGCCTTGGTATGTCCATCGATCATACCGTATGGGGTATAGGACCCGATAATTAACACCTTAGCCTGTTTAAGCTTTTCAGCGATTTCAGGAAAATCGTCTTTTTGTTTACAAATATTATCGTTCGCGCAGGCTTTGCAGGCACGGCAGGGTTTAACGGTGACTGTGCTTAGTTTGATAAATTCAGCATTCAGTCCGCTGGCACGGATGATCTCATTCAGGACACGATCGGTATTACTGTTTTTTATGGGGCTTCCGGAAACTGCTAATATATCGATACTCATATTTACTCTCCTCTTTCTGATAAGACCAGCGAAAAGAAAGGGGAAAAAAAATTCAAGTATATTTCCGGAAATTATTGCTTTTCACAGGAGGCGTCTGTTCCTCCTAAAAAGTACTTGCACTTTATCCTTATGTTTAATCTTTTGGGACATAATTTAATGTTCAAAGTGACGCAAGGGCAGCAAGGGATAACAGTATGGATATGTTTTCAAGTTTTTTTCAGGATATCTCACAAGAGAAGGTCATTCAGGCCTTATTGGGGCTTTCGATATTTTTTATAGCCGGGTCCATTCATGAATTCGGGCACGCCTTTTCCGCGTATGTACTGGGCGATGATACGGCAAAAGATGCCGGACGTATGACAATAAATCCCCTTGCCCATATTAATATTATTGGAACAGTTCTGTTTCCATTGCTCGCAATGCTCAAAGGTTATCCTCTTTTTGGATGGATGAAACCGGTACCGGTTAATCCCACGAGATTTAAAGACTCCTCAAAAGGACAAGCTATTACCGCTTTTGCCGGCCCTTTTAGTAATTTCTTACAGGCAGCTCTGGGTGTTGTAATTCTAAAACTGATGGTTATGTTCGGTTACAGTATCCCTTTTGCTACTTTTGGCAAAATTTTGTCCGTAGGGGATTTTGTATTTTATTATATGTGGCGATATATTTTCATTAATTTAATATTGATGGTCTTTAACCTGTTACCGTTCCCGCCATTAGACGGAGGATGGATTTTACGCCATTTTCTGTCCGATAATATGAAAGCTGCCTATGACCAGATGCTCCGATACGGATTTTTAATTTTATACCTTTTATTATTTGCCGGTTTTCTGGATTATATTTTTATGCCCGCCCGGTATATTTCAACAAGCGTGGTAAACAACCTGCATACAACAAATATATTTATTCTCGCAATTCCCCTGGTAGCAGGGCTTGCGCTTCTTTCATGGCTGCTAAAAGGCTATCGGGAAAACGTGAAAAGAAAGAAGAAGTTTGTAAAAAAACAGGCACACGCTCATAAAGCTCATGAGGCTCTCTTAAAAGAAAAGAACGCCGATTCCGTAAAAAAACAAGCCATCCTGGATAAGTTAAAAGAAGGAACTGCTCTAAGCGCCGGCGAACGCAGCTTT
>JAAENB010000217.1 GCA_024224995.1 bacterium | reverse complement strand
CGATTCCAGTACCCGAACCCCGGAATTCCCCACTTCACCTTCCGCTTCAACAAAAATCTTTCCCTCTTTTTCAAGCAGGAGACAGCCCTTCTCCGCTCCCGCGTTCTCCAGGGTCAGCTGCATAAGACGCGAAAGAAGCCGCGAAAGAACAATCTCCCCGGATATGGCCTGGGAGGCTTTTACCACTGTTGACAGGTCCAGGGATTCGGAAATACTCCCTGTTGTTGAAAAGCTCTCTAACCTGTCAGCGCTCCGTACTGATCCGGCCCTGGAACGAGCGGGTTTTAACGCGGGAAATTCTTTTTCAATTTGCGTAACCTTACTTACGGCACCCCACCGGGAATAACAGGCGTAGGCACTTGCCATATACAGGTTGGCAATATCTTCAAAATTCTTTTCCCGGTAAAACCGGGCTGCCGCTTCGTTTGCCGCCGCTTCATCCTGGGTAAACCCGTTTTCCTGTGCCGACGCTATTGCCCGGTTGAAAAGGCTCCCCCCTTTTGTATACACACCCTGTTCATCACGCTGATTCTTCCCCGTAACCCCGGCTAACACAGCCTGAACCAGGAGATATTTATGCAAAAAGTTTTCCGGGCATGTCCCGGCCCATTTTTTCATCATCTCCTGGTTTTCAAAAACCAGTTTTAAATATTTTTTTTGCAATCGCGAGGATTGCAGGGGATACCGGGCAAGAAGTGAAAGAGAATAATAGAGGTAATACTGTACTCTTGAAACCATTGCGAAGAGTCCCTTTATATACTTTTTCCCTTCTTCCGCAATATGTACAGCCTCTTTATAGAATCCGTGAAGATAATAAAGACAGAGTTTACACTCAATATAGTGCCCAAAACTGTTCAAGCGGTTCTCCCCAAACCAATGCTCCACCATTTGTTCCTCATCAAAGATATCTCCTTTTATGAGCATGCTGTTTTCCGATTCCCCTCGTAAGTTCAGGACAAACTGGTATCGAAGCTCATAATACTGAAGTGTACTTACCTGCTTAAAACTCTTTACTATCTCGTAATGGGCTATATACTTTTCTTTTAGTGTATCAAGAGGCTCTGCCGCATAAAAACTATTAATACAATAATGAGCAACACAATAGGATGCATAAGCAAAGTCACCGCTCTCAGCGCCGCTCCGGTATCCCTCCTGCAGGTAGTCAAAATCTTCTTTGAGGGGTCTTTTCCAATGACTGATGAAGGATCCCAAAAGATGACATAGCTTGGGTCTGAATTCTTCGGCGTTAAACCGGTCAAGCGCTGTTAATGCCAGTTGGGCAAAACGGAATCCTCTGTCGAAATCAATGGATTCTCCGCACAAAAGAACTCCATATAATGCATACGCGTATATTGAATTTATGGAATTTCCGTGTTCCAGAGCCAGGTTGACCTGTTTTAGTATAATATAGGGAAAGCTATCGGCAGCAAGGACATAAGCCGGAGCGCTGGCAATCATCAGCAAACGGGCAATAGCAAGTTTATGCGGATCGGTCACCTGTTGAGTAGAATCAAAAAGCCCCTCAATTGATCTGTTCCCCAGTTTAATCTTTACGATGAGCTGTTCCTTGAGAACATCCATACGGGTGATTTTTTTAGGAATATGAACCCCCAGACCCGTGAGTGCTTTTATTGCCCAGGCTAAGGCTTCTGCCATTTTATTCATACCCGCGTTAAGCGTTATTTTTACTTCACATACTTTAACCGTATCCAGGGGGGTCTTTGCTTTTTCCAGAACCTGGTCGAGAAATTTTTGAGCCTCATCCGGGTCGCCGCTTAAAAAAGCGGCCTCTCCACACTCCGAGTACAATGCCAGGGCCAGTTCATATTCGCGTTCCCATGCTTTAGAAGAAAGATATTCAATACCATATTGATAATATCGATATGCGCCATTATAGGCGCTCGTTTTTTTTGCTTTCCGGCCGGCCAGAAGATTGAGTCCTGCCAGTTCATGCCGCTCTTCAAGATCCCGGGCCAGGTCGACACCGTAATTCAATTGGTTTACTACTGAAAAAATATCATCCTGCAATTCTTCCGGAGAAAGTTTGTCAAGAAGTATCCTTCCTATTTTGTAATGAAGCGCTGCTCTCTCATCCCCGGGGATAAGAGAATAGGCTCCTTCCTGTATCCTGTCGTGCTGAAATTCATATACATCACCCCGGAGAACCAGGAGCCCCTCTTCTACCGCTTCCATTAGAGAATCAAGAATACCAGGCAGCGGCTGTTCTGTAAGAAGTGATACAATTTCAGGATTAAACCTGTTTCCAACGCAGGCACAGGTTTTCAATATTTCCCTGGTATGCTCCTTCAGTTTCGATATCTTATTTGCCATAAGTTCAACCACATTATCGGTCACCTGAACCCTGTTTATCTTTTCAAGATCCCACTGCCATCCTGTTGCCGAATCAACAAAAAAAAGTTTCGCGTCATACAGCATTTGCATAAACTGGTTAATAAAAAACGGATTTCCATTGGTTTTTTTATGTACCACTTCCGCAAGGGAGAATAAATCATCGGTCTCTCTTCGTAAAAAACCGCCCATATACCGGTTCATTGCTTCAACAGTAAGTGTCGAAAGAGTGATGCTCTTGAGCGTGACTTCTGTTTTCTTTATATTTTCCACCAGTCCCATGAGCGGGTGGGACCCATTTATTTCATTATCGCGGTAAGCTCCAATAAGAAGGAACGATTCTATTCCGGAATCCGTTATTATATTTTCTACCAGGGAAAAACTTGCCATATCGGCCCATTGCAAATCATCCAGGAATAATACCAGGGGATGCTCTTTTTGAGCAAAGACCCTCATAAACTTTTTAAATACAATATTAAACCTGTTCAGGGTTTCCTCAGGACCAAGCAGCGGTACATCCTGCTGTTCTCCTATAATAAGCTCAACATCGGGGATTACATCGGTAATAACGTTACCATAGGTTCCCAGGACGCTGTTAAGCTTTTCTTTCCACCGGGTAATCCTTTCACTGCTTTCCAAAAGAAGCTGCCGCACCAGTTCCCGGAAAGCCGCGATTATTGAACTATAGGGAATTCCCGGCGCGAACTGTTCATATTTACCGGTAATAAAATAGCCTCTCTTTTCCACAATCGGTTTTCGAACTTCGTTAATCAGTACCGATTTTCCAATCCCCGGGGCGCCGGCAACAAGCATCATTTCCCGCGCTCCGCCACCAACCCGCTCAAACGCGGACAACAAAACCCCCAGCTCTTTATCACGGCCAAAGAGCCCCCTGGGAATATTGAATTTGAGTGAGATATCTTTCTCTCCCGTTTCAAAATAATTGATGCCTTTAGTTCTTTTAAATTGCCCAAGGCATTCAGCAAGGTCCGCCATGACCCCAAAACTATTCTGGTAACGGTCTTCCACACTCTTAGCCAGCAATTTCATAACTATATCCGAAACTACCGGGGGAATACTGCTGTTAATCTCCACCGGGGGAGTTGGTTTCTTCGCAATATGGGCATGTATTATTTCCAGGGGGTCTTTCGAACAAAAGGGAACTGTTCCCGTTAACATCTCATAGAACGTAATTCCCATGGAATAGATATCGGTCCGGTAATCCACGCCGCGGCTGAGTCTGCCGGTCTGTTCCGGTGACATATATACCAGGGTTCCTTCTATTGTATTCCTGTTATAGATCTCCTCATTCTCATGGCTCAATTCCGAAGAGATCCCAAAATCGATCAATTTCAACATTCCCGTTCCCGGGTTAATTAAAATATTATGCGGTTTGATATCCTTATGAATGACATTATTTTTATGCAAGGTACCCACAATATCCGAAATCGAGATTGCTGTTTCCAGGAAAAAGCGGGTTTCGCCGCCGCCCGTTTGCCGGTCTCTTTCCCGCATAACAGTCTTCAGGGAGCTGCCCTCAAAATCTTCCAGCACCAGGGCTATCCTGTTACCGGTTTCAATTATATCATAGGTCTTAAGAATCCCCTCAAAATTGAGATTCTTGATAATCTCATACTCCTGTTTAAAACGGGCTATTTTTGACAATGACGAATTTTCAAGATTGTGAACCTTAATAATGACGGTCCCTTTCTCCCGGCCCTTGCGGCCCCGGTAAACAATTGAATTGACGGTCTCATCAATGTGCTCTATTATTTCATAATCCAAAATCTTTTTCATTCGTGCCAAACCCGGAAATTGATCTCTACCCGTGTTCCTCCCCCATCACTATTCTCTGTGGTCACCGCTGCTTCTTTACACAGGTATTTTAACCGCTGCAATATATTGTCCAGGGAACCGCGGCACTCATCCTCACCCTCTTTATTAAGGCCCGTATCATTGTTTTCCACCACCACCCGCACCATCTCGTCCCGGCGTTCCGCTCGTACGGAGATTCGCCAGTCTTCCTTGCTGCCCTTCTGTCCATGCTTTAAACAATTATGTAATATGGGCTGGATCGTAAGGGGCGGAATAAACACTTCACCAAAACTACCATCCAGGGTCATTTCCGTCGATAAGATCTCTCCAAGCTGAAGCTCCTGAAGTTCGAGATAATTCTTAAGAAAAACCCATTCCTCTTCAAAAGGGATCACCGATTTCAAAACCTGGTCCATTAAAAAACGGTAATTATGGGCAAGTTTCAACAGCGCGCTGTTGGCTTTCTCAACATCACTCTGCAGCAGCCCATGGATCGTATTCAGGGAATTAAATAAAAAATGAGGACTCATGCGGTCTTGCAGCAGTTTGAACTTTGCCTCCTTGTGCTCCGCAACAGTCCGTTTCAGCGTCACCAGGGTATTCACCCGTACCAGGAGTTCACTCTTTGTTAAGGGCTTGGTTAAATAGTCATTGGCCCCGGCCTCAAAACCGGCAACCAGGTCCGGTATGGTATTACGGGCCGTGAGGATTATTACCGGAAGCTCATACAGGGAAAACTGCTCACGAAT
>JAAENB010000216.1 GCA_024224995.1 bacterium | reverse complement strand
CCCCGGCCGTGCCCACTGAATAGCCGAAATTTGCATTTGCCTGGTTGCTTTCGGCGGTCCGGTCGGGAGAAGCGCTCAGGCCGGATGCGGAACCGTGATACACATAGGCCCTGCCCTCGTCGGTCTCACCGTTGTCGTATCTTTCCGCCCCGACAATGACATCGGCATAACCGTCGTTATTCACATCCCCGGCCGTGCCCACTGATATGCCGAAAGATGCACCTGCCTGGTTGCTCTCGGCTGTCCAGTCGGGAGCTGCGCTCAGGCCGGATGCGGAACCGTGATACACAAACGCCCTGCCCTCGTCGGACTCGCCGTTGTCGTAGTTGTCAGCCCCGACAATGACATCGGCATAACCGTCGTTGTTCACATCCCCGGCCGTGCCCACTGAACAGCCGAAATATGCAGATGCCTGGTTGCTCTCGGCGGTCCATTCGGGTGAAGTGGCAACAGGATCAACAGTGACAGGCCATAATGCGCCGTCCGAATCAACCAGGATGGAAAGCAGACTGTCCTTCAGTTCAAATCTTGCAGGCAGATCCCGGCCTTCTGCGTCATAAGCATGAAGACTGCCGAAACTGATCACGGT
>JAAENB010000215.1 GCA_024224995.1 bacterium | reverse complement strand
CTTAAAATTGAACATTCAACCCCATCGGATATCGCCCGGTTTAAGCAGGAGTACGAGATCATCAAGGGTCTTCATTTTGAAGGGATACTTGAAACCTTTGATATTATTGAATATACTGAAGGAATGGCCCTGGTTCTGGAGGATTTTGACGGCTGCTCCCTGAAGGAGATCATAGGGAAAGAGAAAACCATTGATATCCGGCTGTTCCTGGAAATTGCAATTAGCGTATCTGAAATTGTGGGAACCCTTCATAAGAATAATATCATCCACCGGGATATCAAACCGCATAATATTTTAATCAACGGGGAAACAAAAAAAATACGGCTTATTGATTTTGGTATTTCTTCCGAATTGACCCATGAGCATGAAGAGATCTATAGCAGGGAGGTTATTGAAGGAACGCTTGCGTATATGTCTCCGGAGCAGACAGGCCGCATGAACCGGGTGGTTGATTATCGAACTGATATTTATTCTATGGGAATTACTTTTTATGAAATGCTTGCGGGAGAGGTGCCTTTTTTATCCGAAGACCCTCTGGAAATAATACACTCCCATATTGCCAAAAGGCCGGTACCGCTTTTTTCCCGGGAGTCAGCTATTCCTGAGATGATATCACGTATTATTATGAAGCAGCTTTCCAAGACCGCGGAAGAGCGGTACCAGAATAGTTTCGGGTTAATGGCTGATTTTCGAAAATGTCTTGATGAACTGGACCGGGAGGGAAAAATTGCACCTTTTGATCCGGGAATGAAGGACATTTCATTGAAGTTTAGTGTTAGCCGGAAGCTGGTGGGACGCGAGCGGGAATCCCATCGTATTCTTGCCGCGTTTGACCGGGCTTGCACCGGCTCGTTACTCCAGGTCTTTTCCAGTGAAAGAGAAATTGTACTGGTAACGGGAGGTCCCGGAATTGGAAAGTCGGCACTGGTAAATTCTCTTCAAAAATCGATTGCAGCAAAAAACGCTTTTTTTATTAGCGGCAGGTATGACCGGTTTCGGCGGGATGTCCCGTATAGTGCCATTCTTGAGGCTTTCCGGGGAGTAATACGCCAGATCCTCTCTGAGAGTAAAGAGGTAATTAATCACTGGAAAGAGTCATTTACAAAAGTCCTTGGTTCCGGCGGGGGAGTCATAACAGATGTTATTCCCGGAATGGAGCTCATAATCGGCCCACAGGCCGACTTGCCGCCTGTGAGCCCGGAGGAATCGCAGAACAGGTTTATTCATATATTCAAGAGTTTTATTCGTATCCTGGCAACGCACGAACACCCCCTGGTTTTCTTTTTGGATGATCTGCAATGGGCCGACAGTGCCGGTTTACAGCTGTTAAAGAGCATTCTCAGCGATAGTGAAATAAAATCATTATTTTTTATTGGTGCGTACCGGGATAATGACGCTGAAGAAGAGAGTACGCTGCAAGAAACCATTGATGCGTTCGCCCATGACGGTGGGATTATTACCCTCATCGCGCTTTCAACTCTTTCTGTTGAAAATATAAACACCCTGGTTAGTGATTCTTTGCGGTGTGATAAAAAGAAGTCCTATTCCCTGGCGGAGATGGTTCACTGGAAAACAAACGGTAACCCCTCTTTTGTTAATCAATTTATGGAAATACTCTACCGGAAGGGATTGCTCGAACTCTGCTCCGAAAAAGGCTGGCAATGGGATCTGGATAAAATCCGCCGACTCCAGGTAACCGACAACGTGGTTAATCTTTTAGCCGGGAGGATCACGCAACTGGAAGAAAAGACAATACAGGCGCTCAAAGTCTGTGCCTGTATTGGTAACCGGTTTGATCTTGAAATGCTTTCATCGATTCTGAATACGCCAATTGAAAAGGTTCCGGGTATTCTCAGGGAAGCCATACTTGAGGGATTGATTTATATGTTCGATGATGTATACTTTTTTCAGCATGAGCGGATACGGGAAGCAGCGTATTCTCTTCTCCCGGAAAGAGAGAAAGCGGAAATACATCTAAAAACAGGAAGAGTGCTGCTGGAAAAAAGAGGGGGATTTGAGCTCCGGGAGGATATCTTTGACATAACAGACCAATTAAATTTTGGAGCATCCCTGCTTACTGATCCTGAAGAGCGGTACGAATTGGCTTTGTTAAATCTTATGGCCGGGAGCCAGGCAAAAGCAACAGGAGCATTTACTGCGGCCTATAATTATTTAAAGAGCGGCGTAGCACTGGAAGAAAAAGAGAGCTGGAAGAAACAGTATAACCTTACCTTAGCGCTTTATAAGGGATTGGCAGAAGCAGCCTATCTTAATGGTTGTTATGATGAAATGGAAACAATCGCGGGGAATATTCTGGAAGAAATTCAAACAATTACCGACAGGATAAAGATCTATGAAGTCCGGATCCGGGCTTTGATCGCTCAAAACAGGCTTATTGATGCCATAGAAACAGCGCTCCCGGTTTTTAAGCTTCTGGGGTTCCGGATTCCCGCGAATCCGGGGAAAGCCCATATGCTTATCGCGTACCTGGAAATAGGACTCTTATTACGCGGGAAGAATATAGATGATTTAAGCGCTTTGCCGGACATGAAAGATCCTCTTAAACTGGCAATCCCCCGGTTATTATTAATGGTGTTTCCGGCTTTTTATATCGCAAAACCCAACATCGTTCCGGTTCTGGTCTTTAAGGCTATAAGCCTGCTCATTAAAAACGGCAACTCTTCCGAGGCTCCGTTTGTATATTCGTTGTATGGATTCATTCTTTGCGGGGCACTGGAGAGAATTGATGAAGGATATAAATTTGGAAAGCTGGCTCTTAATCTCCTTGAGGGGAAACCGAATGATAGCTTACGGCCCAGAACCCTTTTTGTGGTTAATGATTTTATTCGGCATTGGAAAGAACATCCGGGAGATTTTCAACAATCGCTCTTAGAAGGATACCGGACAGGTATGAAGACCGGTGATCTTGAATTTGCAGGCTATTCATTATTCCTGGAAGATTATATGTTATTCATGACCGGTACTGAATTGCCGGTCCTGGAACAGAATATGCGGAAAAATAACCTGGTATTAGAACAACTGAACCACGCTGCTCCTTTGTGTTACGCCCGGATCTTTCACCAGGCTGTTTTGAATTTCATGGGATTTTTACATGAATCCTGGGATTTGACCGGAGAAGCATATAATGAAAAAGAGATGATCCAGGCTCATCATGATACAAAAGACAGAACCGCGCTCTGTAATTTGTACCTCTGTAAACTTATACTGAGTTATGTCTTCCGGGAATTGCCGCAGTCCCTGGAAAACTCCCGGAGATGCCGGGAATATCTCGACGGGTCCATGGGAACATTAAACAATCCCGTATTTTATTTTTTTGATTCCCTGGTTCGGCTTGCCCTGTGTAATCGTTCCAATCTCAGAAGAGCCCGGAAAAACCAGGTACAGATGAAAAAATGGGCTTCTCATGCCCCAATGAACCATTTACACCGGTATTACCTTGTTGAAGCCGAGATTGCCCGGGTTTCCGGTAATCATACAAAAGCCATGGATTTTTACGGAAAGGCCATATCCGAGGCGCATAAGAATAAATATATTCAGGATGAGGCCCTGGCAAATGAATGCGCTGCCCGGTATTACAAAGGCCGGGAGGCAGCCGGTATTGCCGGTTTGTATTTTACCAGGGCTCATGCCTGTTATTCTCGATGGGGAGCAGCGGCTAAGGCAAAACAGTTGGAAGCGAGGTACCCGGAGTATTTATTCAGGGGAATGAAAAAGGTATCTACCGGTATGGCCGTTCGTTCTTCAACCCTCTCTACAACGGAGAGTATTTCGGAAGCTCTTGACCTGTCAACAGTGGTAAAAGCCTCTCAGGCTATATCAGGAGAGATTGTTCTTTCACGGCTTCTTTCGCGTCTTATGCAGCTGACCCTGGAGAACGCGGGAGCGGAGAAGGGCTGTCTCCTGCTTGAAAAAGAGGGAAAGATTTTTGTTGAAGCGGAAGGTGAAGTGGGGAATTCCGGGGTTCGGGTACTGGAATCG
>JAAENB010000214.1 GCA_024224995.1 bacterium | reverse complement strand
GTGTCATTGCTGTGATTTTACACATAATCCAAAATTCGTTGGCTTTGAGATTCTGAAAAGGCAGCCTTTCCAGGTGATAATGATTTTTCAGTTCCCTGAATCCTGCTTCGATGCACTGCCTTTTATGATAAAACTTGTAAAGTAGCAGGGCAGATAATTCCAGGTTGCCGGCAATAGCGTAATAATAGGTTTTTACCTGCCATTTCCCGTTTTTTTTTGTCCGATTTATTCTGCGGACAATAATAATTCTTGTCCAGACACCGTTTGACAGCACAGTCTGTCCGAGATCAAGAAGGGCAATGCCCTTGCCCGCGGAAATAACAGCGGAAGATTTTTTCCGGGCCGGCTTTTTAAAGTCTTCTCTTCCGTTTTTTACCACGCTGAACGTCGCGGGGGCTCCGATAGCGTACCCCGGAGAAAGCTTTGTCAGAAAAAGCAGGTTCTCAAGCGTCATATACTGATTCCAATAATATCAATATATTATATTTAAGTTGCCAAAGCAGAATTATAAACCTTGACAATAGGGGGATTCAGAATTATAGTATTTTTGATGTTTCGGATATATCATTATAACCTACTGAATTTATTGACTCTGACAATTTTTTAACTGCTAATATATATAATAATTAAGAAGGTTTATTACGTTTTTATCCATATCAGTCCCAGTTCAAACGGATAGCATATTTTACTATAACTCATTGAAAACTAAAAATTAGTATGTTAATATGTCTTTTCCGTTGCAACCCTTTCATATCTGATTCTAACGGATTTTGTTGATTTTTAACCATTTGATTTGATACGATTTATTTACTTATATATAACCTACTGAAAATAATAGAAAAGAAAGTAATATTTAATATATATCAAAAATCCCGTCCGCTTCGGACGTTTTTTT
>JAAENB010000213.1 GCA_024224995.1 bacterium | reverse complement strand
TCCCAACGAGGATATGCTGCCCTTGGACATCATCTCCCAGGATCCCCCGGATGTTCTGCCGGATCTTCCCTGGCACGGTTATCGGAAATCCGATTATGTGGATGGAATTTTTGCAAAAGACAATGTTGTGGAACTGACCTTTGATCTGTTTGCCACATCCTGGGTCTTTAAAAAAGGCCACCGGATAAGGGTTTCCATTGCCTGTGCAGACTGGCCCAGTTTTGTGCTGCATCCCAAGCTTTCGCCGAACAATGATCCGAATGATCCGGATAATATCATACCCACGGTTACTGTTCATCGCAATATTCTCCATCCGTCCCATATTGAACTGCCGCTTATACCCAACAAAGATCTGAAAGATCACCGGACATTGGGATGGATCAGTAAACATTTTTAATAACCCTTCATAATCATTCCTCTCCCTTATAGCGTTCCCAGGCTCCGGCTTGGGAACGCTCTTATGTCCACATTAACACTCTTTTTTTTCTTGACATTTAGATAAATAGCATTCATATATTATAAAGTGTTTATGGAAGGTGGATATGCACAGATGAAAATCCGGAATAAAAAGAAACCGGGTTTTTGATAAAAACCCGGTTTCTTCGGCTGCACAAAATCAGTAAGTTATGATGATTTACATAGGAGTGGAATAGAGAGTGAAACAGATGCGAACAGAAACTGACAACACTTTTGACAGGATTAAATCCCAATGTTTGCAACATCCGGGGTCAGTTAATATGCTTAACCGGGCGGGAATCATATTGGAACGGCTGGGAATATCCCCGGCAAACCGGTCAGAAGAATCCCTTATGGCTGATGCCTGCCGTAAAACCGGCCTGTCTGACTGGGGGGATGAGAGTTTTCGAACAGCATTGGGGGTTCTCCTTGAATCCTACAAAAAAGACGCGAACCTGAACTTTGTCGGTTGGTTAAAGGCTCACCAGATGTTAATCTCTCATTTGATAAATCGGCTGCGCATTCAGGACGCACTTAAACACAATCCCGAAATTCTGCAGGAACCGATCCGCGGGCCATTGTTTATTGCCGGACTGCCGCGCACCGGCACCACCCTGCTACACAAGCTTTTATCGCTGGATCGGTCCAACCGGGCGCCTCTTTCCTGGGAAGTATTCACTCCGTCACCGCCGTCTGATCCCCGGACCCATGATACGGACCCCCGGATAGCAGAGACGGAGATATTCCTGCGAAACCTGTATAAAACAACCCCGGGCTATGCTTCAATTCACCGAATGCAGACAAAGGAACCTGACGAATGTTCTCATCTTATTATGAACACTTTTGCCGCTCCTTCATTTCATTCGTTTGCTAATTTAACACAACATTACAATTGGCTCAGTGAACAGGATCCGGTTCCCATATATCGCTACTACCGCCAGCAGCTTCAGCTTCTCCAGTGGCGATTCCCAAGCTGTCGATGGGTCCTCAAAGCGCCTATGCACATGTATTTCATGAAAGGATTGCTGACCGTGTTTCCGGATGCCTGCGTGGTACAGACGCATCGCGATCCCCTAAGAGTAATCCCCTCCGGGTGCAGTCTGAGAGTTACTCTCAGGCGAATCTACACCGATCATGTGGATCCGGGCCTTGTTGGCCAGGGATATCTCCGCTATTTGAAAGCCGTTACAGAGCGTAACACCCATATACGCAAATCTGCTGATTCCGCCCAATTCTTCGATATACACTATAAAGACATTGTGCGGGATCCGACAGGTGCCGTGCGCCGGATTTACGAACATTTCGGGTATGAGTTTGACAGTCGCTTTGAGGAGCAAATACGAGAATACCTGGATGGGAACCCAAAAAACAAACATGGCGTTCATCGCTATTCCCTGGAACAGTTTGGCCTGACCCCGGAAATGGTGAATCGCGGATTTGCTGCATATTGCGAGCACTTCGGGATAACCCCGGAGTAGCTTATTTTGTCCTCACTCCTCAGTGTACTGATCCATGCGGGACCCATTGTGCCTTCCTGATTACAGACGGTATTAATCCAAGGGTAATTATCAGCAGGATAATCATGATACCGCATCCTATAAGGAGTGTATCAAAATGGCTCATTGTCTGGCCAAACAGTATCCATGTTTTATTCAGGATATTAAGCTCAATAACCTTTCCGCTTATGATCCCGGAGAGCGCAATTCCACCTGCTAAAAGTGTGGTAATAAGCGACGTGGAAAGCGACTTGTTCTCTTTTGGAATAAGGGCCATCATCTCTGTGGTAATTGCAATCCCCGAAGTGGCCTGTACCATGCCAAAACAGCCTGTAAGAAAACCAACCGTAGCAATTACCGGCATAGGGAACATATTGCGGCCGGCAAACAGAAACAGGATCACTCCGTAAGATATGTGGCAAAACAGGAACATGGACTTTGTTCCATACCGGTCTATCATCCTGCCGCCAAAGTAAAATCCTGCAAGCGACCCCACAAACAAAAGATTGCCCACCAGTACAATCTGGAACCCGCTGAAATTAAGAACATCTTTTTCCAGCAGACTGAATATCCACGGGCAGGCTCCTGTAAATAACATTAATAAAAAGGCATATGAGCAAAATGGCAGGTACCCGGGAATACTGATAACTTCGGCAAATGATTTCCTGAAGCTGATATTTCGGGATATGAGTTTATCAACTTCCGGTATCTGAACATAGAGTAAAATCCGGATACACAACAAAATCATTGCAGCAGCCAGGATAATCTGATACACTGCAAGGGTCGAATATCTGTTTAACACCCCGGTTACGATTATGGTGAAGACAATCCCCATCATATGTCCTGAAAAACGAAGTTTTCCAAAAAAACGGCCCCGGATGTCCTGGGGAACAATCGGCTCTAACAGGGCAAACCAGCTAGACATAAAAAGGGCGATACCAATGCCGAAAACCGCGATACCCGTACCCACAACCCAATTTGTAAGACTGTGTGGAAGATATCCTGCAAGAGCCAGCAGGAAATAACCAATTACTGTTCCAACTAACCCGGTGATTCCAAATTTTTTTTTGCCGAACCGATCTGATAAAAAGGCAAATGGCATTGTGAATAAAAATAAAATTAACATTGGCACTGAAAGGAAAAAAAGAATATGCGCGCTTGGGATACCCAGTTTGGACAGATAAGTCAGCATAAACCCGTTGTCTAACAACAGTCGCGATACCATCCCCGCACATTGAGCCATTATAGCTATACGCATTATTTTTTTTGTCTGCATGTTAATCAATGTCTGTTTCTCCTGATAATAATATGATATAAGTACCCGATCAAAAGTTTTTCGGTATTTCAGAAACCGGGTTTTTTGAAAAAACCCGGTTTCTCCAAGAATTCGATACACTCCTCAGTTCCAGTCTTATATCTTTTTTCCTCCTGAATCAACAAAATCTTAAAATACCGCACTTTTTTTTTCTTGACATTTAAATGAACAGCATTCATATATTATAAAATATTTATGAAAGGTGCGTGTAAACACGAATATAAGTACCAGGTTTGATCAGCGCATATTCCTGAACAGACCAGAGGAGTTCAAAGCTTGCTTTGTGTGTTTAACAAAAAGAATGTCAGGCTGGCTGATTTATGTTAAACGCTCTAATTCTTTATTCTTTCTAAGGGAGGGGAAAAATGATGAAACGTTTAGGTTGTGTATTTGCAATTGTTTTGTTTGTGCTGGCAACAGGAGTTTCTTTATCAGAAGTCGCTGCCCAGGAAAAAGAGCAGCCTGCCCCGGAAGAAGGCGCGGATGCTCTCGAAGATATGTTCAAAGAGCAGCCCCGGGAAGAAGAGACAGGGGATCTTGATGATGTATTCGGAGATGAAAAGACTGAAGAGCAATACTTCCGGGCAGACAAGGTATTGCTGAGCGCTACAAAAAACCTGATGAATGCGCGGAGAGCACCGGCAATTACCACGGTCATCACCGCAGATGAAATGCGTGGTATGGGCGCCAGGAACTTAATGGATGTCCTGAGTAACGTGCCGGGCTTTGGAATATATCAGAAACCAAATACCCCCCAGGGGAGATTCGTAGAAGTGCGCGGGATACTCACGGCGTTTTCAGAAAAGGTTCTTCTTCTGATTGACAATCACCCAATGAATAATGGTTATGATGGTTCATGGGCGCTGCATGCTTTCAATGACCTTATGGTGGAAAATATAAAAAGGGTTGAGATCATCAGGGGACCGGGATCAGCGCTTTTCGGCGCAAATGCATTTGTCGGCATCATAAATGTGATCACGAAAATGCCAGAGGATATCGAGAACCAGCTTTCTGCAACCGGGGGTAGCTTTGATACCTGGAAGTATGACGCATCACTTAGTTATAAGGGTGAAAAATTTCAAATATCAGGCCATGCAGAGTATTATGACACAGACGGTCCTGCTTCTTTCATAGAACATGATGCACTGGGAAATAGCGGGGATACACTTGAATGGTCAAAGAAATATGATTTCGGACTCAGGATGGCATATGGAGATTTCAGTTTTACAGGCAGGGTCATTGATAAGGAATACGGGCCGTTTATCGGAAACATGTTTGCCCTCAATGACGAAACTGTTTGGAAGGTTAAGCAGTTCTTTGGGGATATCTTCTACACAAAGAGCTTAACAGAGGATCTGGACATAATGGTGAAACTTTATGGCGATTACTATGACTTTAACGCATTCCTTGAAGTGATGCCCGATGGTTTTACCGGCGGAAACGACAATGGAATGATCGGTAATCCCATGATAAAAACCAAATCCTTTGGGGGTGAGATTACGGCAAACTATGTTTTAGGGGATCATTTGATGACAGGGGGGACCAGTTATGGGAATCTCAAACTGTTTGATGTCGAAGCTTATGACAATTACAGCAATCAGACCTACACTGAAGTTGTAAGAGCGCCTGACTTTGTAAAGAATAATACGGACAGAAACATATGGGCGGTGTATCTCCAGAATATGTGGGAAATATCAGCCTATGATTCGCTGACCCTGGGGGTAAGACATGACAATTACAGTGATTTCGGGGGAACCACCAACCCGCGGATCGGTTATGTCCATGAATTTAAGAATAATATGATAATAAAGTTCTTATACGGAAGCGCATTCAGGGCACCCTCTTTTACTGAGCTTTATACCGTGAATAATGTTGTGGTAGCCGGCAATCCTGACCTTGATCCGGAAAAAATTCAGACCTATGAAGTCGGCCTGGAAATTCCTTTTCTGAAGCATTACACACTGAGCCTGAATTACTTTCATAATGATATAGAAGACCTGATCGGTATAGGGCCTAGCCCAGGGCCTGGTCAGCCGAGACCATTTATAAATACAGATGGAAAGACACAGGTGGACGGTGCTGAAGCTCAACTGGAATTATATTTTGCAAAAGATAAGTACGGATACCTCAATTGCAGTTACCAGGATGCAAAGGATAAGAACGATAAGGCCCTTCCTTTTGTGCCGGACTGGAAGGCAAACGCAGGTATGAATTATGCTCTTTCAAAATATTTTAACGCAAATGTGAATGTCTCATGGATAGGTAAAATGCCAAGGCGAGAGACGGATCTTAGGGATGATGTTGATTCATATACACTTGTTGATCTGACCCTGATTGCAAAGGAATTCTATAAAGGGCTTGAAATCAGAGGCTCTGTTTATAACCTCTTTGATGAAGACAGCCGTGATCCGAGTCCTAATGTAAAGGTTACCAATGACCTTCCCTGCAATGCAAGGATGTTTCTGGTGGAGGCCAGGTATAATTTCTAATCTTTTTTCCAGTTTCTCTGTAACTCCTGGATTATGGGTTAAAATTAAAAAGTATTCATTTTTTAATTTTAACCCATAATAACGGAGTATTGAAATAATATTAAGGAGATTAATAATGAATAACAAATTTCTGTTTATCAATCCCGCTGTAGAAACCGAATCAGTTTCTGCTGCAAGTAATGGAATAGCCTACCTTTCATCTCGTATAAAAAAACATTCTTTTGATGTTGAGTGCCTTACTGTTACTGCTGAAAACAGTGGAGAATTTATCAACAATGTCAAGGCATATGATCCGTCAATAGTAGGTTTCTCCTGTATTGCAACCCAGATAAAATACGTTATTGAATATTCCAGGGAATTAGAGAAAAACTGCCCGGATATTCTCCAAATTGCGGGAGGACCGGGTCCAACACTGGATCCTGATGGGTATTTATCCCGCACTGCTGTTAAAGGGGTATGTGTTGGCGAGGGAGAAATACCGATTGATAATTTATTGGCAAATATAAAAAATAATAAATCAGTTTTTGACACTGATGGTTTTTACTGGTCTGTTGATGGGAAGATTAGAAAAAACCCGGTTTGCCAGTATATTTCTGATCTTTCCTCATTAGATTTCCCGGATTATTCAATATTTGACCCAGATGAAGTTTGCATTAGAAGACCTGTTTCCGACCTGGTCAGTGATGGAAAATCCCTCGCAATAACGTTAGGTCGTGGCTGCCCATTCAACTGCAGCTATTGTTGCGCAAGAGCTTTGGCAAGTGTTTATCATACTTCGAGCGATTATTTCAGGCTTACTTCTGTTGAACATGGTATTGAGTTCCTTAAAAAGATGACTGAAACATACCCGGAGGCAAAGTCAATTTTCTTTCAGGATGATCTTTTGATTTCTAAGAAAAAGTGGTTCAAACATTTCATTGAAGAATACGCAAAAAATATAAAGTTGCCATATGCATTATGTGTCAGAGCAGAAAGTCTTGACCCTGAGATTGTTGACTTACTTCATGCCACTGGTTGTGGTATGGCATGTATAGGACTCGAATGCGGAAACGAAGATTTCAGAAAGCGTTTTCTCAATAGAAAGTACAGCAATAAACTTTTTATCGAAGTATGCGCAATGATGAAGAAAGCCGGGGTGCCATTTCTTACATACAATATGATAGGATTTCCTTTTGAAACCCGAAGAGAACTGGAAGATACGCTGAATTTAAATAAAGAAGTGGCACCGGTTTGGGGTAGCTGCTCGTACTTTGTTCCTTTTAAGGGAACAAAGTTGTATGAAATTTGCCATGAAAATAACATGCTCCCGAATGAAGATGAGTTGTTTGAAATAAAAGGTTATAAAATTGGCCCGGCTGTTAAATTATCTTCCGAGCATAAAAAAGACTGTATTGAATTTCGTGAAAAGATAATCAACTATCTTGACGAGCAAAAGAGGATATATATGTCAGCAAAATTTGGTTAATGGATGCATTTTTCAAAATAAACAAGGTGTGAGGTATAAAGTTCTG
>JAAENB010000212.1 GCA_024224995.1 bacterium | reverse complement strand
GGAGGCAAAGACCATGCCGAAGGGTTCTGTTATGTGAATGATATAGCATTAGCCATTACGGAATGTCTTAAAAAGGGCTGCCGGGTCGCGTATATAGACATTGATGTTCATCATGGGAACGGGATACAGGATGCTTTTTACGGCAACAAGAATGTACTAACAATATCTCTTCATGAGTCGGGACGCTCTCTCTACCCCGGATCGGGATTTGAGAATGAAACCGGTATAAATGAGGGCCTTGGATATACCGTAAATATACCGCTTTTAAAAGGCTCCGATGATGAGGTCTACCTGTACGCTTTTGAATCACTGGTCCCGCAGCTGGTAACGAATTATAAGCCCCATATTGTTTTCGCGGAAATTGGCGGAGATACTCATATAGAAGATCCCCTGGCAAATCTTGCGCTAACCAGCAACAGTTATAAAGAAGTGATTGGAATAATAAATAAGATATCTCCCAAAATCATGGCAACAGGCGGAGGCGGGTATAATCCGTCAAAGACAGCCGCGCTCTGGACCCTGGCCTGGGCTGCTTTTTGCGGAATAGAGCCGGAAGATCATTTTGCCGGAAGTATTGGCGGAATGATGTACGGCCCGGAAACAGACTCGGGAAACCTTGATGACGCGCCCTATTATGCCCCGAAAGTTGAAAAAGACAGAACCCTGCACCATGCGGAAAACATAGTAGCAGCAATCCGGGATACGGTCTTTCCCATACATGGGCTGGACCCGCTTACCTGACCAGGGACAAACCATCGTAGAGGTATTTTTTTGTAGAAAAGAATTCCTCACCCAGGCCAGAGGCAATATAGCAGGCACCGCCAATATTCGACCGCTCCACAATACGGGTATCTTTCCCAAGAAGAGTGATGCTTGAGAAAAGAGCCCTGGGAAAATCATTGTTTTTGATCTGTTCCTGGTCGGAACCAATATTACAATAACTATCTATATTATAATAGTCTTTGGAAGCAAAAAGTTTGTAATCTTCTTCGGTCTCGGGCTCAATATCAGGAGGAAAATCGGTCCTTTCGTCGATTATCGCCCTGGTTATTCTAACATTGGGAGCAATCCGCACAAAGGGCAGGATAATTGAGTCCTTGATAATACAATTCTCGCTGATTTGAACTCCCGGAAAAATAATTGAATTCTCAACAGTACCGTTGATATCGCAATAATCGGAAATAAATGAGTTAACTATCTTACCAAACTTACCAATCCGGGCGTATCCCCTGGCCTTGATCTGGCTTTGGATTATTTTTTCTTTATAAAGAAGGTTAAAAATGTCGGGATTCCAGATGATTTCCCTGTTAATAGAATAATACTCCGGGATATTTTTAATGGGCCAATATAAAGCCTGAAAATTGCTCTTTCTAATACCCTTATTTATCATACTGTTGATGATCATTTCAAAAAGATTAGGGGAGGCTCTTTCTTCTTCAATGGCAGTATGGATAGCATCAAGAAGGACTTCTTTAGTGGTCACCAGGACCTTGTAAGCCATTGAAGGTTTATCATCTATTTTTAATCTAAATAAAACAGAAGCTTCTTTGGATCTTTTGTAATTCCTTACAATATTGGTAAAGTCGATTATTGAAGGACTATCACCATTATATATAATATAAAAATCAGTATCCGCGTCCATAACCAGATTATAGCAAAAATCTATATCTGAAAATTCCCGTGCCACAACTCTAATAGGAGGAAATCTCATGCCGCTAAAGGGGCCGTAACTCTCCACATATTCTTCAAGACCGTCTTCAAAATTACTGTATATAATAGTACTTTTCGCCCCGGAGGAAAAAGAATTTCTCAGTGTAAAATCGACAACTCTGAATTTACCGCCAAAAGGCAGCATATACCGCGATCGAGCCTCTGTAAGAGAGAGGAGTTTGTCATCCTTTGGTCCGGGATAGGATATTATTGTAAATTCTTCCATATAATGTTGGTTTATTTCCTTTATAAAAACTGCCGCTTTAGAGTAACATTTCAAAAAATATTTGTTGCGGTAAAAAATCAATTAAAAAATACTAGGGGTATGAATAAATACCAAATAACCATACAACCGGGCCATAAAACCCTGCAATACAGGAGCGGAACACTGCTGCTCGACATATTAACAGACCAGGGCATCCCGGTAAAAACTCCCTGCGGAGGGAAAGGAATCTGCGGAAAATGCCTTGTTGAGGCAGCCGGGACATTGTCAAAACCGGATGCGGAAGAATTAAAAACAATACGGGATAAACCGGGAAAACGGCTATCGTGCGTAACCCGTGTTGAAGGAGAGGTATCTATTCGAATTGAAGAAGATATGGGGGCCAATAAAAAGGCCCTGTTAATTAGCCCCGGAGAATTAACAGAATATGGCATAGCTGTTGATATAGGAACAACTACAGTCCAGGTATCACTCGTAGACCTGAAAAATCAAAAATCCTGGCTCATTGATTCGTTTTTAAATCCCCAACGACGATACGGACACGATATAATAGCACGAATATCGGCAGCTGCCGAAAAAGAGACAGCGAAACAGATCAGCACCCTTGTACGGGGGAAAATTATATCTTCTATAGAAAGAGCGCTCTCCATAGTGGATCTTGAACCGGCAGGAATAGGGAAAATAGTCTTTTCCGGCAATACAGCAATGACATATTTCCTTTTTGGCTTAGATCCGGCCCCACTGGGAGTTTTCCCATACACAGCATCAAATATTGACTATGAAAACTACACCGGGAGCGATATAGGCTTTAATTTGAAGAATAATGCTGATATCTACGCACTTCCGGCAGCCTCATCATATTTGGGAGGCGACCTGGTAGGGGGACTCGCGCTTTTG
>JAAENB010000211.1 GCA_024224995.1 bacterium | reverse complement strand
TAGAGCTGCCGATCCCTATGACAGCTCTGATCCTGTTGCAGTGTTAGACGACGATGACTGCATTACCGTTACCGACCTCTATTCCATAGGGGGATCTATTTCCGATGACAACGGTGAGGTGAGCTACCGGCTTGAGATGCGCGAAGACGGCGCGTCGGAGTGGATTACCTTTGCCGAAGGTGATGGGTCGGAGATTGAAGGTGAGCTTGGGGTGTTTGATCCTACGATTCTCCGGAATGGGATTCACCGGATGCGGTTGTATGCCGAAGACCTTTCGGGGAATTCCACTGTTGTGGAGAATTGCGCTATTGTTGAAGGCGGGCTTAAGGTTGGCCAGGTAAACCTTCCTGTCGCCGATCTCTCTATTCCGCGGCCGGGAATGCCCTTAAATATTGAAAGAGAATACGACAGCCGCGCGCAAGGCCCCGGAGATTTTGGTCCGGGCTGGAACCTGCCGTCGAAAAACGTGAAAGCAGCTGTTACCACTCCTCTTAGTGAGGATTGGGGACAGAATGTGGGTGGTGGATTTATTACTGCCTATATACTGGTAGAAAAGAAGCAGCATGTTGTGGTGATCAGGTTTAGTGATAATAAAATTTTGAAATTCAGAATGAATGTTGGTCCCAAAACTTCAGTGTTGATCCCTTTTGAAGGAGGACACAGGCCCATGACGGTAGGTTTTTCTCCTATGTAGGGAACTCAGGGAAGCCTGGTTGCTCTTGACCGTGACAGGCATGTTATGCTCTTACACGGCAACATATATGATATCGATATGCGACTCTTTAACCCGTCGCGATTCAGCTATACCGCTGTTGACGGTACTGTCTATGTTATCAACTCCAAGAAAGGTATTGAAAGTATAACTGATACCTATGGCCGTACTGTTAATTATAATGAAGATGGGATTAGCCACTCTTCGGGAATAAGTATCGCTTTTGAAAGAGACAGCAGCAACAGGATTGAAACGGTGAAAGGCCCCTTTGGCAAAGAGTATGAATACCGTTATGGCGATGACGGCATGCTTGAGAAGGTGGTTGAAAAAGGCGATGGGCCGCAGCTCTTCCGCATGATGGGAAATTATACCTATTGTAAAGGATTCATGCGGAAACGCATTAAAGAAATTAAGGCTCCCGATGGAAAAGTGCTTGGGTCTTTTGAGTACGATAGTAAGGGAAGAGCCATTGC
>JAAENB010000210.1 GCA_024224995.1 bacterium | reverse complement strand
TCGAACCGGTCTGTAGGCCAGTACAGGGAAACAGAGGTATCGATCTGGTTCAGGGTATCGGCGATTTGTATTTCCGCGTTGGGCCAGTAAATGATGAGCGCGACATTGTCTACCTGGTTAATGTAGGGGAGGTGGGTGTTTGCGTTATTCTTGCTTCGGTCTCCCCAGTTTGTTTTAACTTCACCGGACTGGGTCCACACAGCAATATCATCAACCGTCGCTGCCCAGGGCCATTGCTGCCAGCCGTAGTAGGCGGCATAGTAGCTTTGCAGAGACGTGAGAGCCGAGCCCTTGTTTTTATAAATATCGATAGTAGCGTGGGAGATATCGGAACTGCGTCCGAATGTAGCGCCTATTTTGGCGAAATTGTCCGACCAGCTGTCGGGAAAATTGGGAATATCCTGGAACATGCTAAAGTGTTTGTTGTTTTCCAGGTCGTAATAATCGACGGTGTAGGTGGTGTCATCTGCCGTATCGGGATGAAAATATCCCCCTGCACTCCACTGGAAAACCGTTCTTTCCGTTCGCGGCAGCCCGGCATGGACAGTCAATTTTTCGCTCTGACTGTGGCCAAAGGTGAAGGTTGTATTTAAGGATTCCTGCCATGAATTTTCAACATCGGAAAGATCAATTCCCGTGGTTGATAAAAAGGCCCCAATGTAGCTGGAAGTTGTTCTTGGCTCTCCAAGCCCTGTTGGAATACGGATAATACAATTATGATTATGACCATGGGCCGATGTATATTTGCTTGAGTAGTTCCTTCCGGCAGCGGGAAAGTAGGTGCCTTTGTCCGTTGCAAGAAGAAGCACGTTCTTCATTAAGATCTTAGCCGCTTCCTCGGCCCTGCTCCTGATAGATTCGTCTTCGGCAAAGTCGGCAAGGTTAAGCAGGCCTGCCAGAGAAAAAGGAAAATAAGTAGATGAGAAAAATTCATAGAAACCGTATTCCAGTTTCAGGTCCAGGTAATGGTCCAGCCGCTGCGCCAGGCTGCTGTCCATTGTCCAGCCTTCCCGCTGCTGTAAAAGGTAGGCTGTAGATGTCCACAGGATCATATGATTTTCCGACCAGTAACAATACTGGTCTTCACCCTGGGTGAGCCAATAATCAATGTTTTCCAGGGTTGGTAAAATCATATCGTCATAATCACCGGTAAGATATAAGATCCGCACAAGCTGCGCCAGTTTAAAATCTCCGGTTTCGTCGTTTACAACTGAACTTAACAATGAAGTAATATCGTCTTCATCAATTGCCAGCCCTTCATAGGCAAAAATGGGAGCCGCGTCCCTGGTGGGATTTGATACGGCCATACTGCGGTAATCGGCTTTATTCTGCTCCGGGTCGTTTGAAGCGTACAATGAAGTAACTAAAATTAACAGTATCAAAGGTATTAATAAAAAAGAATACCTGTTGCATAAACCCTTTTTGAATTTTTTCATAATTGACCTCCTGATTATTTATTTTTGAAATACCGGCCAGCCGGTTGTGTTTGTATGTATACAATGTGTTGATTTTGTCAATGAAAATTTTTCTTGTTGCATGCAAAATTTGCAAAAAATCGTGCGGTTCAGTTGATTTGGGCGCACCCTGCGGGCCGGGCTTCTCCGGGCTCCGCTTCGCTCCGGTCCTGCGGAAGACCTCCGGACTAAACCCTGCGTATCCCTTGCGCGGAGAGCTGCTCTCAAGAAACTAAATTTTGCTTGTGCGTGGGCCTTGAAGTAGTATGGGCTCTTTGGATTGCTGCGGAACTCGCTCTGCTCAAACAGTCCTCACAACCCAAAGAGCCCATACTACTTCAAGGCCGGATGCAGGAACATCAGGACTTCAGAGAATCTCTTTCCTTACGCAATTGTATCGCGTTTTCAAGCTCCCATTCCATTCGATGTTTATTCGCTTCTTCAATTGTGCGGAATTTAAATATTCCTCTGCGGCATTTAACAGGGGAGAGTTTATTTGCCATGTCCCAGAGCTCTGAGGCATTTTTGTAGTAATCTTCATCGGGGTTAAAATTCCATAAGGCCTTTTCGGCTTCTTCAAATGATTTGTACTTATAAACCGGCACCGGGATTACCTCTTATTTTTTTTTATTTTTTATAAGTTCGTGCAAAAACATCGCGTCCTGTTTATCCTGGGGTCTTACCGTATCTTTTTTAAGATCAAAGAGTGTTTCCGGTGTAGCGATTTTAATCTTGACTCCCTGGTAGTCGATCGTTTCATATTCCAGGTCTTCATAAGCCGCCATTTCCCCCAGGCGCGAAATAATATCAATGTAAAAATTATCGGGGGTTCCGTAACGGATTACCGGGTAATCCGTTAATTCATCTAAGGTTATCTCATTAATTGATGAATCTTGAAATACTGAGTGTAATGCTTTTCTTAAATGTTCCACGTTTTCCGGAATCATTTTGATAAAAAGATCAATATCTTCGGTAAATCTTCTAAAACCATGTAGAAAAACAGCAAAGCCCCCAATAAGAATATAATCGACTTTTTGTTCTTCTAATGCTTTTAATACCTGTATAAATTCATTATATTGATTCATTTCATAACAATAATATGGAATACATCTGTTTGTCAAGAATAACCCTGGTTTTTTTCTAAAACTCTCCTCTCAGCAGGCTTTATAAATAGTTGACAAAACCTCCGAACCATCTTAAAATTTTTTAAGGTGGATACTATGAAAATAAACATATCGGTGATTGTAATAATTACCTGCCTTTTGTTTATGGCAGGAACTGAAGATGTCCATGGGGACGATGTGAGAGGTGCCGGCTTTTCAGTATCCGGTTTAGGGATTACCGGGGATTACGCGAAAACCGAGAGCACTCACGACGGTGGGGTCTATCTCAGTTATCGATTCGGTCTTCATCATATGTTATCTGCCTTTATTAATATGGATGTTGGATATAGATTTAACGAAGGGAGTGTAAACGGGAAAATCGGGTTATTACCCATGTTTTTTGTTATTGGATTGGAGTTTGGATTCGCCTACGCGTACCGCGTCAATGATAGCGATGATCCTTTTTCTCCCGGCGGATATTTCGGCCTGAGCGTTTTGCTGCCATACAAACAGTTCCCGGTATTTGTATCAATAGGGGGGAATTTTTACGGGAAAGGACATGAGAATGAATTCTATGCTGGAGCAACAGTTTTATATAATTTTTGGGATTAGTCCGGCGGCCGTCCCAGCCGCCGGCTCCGCTTAAATTATTTCGGATACTTTGTTTTATATTTTTTTTCGTCTTTTAAACCAAGAAATTTATTAAATTTCTTACGATCCTTTAATATTTTTTCATCAACTGCTACGGGTTTGATATTGCCAATCATTTTGCAATAATTATGCGGCCCCATTGGTGTTCTAAAATGGCCCCACCTGTCACCGGTATTGAATTTTTTACTTTTTCCAATTTTCCCATCTTCCGTTATAACTACAATTATTACATCCGTTCTCTGAAAAAAGCTTGTTGAAAAGTTGCTTCCTTTTACCCAATCATATTTATAATAATACCCTTTTTTGCTGATCCCCATAAGATAAAATTGAATCAATTTTTCCGGATCAACATCAATTGAACCTTTAATGCAGGCGGAATCCTTACGCGGAGAATCAAAGTTATAGAATGTTAACTCATTAATTAAATATTTTCTTACTGCTACTATCCTTTTTTGAATTTTTTTTCTATATATTGGTCTCTCATAGTCATCATACCCTATTACCTGGTTATGACCATTATATTCCCATTGCCCATCGGAATTAAGTTTATAAACATTGAATTTTTCACCGGGCACTATATTTGGAAATAAAACCGTAATTTTCTTTCCTTCTCTCAAACCAAGTTCTTCATTATCATACACGGCAGCAACTTTGAACATGCCGGCCGATTCCATAACTTCTTCTTCCCCCGTATGCTCATTATAATAAAGAAGACCTATTCCTGACGCCGCGAAATCAAGATTGTCTACTACTTCTATCAGCTTAATCTCAACCACTTCATGGCATTTAAGATCATCATAGTCCATATCAAAAGCTTTGCCCGGTATTCGCAGTTTTGTTCCTCTTTTTCCTTTTACCGTATTTTGTATGAATGGATTTATGCTAAAGGTCTGTTCTTTCGGCGCGAAATTCTTAAATACTGGATGGACTTTTACTTCGTCCATGCGCGTCTTGCCGGAACAGGAACTGATCATGAGTAATGCCAGGATTGCTAAAAGTGTACTACCGGTGAATTTTATTTTTTTCATTTATGTACCCCTTTTTTTAAATGATTTTTAACATAAACAGGGGAGATGTCAACAAAAAATTTTTCGCTTAATTGGCTTCTGCACCTCAGAGCTCTTTAAAAGCGCTCTGAGGTACCGGAACGATTCAAATAATCCCCATCCAGGGTCTTTTATTTTTTATACTGTTCCAGGATATCATAATCCCAGACTTGTGATTCAATATAGAAATGGTATTTATAGTTTGGAGTATCCATATATACGTTTTTGGGAATTTTATTTTGAGACAACAAATTGAGAATTTCATCTAACATAAAAATTTTACCATTTAACTCACTGTTGTAAAGTTCGTGATCTTTGTTCTCACTAAGCCACTTTGAAAAAAAGCTATCGGGATAAGTAAAGCTAATGTTTTTAGATGAAAATAAGTCTAATGGTATTTTTACTTCAGCAGATTTACCATCAAATGATTCGAAATTCTTTAAAAATAATGATTTCCCAAGTGTAAAGTAGCAAGGATAATTTGTTTTTGGTTCTCCACCTGCAAAAAGAAATTTTTCATATAACCATTTTTCGTTTATTTTCCGGTTTCTTATTCTTTCTTCGGGATTGGCATGAAACCATCTATGATTAGGAAAGTGTTCTTCCATAAAATAAATAATTTCATTATCAGGTAGTTCCGAAGTACTCTTGAAAGGATTCATCCCGAGTTTAAAATATCGATATATAAAAAGATTTGTTTGCATAAGCAACGTATTAACAAGTCGAACAATAATTTGCAAGAATATTTTCTAAATGTTCTCTTTTTTGAATGAACAAAAAGTGCTTGACGGGGGATATGAAATTATAGCTTATAAAAGCCGGATTATACTATGCATAACTACACTACATTTGAAAACTACATTGAAAGAAATATGGGAAAAGAAAATATTTATGTCACCGATGGTGAGTCTGTAGACGACGTTGATGATTATAAGTCCTTAATTGAAGATCTTTTCGCTTTGACAAAAGGTGAGTTAACGCTAAAATCTTTTTCCGGCCGCCAGGGTGAAGAAAGAGTGATCACGCTTGTTGTAGACGCAAAAGAATATTCATTTTCTGTAGAGGATGACGGATGGATTGATAATATCAATTTTGTCAAAGGCTTAAACTCTATTCTTATCGATAGAAGATTGGGGAACAGGTTTTATTTCTTTTGGGCAGCTGATTCCTTTGGGCAAGAGATCGGTTTCTTTTTCGCGGACCTGGAAAACGGAAGCTCCGTAATAGATTTTGCTGTTCGGAAAAATGAGTCCGTGACTTCTTCGTTTGAGCTGGTGCAGGTTAGTGATGGGGTGAATGAAGAGGGGTTTCAGGATCTCTAGGGGAACAATAATCTCATTAAATATATTTAGCAGCTGTTCTTGCGATATTTCTACCTGTGATCTCTATCTCTTTCTATCTCAATAAAAAATCAACAATAGAGTCAAATTCAATCTTAATCTCGGGCGCCAACCACGAAGGAATCTGCTTTAAATAAATTCGTAAGTCTGTTTTTTCGGATAATTCATCTTCCGAAGGATCTGCTTTCTTTATAATATTTTTATAT
>JAAENB010000209.1 GCA_024224995.1 bacterium | reverse complement strand
CGACAAAGATGTTCAAACCGTATCAATATATCCCTGGGAATCATATTCGGCCATTGCTGAAAAATTTACTTTTCTTGGGGCAACCCGTATTGTTGAGACCGGGATGGCAGGTCATCCCCGTGGCGGGTTTAGCCATGACGGCATGCATCCCATGTCCCGAATGATCAACTGGGTTTGCGCGGAGCGAAGTCCACAATTCCAATATCGATATTTTAAAGGAGACCGTAATAAGATTGAAGAGCATTTTTTTGGACCACGAAGGCAGCGTTCATGAAAAAAAGCAGTTTTGTATCCCTGGAAGGAGTGCCCGAAATTGACCAATATATTTTTCAGGATGAAGATATTTACCATTGGGACAAAAAGAAAATAGAATCGGTACAATATCATTTGATAAAAGAATCGGTCATGCATCATTATGATCATTGTCCCGATTACCGCGCCTATTGCGAAAAAACAGGTTTTATCCCATCACAGATTACCAGCTTCGCTGATTTGAAGCTGGTACCGCTCATACCCACTCTTATATTTAAAAAAAGGGATATTTTAAGCGTTAATGAAGAAGATATTGAAAAAAACTGTATGAGCAGTGGAACTGAAGGTTCAACCAGTACCATATACCGCGATAAAAAAACGCTTGATCGCTTCCTGGGAACAGTGGATGCCAGTGTTGACCAGCTTTTTGACCTCAGTGAAGCCATTGTTTTCAACCTTGGTCCTTCAACTGAAGAAGCAAAAGATCTATGGTTTTCATATGTTATGAGTATTACCGATATAATATTCCCCACGGTAAATTTCGTAACAGGTGATACTTTTTACCCGGAGCAGGTAATTGAAAAATTAAACAAATACCGCCAGAACTTCAAGACTCTTGTAATAACCGGCGCGCCAGTTATGTATTTGCAGTTATTTGAATATATGAAAAAAGAAGGGATAAGCATTCCTTTTGGAGAACAGGTATTTGTAGTAAGCGCAGGGGGGTGGAAACTTTTTTCCGGAAACGCCATTCCCCGAAATGAGTTGATTAACACCATACAGTATTATTTCAAAGGATTTCAAAAAAATAATTTCAGAGATGTTTTTAACATGGTTGAGCTAAATTCCATAATTCCCGAATGTGAACATTGGGTTAAACATGTTCAGCCGTGGATAAAAGTACTCATCATTGATCCCTGGACCGGGTTAGAAATTACCGAAAAAAACAAAACCGGAATATTGGCTTTTCTTGATCCCACACCATCAAGTTTTCCCTGTTTTATTTTATCAACGGATTTTGGCCAGATTATTCACCAGGATGACTGTCCCTGCGGTAGATCGGGAACCGGTATTAAAATCGTAGGGAGAATTAACAGGACCGACTCCCGGGGTTGTGCTCTAAAAATAGATAAAAAATATTCAGCCAGGTGACCGTATGGATATGCAATCAAAAACGTTTTCAATATCCAACCGCCATGGAAAGACAATTCATGCGGTATTTGATTTTGTTGACATGAAACCGGGAAAGCCGGTAATTCTCGTTCCCAGCCAGTATGAACGGGTAATGAGGGATAATATTGTTGTTTCATTATATTTAACTGCGAACGGTTTTAACGTTCTCAGGTATGATCTGACGGACCATGTTGGTTTAAGCTGCGGGCAGCATGAAGATTTCCAATTAAGTACTTCCTATTTTGATTTTCATGAGATATTGGATTACGTGAGAAATTCAAAAGAATTCTTTCATGAATATGCCGGCATAGGAGTTGTTGGCGTCAGTTTATCGGCCCGGGTTTTGTTTAAGTATTTTGCGGAAAACAATGTTAGTGATATTGACCTGTTAATCTCATTGGTGGGAGTTCTTGATGTTACTGAGACGGTTCACAACACCTGTGGAACCGATTGGCTTAATAAATATAAAAACGGAGATCGGCATGAGGGATCATTTTCAATAATTGACCACGAGGTTAGCTTTCTCTCCTTTTGCAGTGATGCCTGGGAAAAGTCATATGCCACTCTTGATACCACAATAACGGATATAAAAAAAATTACTACACCAATGGTTCTTATTATATCGGAAAAAGATGATTGGGTGCCATTCGAGCAGTATGAATTGGTGTTTAGCGATGAAATAACAACAGTAAAAGAAAAATTCGTTATACCCGATGCCTCGCATAAATTTTATAAGAATCCTCATGCCGCTCAAACAGCAATGCTGCAAATTGTTACCAGTTTCTCCCGCTATTTGAGCAATATCGATCTTTGCCCGGAGGATATTTACAAACCGGATTTTGAAGAAATCCTGTCATATATCAAACTTGAGCGTAAAAGAGAATTGGAAGCGCTGTAGAAAGCCGGGCACATGAGAAAAAAAATAATTGAATTTTTACAAAGTTCATCCCTATTTGACACGAAACATTCCGAAGTGGAAAAAATTGATTCCATTGTTCGAATAGGCGAGGGGTATACACTCATTGCCATTGGAACAACAACCATGAACCACGTTTCCATAGGCCTCCCCCTTGACGTGATTTCATATTTTGTCTCTGCCATTTCTATTTCAAAAATATTGCATAAAAAAGTGATGATCCTT
This sequence comes from bacterium, assembly GCA_024224995.1. The sequence continues at coordinate 25,847 of JAAENB010000209.1, read as the reverse complement.
ATTGGGGATTATTTTTCTTTATCTCAGGATCATATTTGTCCAAAAGCAATACAACACATGGCCAATGAATATCAAACATTATTACAGAATGCCATTAAAAATCTTGATCTTGAAGACAGGGTTACCTTAAAACTGGCCTCGGATGAATCTCAAAACAAATCATTTCAAAAAATATATGAGAACCTGGGTAGTGATTTCAGAGAAAACGAATACTACAAACGGCAGGTTGCAATGCTCGCGCACTTTTCCCGGGACTATATTGTTGATGTGAAAATATCATGGACCACCGGTAATGAAAACTCAATCGATGAAATGTCTTTTGACCGGTTATATAACAGGTACTTTCCCAATACCATTTGTCATTTTTATATTGTTCCCGCTCAAACCATGCATAAACATAAAAACAGGATGGCTCCCTATCTCTCCGAACCGGGAACTGCGAATGATCAAATATTTCTCAAGCACCTGGAACCAATCTTTGAAAAATACCCCACGGCGGGTTCCGGGAAAACAGCAAAAAAATACCGGCGGTATATGAATAAGGTTGTTGCGTTGTTTGAAAACAATTTTTTTCCACTCGAAGGGAAGTCAATCCCGGAGAAACTGGTTCATCTTTCCAAAGAGGTGTTTGGACTGGAAACGATTACAAAATAAAAAAACAACTACAGCAGTCCTCAGCATCATTAAACCCGGCCTCAAGAACAGGCCCCGGTATAGAAACAGTTTCTAACCTGTTTTTTCCCCACTACATTTATACGTTAATATAATGTTTTTTGACGTTCTCTCCCAGTAAATGAGAGGAATTCAAATAATGACCAATGGTCATACAATAAAAATATTGACATAATATCAATGGATAAACTACATGGTCCAACATTTCATAAATTAATTTTTAAGGAAGGAGAAGCTAAATGATTCAAAAAAACAGAAAATTTCAAAAAAACAAGCACACAGGCTCAGGAAAGTCCGGATGGACTTACATAAAAGTGTTTGCCCTGGTATTGTTCCTGGTTCCCAGCTTGACCTATGCAAAAACAGGGGCTGTTGGATTCGAAGTGGAAGTTGCCAATGTCGAGATTCTGCAGGGAAAGGGTAATCGTAATACGAAGGTAATGTTTTCAGGAGATCACTTTGATGCAACACTGGAGCCTAACGAATCGGGTCTCACCGTAGAATATGTAACCAAAACATTCACCTATGACAATGCCGGCTCTCAAAAACTCGAGAAGAATGTGGATGAGATTGTTCTTGCAGGAACCTCTCTCATCACAAATTTTTGCATAAACTTTGAAAAATTCTATAAGTTCCGGTATACGAAAAAGAACAAAAGCACGCCGCCTCAACTTGGAACTATGTCAGCGGCGGTAAGAAATGATATTTTTAAAATACGAAAAGAATCCATTACAGCATGGGAAAAAGATGAGAAAAATCGTATATCAGAAATAGCGCCATTGATCAAATCATTGAAAGACAAAAACAACAATACAATATTCAGTAACATACAAACGGGTTTCGCTATACGGCTCCCTGAAAAATTTCTTAAGGCAGGTCATGGGTTCGTGAATGCGAATAATGAACAGATGCCATACCCGGAGATGGGAGCTCATATCCAGGCAACGCTTGATATACGGTTGGATAGAGTACCTGACTTGCTGAAAGAAATGTCGACAAACCCCTATTTGATGTATCAAGGTAAGCCCTATTACAGCATGTTAAAAAAATGTATAGAAGCCGCTGAAAAGGAAAATGCCATCAATAAAAATCCCGAACTATTGGGTTTTACCACATTTCTTTCATTCTATATCGTTTCCGGGAGAATTCCCGTAAGTGATAAAATTAAACATTATAATAAATCCCACATACCCCTTATGGCTCGAGTTCCTCTTAACGACTACTACAATGCCATCCCGAAACAGGGGATTTTCGAAGATAACAACCATGACGAAGACTTCATTAAACTCGTACTCAAGATTGCCAACTCGGCAGCCCCAAACTTAAAAATTAAGGCTAACGAGCAGGTTATTTTTTACAAGGGTCACAAAAAGGGCCCAAAAATTGAAGATTGGATTAGAGGTCTTCTATCCGAAAAAGGCGGCAAGGACTTATTTAAAACAAACACCAAGGAATCGGGTACAATGGAAATGACCGATGTTGACGGCAAACCTGCGGCGATTCTTGAAATTCGGAAAATGCCCGGAGGGCTTTACCAGTCCGAATGGAAAAAGCGTATTATGGCTATTTTCAAATATTCCAAAAAATTAAACAAAGACGCTGATGTTTCGAATCTTCATTATGTAGTTCCGAACTAATTTTTTTAAATTGATATCGAGAAGCCGTATTGCCATAACTGCATGGTAATACGGCATCCTTTTATAAATCCCCAAAACTCATGGTAAGCTTTTTCCCGGTTTTTTTCATTAATTAGCGCGCACCAGAACAGTATGCAAAACCAGGGGCTTCATCTCATTTTTTCGCGGCTGTTTTACACCGCCGTCTAAAATAAGATCAAGAACACTGACCTGCTGCCGCTGCTGACTCCTCCCTCCCAATATATGACTGAGAATATCCAGAACTTTTTGGATCGGCAGGTCTTCTTTCCTGGTTTGAATTCTTTTGAGCAAACCAAATTTAACAGCAGGATTTATTAGCTCTACTGTAGTGTGGTCAAAGGTTCCCAGGATACCGCCCTTATACGACTGGTTATAGGTAATAACTTCTTTCACCGGGAAGGTACCCGCCCGGGTAGTAAAGCTTTCTTTTTTTCCGTATGAAGTGCGGGTATAATTATAAATAAAACTCTGGTCACCTTTAACGGCAATTTTTAATGGGTAGTCAACCTTTGTTTCAAGATCCCTGAGCCATGCTTTTTGTACCCAGCCGGACCGGTTGGCAGTATAATAATAAGCAATGCTTTTGAGCGCACTCACCGACGCCTTTTCAAAAGTAATTCGAAAAGTAACCAAACTCTTTCGCACATCCGTAATTTCGAATTTCATGGCAGTTACGCCATCCTGGTCTTCATGAACGGCAAAATCACCTTTAACGGGATTCGGATGAATATAAACCCTGTTTGCGGCAGGAAATTTTTTCATGTTATTGAGAATATACGACTTACCGCAATTAGAAAGACTAAAAATTGAAATAAGAATAAAAATCAGACCGGAAAATAATTTTTTCATCATTTTTTCCCCCTGAATATATTTAGGGGGAGAATTTTTATTGGTCAAGACAATAAAAAAAACAGTTGTTTTTTGCTGAACATCAGGCAGATTTGTGCATAAACAACGGGGAATGCTGATTCTCTCCGGAGTCTGCACTGCAACGTCTCTCAGAACCAAACCCCTCGCAGGGGTCGCACACCTTCCCCGGAGGAGCCTGCACCTTGAAAGCGACGTGACGTCACGTCGCTTTCAGAAAGAATCTTCTACTAAAAAAAGATTGCAAAAAAGACGTCATTATGCAAGATTCCTATACGAATGATATCAACAATAAAACATCTTATACGCCGGGCAAGGGAAGAAGGGCTCAAAAACAGCCTTTACCTGTTTTATTTACGAATAAAGCTCCCGCTGAAGAAGCAATATAACCGGTACCGGGTTAAAAAAACTCCTGTTCTCAAGGGGCTTGATAAATATTTTAATCCCGGGCGAACCGCCCCAAAATTCTTTTTTGACCCGGGCCACAAAGAAAAAATCGTATCTGTGCTGCGGGAAGAATATCCCGGGGAAGTGGAGGAGACCCTGCGGATAGCGAAGCTTATTTGCGCCCGGCAGTTTGGATGGCTCATTCCCGGAGGACCGGATTTTGGTGAAATAATAGACTGGCACTCCCATTTTCCGAACAGCAAATCCTGGCCCAGGGACTTTTACCAGGATCTTGATTATAGCGGGCCGGGAAGGCCGGGGGACGTGAGACTTACCTGGGAATTAAACCGGCACCAGTATTTTGTATGCCTGGGAAAAGCATACTGGCTCACGGGCAGCAGCAAGTATGCTGAAGAATGGCTCTCACAGATCCTGGACTGGATAAAGAATAACAGGTACGGATACGGAATAAACTGGCTCCATTCACAGGAAGCAGCACTGCGGGTACTTTCCTGGACATGGGCATTCCATTTTTTTAGCCATTACCCGGGATTTACTCCCGAACACAAAAAAACCCTGCTCAAATCTATTTATCAGCATGCTGTTTATATTTCTACCCACCTGTCGGAACGGCCGCCAACTCACAACCATTTGCTTACGGAAGTATGTGCCCTTGCCTGCCTGGGGATCCTTTTCCCGGAATTTAAACAGGCCGGGCACTGGCAAAAAAAAGGAATAAAGATATTTCAACGCGAATTGCTCAAACAGGTCTGGCCCAATGGAGCAGCAGGGGAGCTTGCGAGCAGCTATCATGCATTTATTCTTGATTCGGCTTTGCAGCTCACGGTCCTTATGAAAAAAAATAACATTGTAGCGGCACCGGGAATTGATGACCGCATAGAAGCAATGATAGAATACACGCGGAATTTGTGCAAACCCGATGGGTCAATCCCGCTATTGGGAGATAATGATTCGGGACGCGCCTGCCGCTTAAGCGAATACGCGGTCCGGGATCGAAGGGCATACGCTGCCATAGGAGCAGTGCTGTACGAACGAAGCGACCTTAAAAAATCAGCCGGACGTTTTTATGAAGAAGCTTTCTGGCTCCTGGGAGAAGAGGGAATAAAGCGCTTCCGGAAAATGCCGGAAACAGAGCCGGTGAACCTGTCTCATGTATATGAGTCGGCGGGAATTGCTATTTTCAAAGACTCACCGGACCAAACCGCAACCTATATTGTTTTTAGAGGAGGCCCGACAAAACTCCGAAAAGGGGTCTCTTTCGCGCACAATCACGCCGACTCCCTGAGTTTTGAGCTCTATTCCGGGCAAACAACCCTGCTGAAAGATCCGGGCACCTATTTATACAGCGGGGATGAAAAATGGCGCACCCGGTACCGGGAGACCGCGGCTCATTCTACGATAGTTATCGACAAGCAGGACCAGGTTAATATAGAGGAACGGTTTTCTCTTCCCCATATGCCCCTTTCCAAAATCCACGCGCAAGCCCTTGAAACAGAGTATGACTATATTGACATGTCACACTCCGGGTACAGTCCCCTGGGAATAATCCACCGGAGAAAGTTTCTCTTTGTAAAAAAGGGGTATATTATAATAATTGACGATATCACCGGAGAGGGGAACCATACTGTTGAACAGTATTTCCACTGCGACCGGAACGAAGTCTTTACGGACAAAAAAACCAAAATTTGTACCATACAGGGAAAGATACTTGTACCTTTTGGGGTTTGGGGAAGTTCGAGGTTCGAGGTTGATATTCGTCCGGGATGGGCTTCTCATCAATACGGAGAACAGCACCAGTCAAAAGTCATCCGGATTACCACGGCAGGGGAACTCCCCATACGTCTGGGAACACTTCTTGTGCTGAACAGCAAAAAAAGTATTTTGATAAAAAATATCTCCCGGGATACTCTTGAAATAACAGGAAACGATTTCCACCACAGGATTGAGTTTAAAGAGAAAGGAATAAATTTTAGAAGCTAACGATTTTTTGTGAAAATATTCATCAGGAGAACTCAAACCCCTCTCCACAAAGGGGAAACAAGAATATTTTCCCCTTGTGGAGAGGGGTTTGAGTTCTCCGGCTCCAAAACGAAATATTAGCGCTAAATGTAAAATTTTATTGCAATTTTAATCCTTTATATTAGAATATACCACTTGATAATTAATTCAGGAGATATACCCCTTGCAAAATATAACAGTAAGCGAAGTCGGAGACACAGCAATTATCACTATCATTGGAGATCTTGTATTTCAGAACGCAAAGACTGCTGATGAGATATTTAAGACTGTTGTTGATAAAAAACCCAAAACAATCGGCCTGGATTGTAAAAATCTAAGCCTTCTTGATTCATCGGGCCTTGGCGCCTTTATCCGGATTGCCATAGAGGCAAAAAAGCAAAATATTGCACTGGTAATAATAGATATTCAAAAAAGAATTGCCACATTGTTAAATATGTCCAAATTAACAAAAATGTTCGAATTTTTGGATCGCGAACAATTTGAGGAAAAGTATATCAAAATTTAACATACCTGGCCCGTGGATGGAACGCAAATATATATCTCTTATCGCTGAATCCCCTCATCCCGTAATTCAGTCCCAGGCAGTTGAATACTTCAGTATCCTGGAACGAAATAACATGATCTTTGATATGATCTTTCTAATGAATGGAAAGGATTATCTTCGAAAATTCCGGGAACTTTCGTTCGAAAAAAGCAATATCAAGCAACTTATTTCCGGAACCGTAAGTATGTACCCCTGTCCCGGAAAAGGCTCTCCTTCAGGAGACTTTCTAGCCCAATGTCTAATTTCTTATACGCTGCGCAACCTGCCCTGGAATACAAAATCCGCGCAGATAATAATCCATGCCCGGGGAAATGCCGGGTTTTACGCGGCCCGGCTTAAAGAGAAGCGGCCCCACACTAAATATGTTTTCGATTACCGGGGACGGAATACCTATGAATATGAGGCTTTGCAGCAGGGAATTCCCCGGGAAATTATTGATAAAAAGGCAGCAGCCATAAATGCCCGGGAGCGCTATATCGCGGAGCATGCCGATCATATAACCTGTGTCTCTTCCGTATTGCGCAAAAACCTGGTAGAAAAACACGCAATAGAGAGCGGCAAAATCACTGTTATCCCCTGCGTAGCCGATAAGAACCTTTTTTATTATGATCTTAAAAGCCGGAACAATACCAGGAAGCAGTTAAACCTTACGGATAAATTTGTATATGTCTTTGCCGGCGGTTTGGGAAGATGGCACTATACCAATGAATTATTTGAAATAGTTGCCGCTCTTCTGGAAAACCAGGAAGATGCATTTTTCCTGATGCTTACCACGGAAGACAAAAAAGCAGAAAAACTGGCAGCAGAAAAACTTCCCCCGGGCAGATACCTGGTACGATCCGAGCAGCACCGGGAACTGGCTTCCTATCTTATGGCAGCTGACGCGGGGCTGCTTTTGAGAGAAGATGATCCAATTAATAGAGAGGCCTCGCCCACAAAGTTCGCGGAGTATATACTCGCCGGACTTCCCGTAATAATATCCGGAGGAATAGGAGACTACAGCCAATTTGTGCGGGAAAAAAAAACAGGAATAGTCATGAATCCGGGAGCGCCCACAGCAGAATATGTCAACACCACCAGGTCATTTCGAGCCCAAAAACCACAGCCCGAACGGGAAAAAATAGCGGCACTGGGAGCCGGACTCCTTTCCAAAACAGTATATATAAACAGGTTAAAAGAGATTTATGAAACGGTCTAATCAAATCCTCACAATCCTCATCGTTCTGATTGTTCTTACCTGTAATGACCGGAGTGCCTATACTGCGTCCGGAAAACTGGCAATATATCATGTCTCTCCCATGAAAGATGAGATCCTGGACGGAACAAATTTACCGGCACAAGCCCGTCGGCTGAGAAAAATACGGGTCCGGGGAGCACGGGGGGAATTTGAGCCCTTTTCATTTCTCATTAATGCCCGGAAACCACTCCACAGGATCAGCATCCACTGGAAAAAATTTTCAGGAGCCGGAACCATACCGGCAAAAGCTTTAGACGTTCACCTGGTAAAAGTCTGGTGGGTGAACAATAGAAAAATACGCATGGGCTGGAGCAAGAACAATTTTTCGCAAAACCGAAGACCCATGCGTGCCCAGGAAATACTCCTGAAGGATGACCGCCTCATCCGGGTTCATCCTTCGGCCTTTTTAAATGATGTAAGAATTACCAATAAAAGAACCGGAAGAATACGATATAGCGATGTGAGCAGCCTCTATACCCGGCTGCCGGAAAATATAGAGATCCATGACAGCCGGCGGCTGCTTCCTTTTAGCCTTGCAAAAGGGAGAAAAAAACAGGTCTGGCTTACCATGCATATTCCCCCTGACGCGAAAACAGGGATTTACCGTTCACAGGTATTGATTAAACGAGGCAGATCCACCCTGGCGAGAATTCCCTTTGAAGTGGAGGTTTTGCCCTTTGACCTGGAACCGCCAATCCTTCATTACGGCTTATATTACAAAGTTGGATACTTTGAAGAGCCTGCCGGTTACCGTCCGGCACGATATCGCAAGAGTTTAAATCAGTATCTCCTGGAGCTCAGGGATATGAAGGATCACGGCTTTATTTATCCGGGCTGCCATATCGACCTGGAGCACTCTCCGGACTATATTGAAAAGGTCCTTTCTCTGTATGAAAAGGCCGGATTGCCCACTGACAAACTAATATCATCAATGGATACATTTGTATACAAAGGAACTCCCTCAAGCATTTCCAAAACCATTGGAATATGGCAAAAAAATCTTAAAAAAAATAAGCGAAAAACAGAGATTTATTGCTATGCCAGGGATGAAGCCAGGGGACAGGCAATAAGCGATCAACTGGCAAACTGGGATGCCGTACGAAAAAGCGGGGCAAAGGTCTGGGCATCCATATCCGTTGGCCAGCGTTTTTATACCAGGGGGAAACTTGATGTGGCGGTTCTTCATGGGGGCTTACAGGAAAAGGCAAACCATAACACCGGCTTTGACCGGGAGCACCGGGAAGAGATAAAAAGATACCAGGCACAGGGAACCGCGGTCTGGTCCTATGCCCATCCTTTTGCCGGGCAGGAGAACGCGGAAATTTACCGGAGAAATTACGGCCTGGCCTTATGGAAGACCGGGTACGACGGGGTTATGAATTTCTGTTACCAGTTTCGGGATACTCCCTTTCTTTTTAAAGATTTTAAGGGAGACAGCAATTTCCGCGACGTTTCATTTGTAATTCCAATCAGCGGAGGAGTGCTTTCAACCATAAGCTGGGAAGGAATGCGCGAAGCCGTAGATGACGTGCGATATTTGTCGACCCTGCTGAACCGGATCAAGGCCCTGAAAAAAACAGGCGGAGATGTCTCGGATATTGAAAAATGGCTCAAAAACCTCGATCCCTATACTGGAGATCTTGATGCAATTCGCGAAAGAATAATAGATTTGATCATTACCCTTGATAGATTATTAAACCTTCAAAACTTGTAGAAACAGAAGCATAATGCCGATACTATTAGCATGGATCTTTTTGATTTTTCAATAACCCGGTCATGGCAAGCAGTGCTGGTTCTCTCTATTATTTCGGCGATTTTTGGGTCATTTCTCATTTCAACAGTCAAAAAAGCCTGGAATCGTTTAAAACTTCTTAAACGGTTTAAAAAAGGATCTCTTGGAGAAACAAAGGCCAAACACTTTCTTGAAAAGAACGGTTTTGAAATTATTGGGGAAGAGGCGGAAATTTCTCCATACTTCCTGGTAAACGGTATTAAACAGTTTTTTAAAATACGTGCCGATTTTATTGTACGCAAAAACAACAGGAAAGGCATTGTTGAAGTAAAAACCGGGGAAAAAGCGGTAAACCCGGCCTGGTCCCCAACACGAAGACAGGTTTTTGAATATTCCCACTATTACCAGGCAGATGACATCTATTTATTTAATGCCGACACCGGAACACTGCAAACGATACATTTTCTATCTCATGATGCCGCGGAAAAGAAGCCGCAGCCTCAAAGCAGGTCAACCGGGATGTGGCTCAAAATATGGGCCGCCGGGTTTATTGTTGGTGTTTCCGCCGGTATATTAATTGTTAAATTAATAACTCAGTGACAACAAGAAAGAGCCTCTTTCTCTTGACAGATCCATACCATTATTATACAATTTATACAACAGCAGGAATATCAAAACCGGGACGATTTGGATTCATTAGAATTAAAATAATGATAAATCATAGTTTAAATAATTTTCTAATTGTGTTGCTTGCAGCGGTGGTATTTTTTTTCGTCCTTTCGTTTCAGTCACTCTATGCGGAGATTCCGGGTGAGGTGAAAACACTTATTCTGCATGATACGGTAGAGCGCTATTCCCTGGGATCTTTTATTGAATACCTGGAAGATACAGACGGGTCAGTCACCTTCGATGATATTCTTACCCCGGGAAAAATAGAGTGGGTCCGGTCCCAAAGACAAGCCCTCTCTTTTGGCCATACCTCTTCTGTCTACTGGCTGAAATTCCGGATCAAGGACAGCTCCCATACCGGTAAAAAATGGTCCTTACTGCTGGACTATCCTCTTATTGATTCAATTGAATTCTATACCCCCGTGGGAAATAATGCGTATGCCAGGAGAACCGGTGGAGATCTTCTGCCATTTAATGCCAGGGAGGTGTTTTACCGTTCGAATATCTTTAACCTCAACAATTTTTCCGAAGAGGGCCCTTTCTACATGCGTGTAGAAAGCAGCAGTTCCATGGTTCTGCCGCTCTTTATTTACTCATCCAAAGAACAGGAAAAAATGATTGTTACGGAACAACTGCTTCTTGGTTTCTATTACGGATTTCTTATTGTCATTTCCCTCTACAGCCTGTTCCTTTTTTTTTCTTTCAGGGACGTAAGCTATCTTATTTATATTTGCTGGATTACCAGTTACGGATTTTACCAGGCATCAATAAATGGGCTCACGTTTCAATATTTATGGCCCATGCCAACCTGGTGGGCGAATAATGGTCTGTCGTTTCTGTTGCTCATGTCGGCCTTTTTCGGTTTGTTCTTCGCGCAGAATTTTTTGCGTACTGCTGAAAAGCTTCCTCTTGCGAATAAAATAATCCGTTTTTGCCAGGCAGTTACATTCATCGGGATTATTCTATCTTTTATCTTTACGTATAAAGTATTAATTCCTTATATTATCGCCTGGTCTTTTTTTTCCGTAGCAGTGCTCATCGCCGTTGGCATAATCAGTATCTATAATGGAAACCGTACCGCCCGTTTTTACATTATTGCGTTTTGTACGTTCTTTTTGGGAACACTTATTGTGGGATTAAAAGTAAGCGGGATACTTCCGTCCAACTGGCTCACGAACTGGAGTCAGCAGATTGGTTCCGCGATGGAAGTGGTGTTGTTATCCATGGCCCTGGCAGACCGGGTTAATTTTGTCCGGAGCGACAAACGAAAGGTGGAACGTGAAAAAAATGAAGCCCAGGAAAAATTTGAATTCCTGGTTAAAGGGACCAAAAGTATAATATTCATATTAGATGAAGATTGGAATTTCGTATATGTAAATAACGCGATCCAGGATCATCTCAAGATCATGCCCGGTGAAATTACCTCAAAAAACTTTCTTGATCTCATTTGCGAAGATACGGAAGGAGGCGACATTACCCGGAAATTAGTCCGGGAAAAAATTGAACTGGTTACGCGGTCGAGAAAACCGGTTTCGTTTAAGGCGGAATTCGAATCCCGGTTCAAAAATGAACCAAAAGAAATGAGTGTAAGAATGGAGTACCTGTCTCTCCACGAAAAGAGCGAGATCTTTGGGCAGGCTTCAAGTGTTGAGGAAGACCGCCTGTTAAAAAACTTTAACTGCGAAAAACAACAATTCACCTTTGGAAATTATATCAGTAATTCGGAGGATATTAGCCAGAGAATTACCAGGAACCTGAAAAAATACCGGGACTCATTCCAGGTGAGTATGCTGCGAATGGCGCTTCGTGAAATGATCATCAACGCCATTGAGCATGGGAATCTCAATATTTCCTATGAAGAAAAAACAGAATCCCTGAACTCGAATACATACTTTGATCTTATTTCCCAAAGACGGCTCGACCCTCGATACTTCGACAGGGAAGTAGTGATCCAATATTCACTGGATTCAACAAAAGTAGAGTATTCCATCACCGATGAAGGAAGCGGGTTTAATCACGAAATAATTATGGCAAAACAATGCGACGAAGCAAACAAGAACAAGCATTCTCACGGCAGAGGGATTGCAATGGCTGTTAATATATTCGATGAAGTCCGGTACAATGACAGGGGTAATCAAGTTACCCTTGTTAAATATTTTACGGATATGAGGTAGGCAGGAAAATACTCTTGGCAGATGACGGCTCCTGGTCAACAGACTTCAGGCTATCGGGAGGGCCAATATATTCCCAAAAAGAAAACCGGGATATTATGCTGGAAAAGGAAGTTTTAAAATATAATGGGTACGACGCGAAGAACCGGGATCTGACGGAAGTTTATTTTTTGTTCAAAAATACCAGGAATAAGCAGGTCACTGTTGACGCGGGATTCCCGGTGATGTTTAGCAACAGAATAAAAGCTAAAGGAAACAAGTATTATATATCTTTAGATTTGTTTTACCCAAACAATTTACTCCGGAAATAAAAACCATTAAAAAACTAAAATACCTGGGCTCATTTGGAAACAATAAAATATATACGGCTGCAAATTACGAACCCGGTAAGAACGATAAAATTAGAATGAAAAAGGCTTCGTCATCATTACGCCAGAAGAGCGTTGTATTTACCCGGGACGGAGTCATAAACAAAATTGGCTTCTCTCCATTATCGCTTTTTGACGGTATCAAGGAAAGTGCCTGGTGCGAAGGCGTCAAGGGCAGCGGGATTGGTCAATGGGTTGAATTTAAATTATTAAAAAATGTCAGTGGACTTACCATTCAAAACGGTTTCATAAAGTCTCTTTGTAAAATTAATAATAATGATATGAATGCTTTTTATAAAAAAAACAACAGGGTAAAAAAGGCCGAAATTTTATCGGCAGACGGCAGTATATCAGTTACTATCAATCTAAAGGATACACAGAAGACACAGAATTTTCAAGTGTTCATCCCAAAAGGAGTATACAAAGGAACAAAGTGGGATGATACCTGCCTGGGTGAAGAGTACGACGCTGAATACGAATATACGGTCACGGTTTATGAAAATTATATTCACTGGCACCTGGAGTTCGACGAACAATGGTCCGATCCTCCCAGCGACGAGAATCAATCTTTTGAGAGTTTTCTCGAAAAGGGGAATCCTTCGGGCTATTCTTCCCGCTTTAATGACCAGATTACCCGTGCCGTCAAAAAGAATATAAAACGGCGTTCCTATACGCCGTAGAAGATAGAAAAAGAGATAGTATTGATGATATCCCGGCAGCAACGGAGGCGATGAAAACTTCCTGGGAGCGGTCAGAGGGGAGCAAGAACTGCTATGTCTATATCAATGCCAATGAAGTGGTAATCGGGAGCCACTACGGTTCCGGCCATTCCGATAATGCCACTTCATGCAGCTATAGCGATTTCCTGGCCGGAAAACATCACGGCCTTGTACTCGATGACTTCGGCAATGAAATATTGCACGAAATTACTGCATATGTAAAAAAAGCCGCCAATTTTGGACCCTTTAACAAACAACGGGAAAAAGCAGACATCCTGAAAAAATTTATTTATGACATTCCGAAAAATTCTTCCATAAAAAAGATGATCAACAGCAGCAGCCTTATCAATGGGTTTAAATACTACGGCAACGCAGGCGGCTACAACACAGAACTAAAAACCGCCGAATACCGCTTTTTTGTCGATTGTTCCAATCCATCTCATATCCGGGGAAGTATCACCCACCTGCGGACACGGGATACATACCATTTTTCCCTTGTTGGGTATTGCTCCTCTGTTGTACTATTAAAAAATAATTTTTATATAGTCTGTCTGGATAATTTTTCTGTACTAAACTCAAAAGGTGTGCACTTATATAGTACATCACTCCTTGAAGATGAAAACGGCGAAAAGATCTTTGGAGAGGAACTCCGCGTAAGCCGGACCCTGCGGTACAAAAATGCAATCCTTGTACAGTGCTGGTGGGTCTCTGCCGATGACCCCGATGTGTATCTTAAGTTTGATATAAAGAAAAAGAGATTTACCGGTAGATGGAACCGCGATCAATAAAATCCGCCTTGACCTTTTTCAACGGTTATCTATTATATCCGCAAAATAGTACCGGACACTTTTCAAAATGAAAAAAATTATATACATTCTCTTGATTTTAACCTGTTCGATACAGATCGTACAGGGAAAACCGTCAACCCTGGAAAACAGTAAAAAAAACGCAGCCCTTCTGAACCAGGCAATAAAACAGGGAAATCTTTCGGGCGTAAAGAAACTGGTTAATGCCGGTGCCGATATTAATTACCACGACAACAGCAATATCCTTCCTTCGAAACTGGCAGTAAAACAAAAACAGTTTCCCATTGCGGTTTTTCTCATAAAAGAATACTTCAAACCGCAAATCCGCAATTATAGGAAAACTGAAAAGGAGATTGAAGAGAAGATATTTAGCCAGGCTGCCATGAAAGGGTATTCCGGTTTCGTTCGCTATCTGGTACAAAAATATCCTCATCTCATAGCAAAAGACAAAAAAGACCGCAGTCTGTTATTGGCATGCCAGGGCGGACTCCTGTGGCTGGCACAGGATATGGTAGAGCAGGGAGCAGTTGTGTCTCCTGCTCAGTGGGAACGTCTTAGTGATCTACCTCTTTTTGAAGCCGTAAGTTACGGACATGACCACATTGTCCGGTTCCTGGTAAAAAAAGGAGCTTCTTTTGACTATTCCAATAGCCGCAGCTCTCTTTTACACGCGGCCTGCGAGGGAGGCATGCTCTGGCTGGTAAAGGATCTTCTAAAAAAAGGATATGATATAAATGCTCCCTTTAAATATCATGCTCCTTATTACGTCAATGATCCCGACCGAATAAGGACTCCAATAACTTTTGCAGCAAAGAACGGCCACTTTACTGTTGTGCGCTATCTTATGCAAAAAGGAGCTCACATCCCCAGTAATTCGAAAAACGACTCTTCACTAATCCACATGGCAAGTGGAGGAGGGTCAATAGAATTGGTGGAAGAACTGATGCGAAGAGGATACAAGATCAATACGGATTTTGCCTATCACCAATTTTACCGGAAGAATGAGATGAGCTGCCTCGATATTGCCATTTACCAGGGACATGAAAAGCTCTCCCTGTTTTTGCTGGAACAGGGGGGAAAGGCCAATAACCGGGAACAGGCAATGGTTAACGCGTGCAAATACGGGATGTTCTCCCTGGTGCAAAAGCTTCTGGATCCCAATAAAGACTACCCGGTAAACATACAAGGCCGGAATTCTGATTACAAAAAAAACAGCCCTCTTCATAGTGCCGTATATAACGGAAATATTGACCTGGTCACTATGCTTCTGGAGAAAGGAGCTCTTGTCGACAGCAAAAACAAACAGAATATAACACCGCTTCATTTCGCGGCAGAACACGGATTTCGCACCAGCGCGCGTATCCTCATAGATCATGGAGCAAATGTAAACACAAGCGACACCAACGGCCAGACTCCTCTGCACCAGGCCTGCTGGAATGGTCATACTCCCCTGGTAAAAGATCTAATAAACAGCGGAGCCAATATTAACATAATCGCATCAGGATCAAAGTTTCCGGGAGGAAGCCCGCTTCTCTTCGCCATAATTAGCAGAAACGGGAAAACCGTAGACTATCTTGTAAAAAAAGGAGCGGATTTATCCGTTAAAAACAATGAGGGTGAAACAATCCTCCATTATGCCTGCGGTCATGGAATGACCCGGCTTGCTCTGGACATTCTCAAACAAAAAAAATCGATTAATATTGATGTAGAAAGTATTCATGGACGAACACCTCTTCAATACGCAGTAGGCGGGGGAGTCAAAGAGACGGTAACAATGCTCTGCTCACAGGGAGCAAATATACATCACCGGGATACGGACAAAAAAACTCCTTTCATGACAGCGGTAGAAACCAATCGTATTGAAATAGCCGAATATCTCATTGAACAGGGTGCCCGCATGAATGATACGGATAGCAAAGGGAATTCACCAATATTTTTTGCAGCTTTCCAGGGGAATGAAGCTATAGCACGGCTACTAATAAACAAAGGAGCGGTCATAAGAAACGTTAATACAGACAATCAAACCCTGCTCCACGCAGCAGTAAAGGGAAAAAATGTCTGGCTGGTAAAATACCTGGTAAAGGAAAAATTTAACCTCAATGCCCGGGACAAGAACGGCAATACGCCGCTTTCTGTTGCCATTGGCATGGAAAATGTTAAGCTCTGCGCGTTGCTGCTGGCCAAAGGAGCTTCCGCCACTCTTAATGGCCCCAATAAGAACAGCCCTCTTATGCTTGCCGTTGGAGAAAATAATGAAAAAATAATAACTCTTCTGCTCAAACAACATGTTCCCGTAACGGGCACCAATAATAACGGAAATACAATACTCCACCTGGCCCTGATAAACGAAAATGAAAAAATTGCGGCACTTATGATTCAGCGCGGTGTCCCGGTTCATACAAAAAATAATTCGGGAGTATATCCCCTGAACATTGCAATAAAGAACAAGCTGGTTCCAACAGTAAAACTGCTCCTGAAGAAGGGAGCAAGCGCAGCCATGCAATCAAGTGATGATTCCGGCAACCAGCTAATATGCCAGGCAGTAAAAACCGGTTCCGCAAAAATAGTTTCACTCCTGCTCAAGGCAGGAGCCGGGATTAACCCAAAAAACTGGAACGATGAATCACCGCTATATATTGCCGTTACGGAAAATAAAACCGCAGTTGCGACGCTGCTCATTAAACAAGGGGCGCAAACAGGTGAAAAATACGGTAACGACGGTGAACAGCTCATTCATTACGCAGCTCAAAACGGGAACCTGGAAATAATACGACTCTTAATCAAAAAAGGAGTTTCCCCCCTGGCAAAAAATTCAAACGGAGAATTTCCCTTACATTACGCCCTTGTCAAAGGACATACGAGCCTTGTTAAATTCTTTTTACAAAAAGGAACTCCTGTTGATGCTCCGTTAATGGAACGATTTAATACACGAAGCCCCTTATGGTACGCGCTCAAGCAAAATAACCCAAAAATCGCAAAACTCCTGATACAGTATAAAGCGAACGTACAGGCAGCAAACGAAGACGGGGATACCTGTCTTCATATGGCTGCCGCTCATGGACATGCCGGGCTAACAGCGCTGCTCATCAAAAAAGGAGCGGCCGTTAACGCCCATGATAACAGTGCGAACACTCCGCTGCATAATGCCCTGCTTAATGATCACCTTGCTGCTGCCGACATACTTGTAAAAAATGGCGCGAAAATAACGGCGCAAAACACTATGAAGATTTCAATACTTCATTACGCGGCTTCAGCAGGCCATGAAAAACTGGTAAAGAAAGTAATCGCCAGGGGAGTGCCAATTACCACCAAAGATTATGAAGATTCCACCCCCATGCATTACGCCGCATCAAAGGGACGAAAAAAAATAATAGTCTTCTTGCTGGAACAGGGGGCGACGATTGACGCCGAAAATAAAAAAAACGATACTGCTCTCACGAAAGCCGCTTATGGAGGACATACCGCCCTTGTCTCTTATTTAATATCCCGAGGAAGTAATATTAACAAAAAAGGCCAATATCTGGAAACACCGCTTTACCGGGCAGCAAAAAATAACAATATGAAAATGGCAAAAATACTGCTCAAGCACGGCGCGGCAGTTAACGCCCGTAATAATTCTCTTCGTACTCCTGTTTTTTCGGCAGTCCGTCATGACTCAATCCCCTTTATCCGTCTCTTAATTGACCACGGAGCTCAATTACCGTTACAGGACAAGTACGACACGTCCCTGATGCACCTGTCCGTAAAAGGAAGTGTGGAAGTAATGAAACTGCTTCTTGAAAAAAAAGCACCTCTTACGCTTCGCAATAATAGAGGAAAAACACCTTTCTACAAAGCAATAGGATACAAAAAAATAGAACACGTGAAACTGATGCTCAAATATGGAGCCCCGGTAAACATACCGGATGAAGAGGGAGACACACCGCTTTTTCTTGCCGTAAAAAGGGGATACACAAAAATCGTGGAATTACTCATTGCACACAGGGCAGAAATAAATACCGGGAATATCAAAGGAGACACGCCGCTGCTTATGGCTGCGGCGAATAAAAACTATCCCCTGGCAAACTATTTAATCAGTAATGGGGCGAATACAAAGGCCCGGAACAATAACGGTACTGGTCTTCTTCATATATTGGCACAGGACAGGGAATCGAAATTGGGGCTCTCCATTGCAGCATTGTGTATAAAAAAAGGAGTACCCCTTAACAGTAAAACTAAACTGGGAACAACGCCACTCATGGAAGCGGTTCGGCATGAGAATAATAGTTTCGCGAAACTCTATATTGAACAGGGAGCCGATGTACAATCACGGGAAACCTTTGGAAACTCGGTTTTCATGACCGCCTGTGACCAGTCAAATGCGGAAATAGCAGAGATGCTGCTTTCAAAAGGAGTCTCTGTCAATGAACATGACGAGTGGGGCCATACCTGTCTTCATAAGGCAGCAAGATGTCAAAACGGCATTCCCATTCCTCTCCTGCTAAAAGGAAAGGCACAAATAAACGCCCCTGTAGCCTGGGGATATAAAAAAGGAAACACCCCGCTTCATGAAGCAGCCCTTATGGAAAATACTGACGGGATAAAAATCCTGCTGGCCCGGGGAGCGTTAATTAACACGAAAAATCAATTCGGCAATACACCTCTTCATGAAGCAGCACGAAGAGGACTCTATAATTCAATGGAATCCCTGGTTAACGCGGGCGCCAATGTAAACAGTACTAACGCCCGGGGTGAAACCCCGCTCCATTACCTGGCAGGGAACCGAACAAACAAAAAGAAAGTACTGGCCCTGTTAATAAACAAAGGGGCGTCATTATACAGAGAAGACAAGAACGGAAAAACACCGCTGGAAAAAGCTGTGGAATCCAACACAAACCGGATTGTGCGCTTTTTTATTGATTCCGGTTACGACCTCACGGTTACAGCTCCATATAATAAAGAACTGCTTCATACTGCCTGTAAACATAACAAACAAGAGTTTGTTAAAGAACTTCTTAAAAAAGGCTATACTATTAACGGCTATAACTCAAATGGAGATACCCCGCTTCATATCGCGGCGCGGAAAAATCATGAAAGCCTGGTCCGTTTTCTTCTTAAAGAAGGAGCCCTGGTGAATAAAAAAAACAAGCAGGGGAAAACTCCGCTTTCCGTTTCCTACTCCAGGGATATGGAAAAGATATTAAAAAAACATGGCGGAGAAGAATGAAGTGGGTAGTATAATAAAACCAATGAGCCGTGCCGGGATTATCCTGCTCCTTACGATTCTTTTTTCCTGCGCTACTGCGGAAAACCGGGAGAACCAGGGAAACCGGCATTCTTTCAGTGAAAAAGAAAAGTTTGATTTTATTGCAGCAATAAAATCGGGCAATGAAAACAGGGTTGTTGAATATATCGGGAAAGGGATGCCTGTTGGCATTAAGACTAAAAGCGGGAAAAAACCGATAACGATGGCGCTTGAAAATGGGCAAACTTCCATAGCACTACGGCTCATTGAAGGCGGGGCAGATGTTACTGACTGGTACAAGAAAAAAGGAATATCCAATTCCCGGCTTTATTCGGCAATCCGTAAAAATGACATTGAACAGCTTAAAATCCTTCTCAAAAAAGGAGCCGACCCAAACGCCTGGGATGTTCATGACGGGTATCCTATCCACCTGGCCTATGACCGGGGGCAGCGATTACTAACCACTCTGCTCATTGAACATAAAGCCGACATCTCAAAACCGGATGATTCCGGCAATTCCCTTCTTCATAAAGCGATTCGTTCCGGTGACAGTGAAATGGTTAGAGATCTTTTAGAGGTAGATGCTTTATTATTTAAAGGAATTAATATCAATTCTCCAAATCCTAATGGAGAAGTTCCATTAATGACAGCCCTCAACCTGGCATCCAAAAAAAATAAGGTTTCGCAAGATCTTAAAACCAGGCAGTATGCAATTATAAAAATACTTCTTTCGAAAAATGCCGTACTTGCGGAACGGCTGCGGCAGGAAGACCGGTATAACAGGGATTTTCATCCAAAAAAAATTAACCCCGTACGGTACGCCCTTACTGAATTAAAAGACGATTCACTGGCTCAATTTGCAGCCCAACATATAAAAACCCCCAATAAAGATATTCAACTCAACCAACAATCAATCATATCATTTGGGCATTGTTCCCGGGAGGGAATAAACTATTCCGGTTATCCAATCAATTATGCTGCAAGCGGTAATAAAAAAAAGCTGGTAAAAATCCTGGTAAAAAAAGGAGCATTAAAAAAATCCTCAGCTGTTACGGACAACCTGGGCAGACATCCCCTGCACAATGCTGCCGCCCGGGGATATACAGACCTGGTCCGTTTTTTTATTAACCATACGGTTGCTATAAACATTCCCGATTTAATTCACCAGACGCCGCTTCACCTGGCAGCATATGGCGGTCATTATGAAACCGTAAAACTTTTACTAAAATCAGGTGCCGCTGTTAACCGGAAAACCATGTATCGTGGAGAGGACTTTAAAAAAGAAGAACTTGAACGATTTCTTGGCGTCACACCGCTCTATTTTGCCTGTATGAAAGGACACGCCAATGTGGCAAAACTGCTCATCAAAAATGGGGCTTCCAGAAAAAGCATATCCGCTTCCGGAGATTCCATATTTCACGCTGCATGCCAGGGAGGTTCGGAACAAATCGTACGTCTTCTTTTGGCAAAAAAGACTAATATCA
This sequence comes from bacterium, assembly GCA_024224995.1. The sequence continues at coordinate 5,269 of JAAENB010000209.1, read as the reverse complement.
ACAAGAAAAATAAACTGGGCCAGACTCCTTTAACCCTTGCCCTCCTGTACGGGCATGACAACATTGCGGAACTCCTGGTAAGACAAGGAGCTCGGAAACAGCCCCTTCAGGTACTGTTTAATGCCGCCTGCATCGGAGGAGCAGAGCATTTTATATGGAAGACACTTGCAAAAAAAAACCTGGCTGTCGAAAAAGATAAATACGGCTGGACCCCGCTTCATTATGCTGCCATGGGAAAAAACATGTCCATTGTTCCTCTCTTACTTACATCGGGCACTTCCACGAGCAACACAATTACGCTCTCCCCAATACCTCCCCTGGGAAAAAAACTGGGATGGAATTCAATTACTGAGAAAAAATTAACGCCGCTGCACCTGGCAATACTTGATGGTAATATTGAGTTTGTTAAAGCGTTCTTAAGCGCCGAGAGCGGAAAAAGCGCTTTTGTTGATAAACAATCGAACCTGCTTCATTTTGCAGCCCAATACGGAAGCGCACGCGCTATTCCACTTCTTGTTAACAATGGATTTCCGGTTAATCAAAAAAACCGGGAAGGAAAAATTCCGCTGCAGGTTACCATTGAGGATTACCGGAAAAAATCCCGGTTCGAAGCTGCCACTGAACTCGTAAAGCTGGGAGCCGATTTGACTATTACTTTTAGATACGAAAGAAGGTACAGAGAAGAAGCTGGCAACGAAACGATTCTTGAGATTGCTGTTGAGAATAACCGCGTTCATCTGGTGAAGGCTCTTCTCGAAAAAGGGGCTCTCGTAAATCCCCCCGGAAAGACCGGGACCGAACTCATGGCACAAGCGGTTATAACAAGAAACTATGATCTGATTAAACTGCTTCTGGAAGCCGGCGTGAAAACTTCGGGCAGAAATAAGCTGGGGAATACTGCGCTGTTTCAAGCCATAAAAATGAGAGAACATAAAATTACAGCCCTGCTTTTAAAACATGGAGCGGATATCAATGGCCAATCAAGTCCCAGGAATCATCCGCCTACAATCAAACCATACTATCCTGATACAACAAGTCATCCCGCCACGCCGTTACAGCTGGCAATGGGCAACAAAGACTGGGCCCTGTGCAAAATCCTCTTAAAAAAAGGGGCGAATACGGCGATCCCTATTGCCAAAAGAAACGATTTGTGGGTGCCCATGAGTTCTTCTCTATATGAAAAAGCCGAATTAGATCATTACAGTAGATATCGAGAAACAGCTGAAGATCTCCCTCTTTTGCAATACGCCGTACTCCTGGAATCGGTTCCCCTGGTTACCCTGCTGCTTCATCATGGGGCCGCGATTAATGAAACAAACTCCTATAATAGAACAGCTCTTCATCACGCGGCAGCAACGGGATCTCAACAAATCGTTTCAATACTTCTTGCTGCGGGAGCGCAGGTGAATGTTACGGACAACAACGGAGTTTCTCCTTTATTTTACGCCGTTCGGAATGGTAACAAGCACATTACGGAATTGCTGCTTTCCAGGGGAGCCAGCCTTCAGGTCGAAAATACAATGGGCACAACACTTCTTCACGCGGCAGCATACAGCGCAATGCCTTCCCTGGTGCAAAAAATTCTTAATTTTGGCATTTCCGTTAACGCGACAAATGAAAATAATGAAACACCGCTCCATTTTGCCATGAAAAAAGGGGATCCCGAAACCGTGAAACTCCTGCTGAAAAACGGCGCCAAAACCGAGATTAAAAGCAAGATTAGTTACGATGAACGGTTTTCGCCATTACATATTGGTGTTATCAATAATGCTATTCCGGCTGTTCCTCTCCTGGTAAAACATGGTGCTCAGGTTGACAATACTCTTTCTGACAATAAAACGCCGCTTTATTTTGCCGCGAAATTCAATAATAAGAAAATGGTGGAAATTCTAATACAATTGGGTGCCAACATAAACGCAAAATTCAATTACGGAAGTACTCCTCTTTCCATCGCCTCCGATAAGGGACACTGCAACATGGTACAATTCCTTCTAAAAAAAGGAGCCCATGTTAACGTACAAGGGAAGCCCTATAGTTCGGCACTCCACAGGGCAGTAGAAAGTAAAGGGGAGAATTATTATTCAATTATGGCGGCCCTGGTGCAGGCAGGGGCAGATATCAATGCCCGGAATCGTCAAAACGCAACTCCCCTTGATGCAGCCTTACAAGAAAACAATACTGATGCTATCATATTTCTTATTAACAATGGAGCGGATCTCAACAAGAGAGAAGCCAATTTCCTGAACTATGCCGCGAAAAAGGGCAGGATCGATTTAATTAATCTTCTGCTCAAAAAAAAGGTACGGATTAATGCTGTAGAGAGTGAAGATGAATCACCGCTCTGCCATGCTATTGACAACAATCATGACCGGGCAGCACGGCTGCTTATTGCCAAAAAAGCGAATGTAAACAAAGGAGATCCTTTACTGGCTGCTGTTCGCGCAAATGATATAGAAATGATACAGCTGCTGCTAAAAAAAGGAGCGCGCATAAATAAAAGCCAGGCTCTTTTTGCCGCAACAGAAAGCTTTAGATTCCACATCATGAAATTTCTTATAAAAAAAGGCTCCCCTGTTAATATGAAAGATGATACGGGAGAAACGCCGCTTTTTTCCGCTATACAAAACTACGGGTATGATGAAAATATGCGAACCATCAGGTTTTTGCTGCGAAAAGGGGCTCGTGCCACTGTCCGGTCAAAATCCGGTAATACGGTACTCCACAAAGCTGTTGAAAAGGAACACCCGAAACTTGTTAAATTCTTTCTAAAACGGGGAGCCCCTGCGACTGCTGTTAACAAGGAGGGAATAACTCCTCTTCATTATGCAGCTAAACGCAAGAATAGTGAATTTGCAAAACTGCTTCTTAAACACGGCGCGCGCGTTAACGCGGAAACCAGTGAAGGGGAGACTCCGCTCGACATGGCGTATCGCTACGCTGACGATGATGAGAATGAAACTATTAAACTATTAAAAAAAGCCGGTGCCAGGAGAGGGGGAATCCGTGAAGAGTAGAGAAATATTGGCAATAGTTGTTTCTATTTGTGTTGTTTCGGTTTGCACGACAGGGCAAAAATCGAAGAAGGAAGATATTGAAAATATTAAAGATATTTCCCGTATTGTTGTTGAAAATTCTCAAGATTCTTCAAGGGAATTCAAAGGCTCCAAATGGATCATTGTTGGTCTGTATCCGAAATCGAAAGATATTTTTTCATCGGAAATAGTTAAAACCATTCAAGGGCTTACAAAAAAAATTACCGGTACCAGGCATGTACAGCAGGTTCTTTCTCCCGTGAATATTCCTCGTCCTGTATTTAACCGGGAAGATTTTTCACTGGAGAATGAGCCCGCGAAAGAGTCCCGGGATACGCATAATCCTTATTATTCTCTTGTCTATTCAAAAGACCGTTCTTCCGCTTTTATTATTGCTATCGCCAGTCCCGGAATAGAGCAGACGGATCAGGAGGAACTGTTTAAAACAATTTCCGGAATAGCAAAGTCCCATAGGAGCAAAGCACTATCTATTGAGTGCTCAGGTATACCGCTTGCCTTACGGGACCGGCGAGTACGGTATTTTCCCCAAAAACAAAATCTTAAAAATCCCGGTCTTTCACTGGTTTCCATTAGGATAGTTGGAAAGGGGAGTATTCTGGATTCCCATCTGCTCCATTCTCTTGACGATTTTTCAAAGACCCTGAAAAACGATTACGGGCAAATTTTTTCCGTACTCACTCCCGGTGATATTGTGAAACAGGTCACCTTTTTGACCCATGAAAAAAAACCGTCCTATTTCGAGATTCCCCGTCTTTCGGGAAAATACGCTTCCCAAAATTATAAACAACTGAATAACTCGATTCTCCAGTATATGAAGATGTATAGTGAAACGTACGGGCATCCCGGTCTTCTGGCAACCCCGGATTACAGCGCTGCCAGGATGATCCTGCTGGTAAAAAACTGGACCCCGGAATTTGGCCGTTCCCTGGAAAAGGAAATGATCCGGCTTTCACATTCTATTGCCTCCCGGGGTTTCCGGGTAATGCTCTCGGGCCAGGAAGAGATGCCCTTTAGTTGCGACCGGAAGATCGCTTTTCCCGGTCTTTCCGGTACTCTCGTGTATGCGGCGGTGAAGATCAAAGATCCTGATTCCAGGTCGAGGGGGAATCCGCAGGATTTCTATTATATTCGGCTTGTTGATTTTGCAAGCGGGACAGTTAAAGAGATTCCCTGTAAACATAGTGTTAAAAGCATCGACATTTCTCCAGCCGGGAAGCAGCTGGTTGCTCACATGCGGATAGAGCAGAGGCGCTATAATTCATTCGGTGAATATCTTGTTATATACGATCTTGAAAAAAATATCAGGAAAATAATTTCGGAACCGGACACCGATTGTCATTCACCTCAATTTACCTCCAGTGGCGAGCACCTGTTCTTTCAAACCGGAGCTTACAGACATAATCCTGATTTGTATATTTGCCGCTCCGACGGTTCTTCCCTTAAGAAACTTTTCTCCATTAGAGGGCACTTTATTAATATTGATATGCATCCCCGTAAGCTGCGGTTTTTATATACTCTTCCCCAGAAGGATTCAATAATTGAATACGATATATCCCAAAAATCAAAATTACGATCCCTGGTGTTTAAATGCCCCAAATCGGCGTTATATTTGCAAGGAAATCAATCTATTCTTGTTAACAGCTGCTCCGGCTTAAGCATACTGAACCCGGAAACCGGCAGCAGTATCCCCATCACAACTCCTCCCGGCAGAGGCCACTCCCTTGCCGAGATAAACTCGCTCTGTGAAATCGGTACTCCGGATATCCTCGTTTTTTCGGAGAAAGGTAATATCTACCTATATGACTATTCCCGGAATATCAAACGGCTCATTTCCCGAAATGACTATACCGCGTCCACCCCGGTATGGACTCCCCGGAAGATCGCACCATCTATGTCAGGGAATTAGCCTTAGGATTCGCACTCTCAAGAAACTCTTTTTAAATAGGGCCGTCTTCATCATAACGAGGGGCTGGAAGCCCCACGTTATGAGAAATCGCCATAGCCCGGGGAAACTAATTTATAAACAGAACCTGTTCTCGAAGATATTATCGGGGGTTATGCTCTGCTGCCCTATGGGGGTGCGCCCCCTGCGAAGCATCTCAAAAAAATCAACCCGTAAAGGCGTTGCACGCAACGTCTCTCCTTCCCCGGAAACCACTCCTCCGAAGCATCTCCACAAACCCAACCCGGTATATGAACAGTTTCTTCCGTATTTT
>JAAENB010000208.1 GCA_024224995.1 bacterium | reverse complement strand
ATAGTACTGCGGGCTGCATCTGGCGTAGAAGTATGGGCTCTTTGGGTTGTGAGGACTGTTTGACCGGAGGGAGTTCCGCAGCAATCCAAAGAGCCCATGCTTCTACGCCCGCGCACAAGCAAAAAGAGTTTCTTGAGAGCAACAAGGTTAATACGCCCGGAAAACGAGCGGATGATATTTTTTAATAGACACACAATATGGAAACAGATTTTTTCTTTAAAGATTATTATAGTATACTGGGGCTCTCCGATACCGCTTCGGTCGAAGAGATTAAAACCGCGTTTAGAACACTGGCCAGGGAAACCCATCCCGATGTAAGCGGAGACCCCTTAAAAGGAATCCCATAAGCTCACACCTTAAAGAAATCCATTGTCTCTTTCAGTTTCTCCGACATGGCAGCAATCCCCTGGGCACTCACCGCCATTTCTTCGGAACCGGCGGCACTTGACTGGGTAAGCTCGTTCATATTGTTAACGGATTTTGATATTTCACTGGTGGCCAGTTTTTGTTCTTCAGTGCTGATCTTAATTTCCTCTGCCCGGTGTTTTGTACTGTTAACCTGTTCCATAACAAGCCTGTTGGTTTCGAGCTGGCCCGAAGTCTGCTGTGAGAACTCAACCATTTTATTCGTAATGGTGCTCACCCCGTCAATGACATCCCGCAATATCCTGGTTGTTTCAATAATATGAGAAACCCCGTTCTCAATTTCCGAGGCATTCTGTTTAACCAGGGAGTCGATCTCTTTAATGCTGCCCGAAGTCTGGTCGGCCAGTTTTGATATTTCGTCCGCCACAACAGCGAATCCACGGCCGAAATCCCCGGCCCGGGCAGCCTCAATGGCGGCATTAAGAGAAAGCAGGTTAATCTGTTCCGAAATATCATTAATAATACCCACGATATTCATCATATCCCTGGAACTCTCAGTAATAATGTTCATGGAATTATTCATTTCCTTGAGAGAGACCTCACCTGAGGTGGACTGCTTTTTAATATGTTCCGTAATGCCAAGAGTCTCTTCAATGCTGGCGCTTATCTGGGTAATAATAGAAGAAAGCTCTGTCATTTTATCGTTAAGCAGAAGAAGGCTGCCAAACTGTTCTTCCGCGCCAACTGAAATATTTGCCATACCGGCCGATATCTCTTCAATAGAAGCAGTGATCTCCTCAATGCTGGAAGCCTCTTCCTGGACATTTTCGGAAACCGTCATGGTAGAATCGGACAGCTCGTGAGAAGAATTAGCAAGCTCATGGGAAACATCAATACCGCCGGCAACAACATTTCTAATTTTACTGATGAGCATGGAAATGGAAGAAGCCAGCATGCCAATCTCATCACCTGAAAGAATTTTTATCTCACTTCTAAAATCACCAAAGGCAATCTGCCCCAGGGCTTTATGGCATTTCTTTATGGGTCTAATCATTTTCTTCACAATACGGTAGACCATAAACGCAGAGAAAATAAGCCACACAGCGCCCATAGCAATCATCCAGAACGCGACAGTTGCGGAATAATCGGTAACTTCGGATTTAATCACCGTGGAAATTACCTTGAAATGATATTGATCATTCCCCAGAAGACAACCGATATTTTCCTTGCCCTGGTGCGAGAACGTCAGAACGGTACCCGGAGACTCAGCCAGTTTAACGCTCCAATCATGTTTATTCAATCGATTGTTAAACCCCCCATCATTACGGGAATGACCAATGAGGACCCCATCCCCGGTGTATAAAGAAAGATTTCCCTTTGCGACAGTCTCAACAGCACTCAACAAAGGCCGGGTAAAAGCGGAAAACGAAATTGATATGGCAAGCTTGCCAATAAGTTTCTTATTATTTTTTATAGGAGCAGTAATAGTGAAAACAGGAGATTTCCCTTTCTTATGAACAAATGGGCTGCTAACAGAAATTTTTCCGTCAAGGGCCTTATTTTTTACCGGCAATATGGAAATATCATGATAATAATCCCGGCTTTTCAATATCTCACGAAGCCGCAATGCCTTATTTCCAAAATTTCCATTCGCGGCAGCTTTTATCAGCTCGTTGGAACTCGCAAAATATTGCGCGTTTTTAATCTCCTGATCATGTAAAGAAACAAGCTGTTTTTCAATATGGCGGGTACTCCGGACCATGTCATCATAATAGACTTCGCTCACGGAATTGTGCGCCACTTTAATTGCCGTAACCGTAATCGCCATAACAAGCAGAATACACAGGGCCATCATGGCGGAAGTGATGGAGGGAACAAGAGATCCAAAAACAGACTTCGTGGAAATAGAGACTTCTTTGGCAGTATCATCCAAAATACCGGTAGCAAGAAATCCTTCCAGGAGTTTGGTTGTAACCAGGGTATATATGATATACGCGGCCAGGGTGGCAAAGGTACCGCTAATCCAGAGATACAGCAGCTGGTCAAAGGTAATACCCGACATCAATGAAACAACAACAGTTACAATAACGAGCCCCGTAAGCCAAAAAATAATAATCCCCCAGGCCCTGAGAACCGTGAGGCTGGTAATACTTTCCCGTACCTTTATTTTGATATCCGGGTCAATCTCTTCTCCTTTGTCGTGCAGGGAAATATATAATTTAAACGGCGCAAGAAGATAGCGGTCCCAGAAAACAGACGCAAAAAAATCAAAAATGGCCGTTATGGAAACAGCAATAATAAAAGCCGTTTGCTGTCCCGGGCTAATATTGGCAACCGATACAAAATAAAGAATTAAAATCGGAACAATAATATAGACACTGACACCAGTAGTGAACAGTACCAACTTGATCATAAAAGAACGATAGAGTGAGGATGCGGTGCGGGGTTTCATAATATTTACCTCTTCTTTATTACATGATGTTGGTGGCAAAGGCTGCCGGAACACCCCTCCCACAGATATTTCGTTTGTAATGGTTTTGTAATATTCCCGTGACTATCTATTTTCTATCTATTTTCTATCTATTTGTAACGGGACATAGTGTATCAAAAATAATATACACCAAAACCTTATTCCTGCCAATAAGCAAAGTCACTGATTTAGTTGTAAGGATATCCCTTACAACATACTGTTGTAGAGCATTCACCTGCGTCCCCTGTCAAAGGACAGGAGTCCTGAAAAAGAATACATGTCTGTACAAAAAAATAACAATTGACGATGGGGGATTTTTTCTATTACTTATAAGTAAGGGAATATCTCTCTGGAGGGTATTATAATGAGCGCTATGCTGTCAATAATAGTTGACGACGACCGGATTAGCTTAAGAGTTTTAAAAGGAATGGCCAGCAACGCGGGGCTGAAAGTTAAGACCTTTTCCAACCCGATAGAAGCATCTCAGTATGTTGTAAAAAACAATATTGATATTGCTTTAGTCGACTATCGAATGAAAGAAATGAACGGTATCGAATTTATACGCCATGTCAGGTCATATCACCCTGAAATTCCCATAATTATGATCACCGGGGTAACCTGTGACAATGAACTAAAATTCAAAGCACTGGAAGCGGGAGCTACTGAATTTCTTACAAAACCGATTAACGCGCCCGATTTTATTGCCAGGGTTAGCAACCTTGTAAAGCTTAGAAAAGCTCAACTTCTTCTGAATAACAATGCCCGTTTATTAGCAGAGGAAGTTAAAAAAGCTACGGATGAAATCGCAGAAAAAGGGCCAAATACCCTGTGGCTTCTGGGCAAAGCCGCGGAGTTAAAAAATCCTGAAACAACAAACCATATTGCCAGGGTAGCTCATTATTCCAAAATCCTTGCCCATTCTTATAACCAGGACCCGGAATTTGAAGATATGGTTTTCCACTCCGCGCCCTTACATGATGTGGGAAACCTGGGAATCAGCGAAAAAATCCTGCTAAAACCGGGAAAATTATCCACAGACGAGTCCCGGATAATGCAGCAGCATCCGCAACTGGGACACCGGATTCTCGTAGAAAGCAACAACTCAAGTAAATATATTGAAGCAGGAGCAGCCATTGCTCTTACTCACCATGAACGGTACGACGGAAAAGGGTATCCCAATTCCCTTGAAGGTGAAGGTATCGACATTCTTGGCCGCATTGTAGCCATCTCCGATGTCTTTGATGTACTCACCACCCGCAGACCGTACAAAGAAGCCTGGCCCTTTGATGAAGGCGTCCATTATATGATCCGGAATAAGAGCACTCAATTCGATCCGAAACTGGTAAACGCGTTCACCTCCAATATTGGGGAGGTAAAAAAGGTTTATCGAAAGTATATGGATGGGTGAGAAAGAACCTGGCGACGCTCCGAAGAGCGCCGTCCGGGAATTATCAAAAAGTGAAATGTTTTTTAGAATGACTCAATCGTAGAAGTGGAATCGCTCACCTGCGTACTATTTTCAACAACATAAGCGCCTGTATCGACCCCTTCAAGCGCAAGCTCTTTGGTATAAAGAGAGAGGGAACGGACTTTACCGTTTCCATTGCTCACCCGCAAGCTCGACCCGGGCATTTCCCCGTTATTGTCAACATTGAGAAGCAGCGCTTTACCGCTAAAAGCTCCGCTCATAATATAGCCAATACTTGTTTGATGTATTTCGTATCCAACTTCCAAACCCCTTCCAAAATGGTAGGTCTTTTCCCAATTAACGTTCCCGTTACTATCGATTTTATACGCCAGCATATCGATATTGGTAGAAAAAGGAACTCCGGACCAGCCAACACCGGTAAGTACAGCGCCGCCGTCATTGGTAGTATCCATGTACGTAACGGAGTCTGTTTCGGTATTATAGTCATAGGCTTTTGACCACACAATGTCAAGGCTGCTGTTAAGCTTCATAACCCAGCAATCATCGGGATCAGGAGTCTCATCCGTTCTCTCTGCATACATACCGCTCACAAAATATGACCCGTCCGAAGCAACGCCAACAGAAGCGGTTTCAAAACGGTCTCCATCTATTCCAAACTCTCTGCCGGAAACCACAGCGCCGTTTTCATCAATTATCATAACAATAGAAATATCATCTAAATAACCGCTTTTGATTTCCGAACCACTAACAACATATCCTCCGGAAGGAACAGCTTTAATGGAATTAATCTCTTTAAAATCATAACTTTTTTGCCAGAGGATTTCACCGGCAGAGTCAATCTTAATAACCCAGGCATCCATACCAAGATTACCGGCCATAACAAATCCGCCATCCATGCTCCTGTCAATAGCTCTAACGGGCCCGCCTGAAAAATAAGACTTTTCCCATGCAGCAGAACCGTCGTTGTTGATTTTCAGAACCCGGGGATTATAGGTTGTTTCACCACAACACAAAGAAGCGGTAACAAATAAATACCCGCCTTCATCAAGAACAAGAATTTTTCCACTGCCGCTGAAGCTTTTTTCCTGGGCCGATTCATAAGTTTTTTCCCATTGAACAGCATTGGAACTGTCCAGTTTTGAAAGCCAGATCCCGGTTCCCTTATTTCCGCCCAAAATGGTTCCCCCGTCCGGTGTCTTACGAACAGTATTCCCAATAGCACCTCCCGACTGAGGCTGAAAAGTTTTCGCGCCAAATCGCTCGTCCCTGCTGTTGTCACAGGAAGTGAAAACAAAAGAAAGAGCAATAGCCATAACACTACTAATAATTTTTGTTTTGTTTGGATTCATCCTTACCCTCCACGATAAGATATAATTTATAGTAAATGAACATAAATTAAAAGCAGGAGAATCGGTCAACAAAATTATTATGATAATAAAAATTTTTATAATACCGTCTGTGCGGAATGTTGAGAATCAGGTTTGGAGTGAGACGCCTCACAGTTTTTCTATTAACGGTCTATTCTTCTATTAGAACCAGCTGCTTAATAATAAAATAAAAAGGTCTGCCTTTTTTAAACAAAAGAAACCAGGACAGGGCAAAGAACAGGGGAAGCCCAATACAGAAACCGGCAATGAGATTTAAAACGCTGCTAATCCCGATTATTATAAGAGAGGCAATTGCAGCGGAGGATAAACTCACAACAGTAACACCGCCGGCCGTATATATTAACGCAAGTGAAAGCACGCCGGGGACGCTGTTATCCGGCACAGTGTTGTCCTTGAGAGCCCCTTCCCTGATCCATTTTCCTACGGCAAAAGAGAGCGGTACTGCCAGGAGAACAAATATAGCCCCCAGAAAAATCCCCGCGCCGCTTGCGGGAAAGGCCGTTCCCAAATATGTTCCGGGGCTCCACAAAGCGCCGTTATTCGCGGCGGCATCATATAACAATCTTTGCCAGCCCAGACCGTCCCATCCATGAAGCATAATAAAAAACAGCAAGAAATAGCCCGCAACCCATTGCAAATGAGCCGCATAATACTTGCCTTTTTGAATAAACCGGACTGCTATCCAATACCCCAGGCTGCCCATGCCGATATTCGTTAGCCCCCAGAGACAGAAAAGCCATGCCGGGATAGTAGCCGTCACCTGCATGGTAGTCCATTGCGGATGCTGCAGGAATCCCCAGATGCCAATAGGTGTGAGGATACAGGCAAAATAAAGAAGGGTCACAACATAATATTTACTATAAAACGGAGTAATTTTATTTTCACCGTTTGCGTCATTGCTGGAGTCCATAGCCTCTACCTGGCGGAAAGCAGCCGAGGCAAAGGTAGCTCCTATGGCATAGGACAGGAACATATCAGCTTGTATCATCAGAAACCTCCCCAGGAGTGTATTTGATTTATTTTACACTCTTAAATGAGCTTTGTCAAGCATATAGCTTTCATTCCCGTATTCCATCATTCTATTGACACATCCCCTCACAGCTCCCGGTATTTACAAGAGAAGGAATATTCTCTAAATGACCTGTCCCTTTTACCTTTTACCTTTTACCTTGCTCCTGTTTTGCACAGTCCTGTTCTCCTCTATGTCGAACCATTTTTCCAGCTTTTTGGGTTTGATTGTCATGAGGGAATTAAGCAGCGAATTTATATTTTCATTGATCAGGAGCATATCATAGTGCTCCTGCCGCAGGAAACCTTCTTGAACCATATGGAGCAGGAATTTCATTAGATAATCGAAAAAAGAGGAAATATTCAGCAGGCCTACGGGTTTCACGTGGAGTCCCAGCTGCATCCAGGTAAAGACTTCCAGGGCTTCTTCTATGGTCCCTATTCCACCGGGCAGAACCAGATATCCGTCGGCAAGCTCACTCATGAGCGATTTCCGTTCATGCATGGTTTTTACCACGCGCAGCTCTGCCAGGCTGTCATGAGCCACGCCCATTGTTACCAGGTCCTGAGTTATAACCCCCGTAACCTCTCCGCCATTCTCCGTACAGGAGCGCGCTGCCATCCCCATAAGTCCTACATTGGCGCCGCCATAAACCATCCGTATATTCTTCTCAGCCAGCAACGCTCCTGTCTGCCGCGCGCTCTCCAGGTACTTCTCCTCTCTCCCCACACTGGACCCGCAAAAAACACAAACACTCTTCATATTAAAACTCCATGAAACTAAATTCTTAAAACCTCTCCTCTAACTCTCATGCCGCACTGAAGTACCCCGGCTTACGAATATCAGCAAGGCAATAAAAAATAAAATCATACACAGGTAGCCCAAAAGCAGGTAGATAACATAGTCCAGGCCATATCTCCCTTCCACCAGGTTTACCAGGAAAACCGAAAGAGAACCCACGCCAAAGACCAGGGTAAATTTAATGCCAAAGCTTAATGACCGCCACCTGGCAGGGGTGAGCATGGCAAAAAGACTATTCTCAATTGGCTGCATTCCCAGGGTAAAGAAGACAAAAAAACCGGCAAATACAATAACCAGGATACTCCGGCTCTGGCCCAACAGGAAAAGGCAGGGTAAGGCCGCAAGGAAAAAGAAAAAATATGCCCACTTCAGATCTCTCCGGTCTGCCACTCTTCCGCCCAGAAGCTGGCCTCCCATTCCCATAAAAAAGACCGCGCCGGTAATAAGAGCGGCTGCCAGGGTTTTTACATCAGGGGTGATGGTGCTGACAAAATTTTTCAATAACAGATCCATAATGGACGCGAATCCGGCCATACGATTTTCCAGGAATGTTGGAAGAATCAAGGTAAATCCCCGGTACATTAAACCGGAAAAAAGCATAACGCAGCATAATAACAGAAAAAGCCGTACCACATCCCGTTTTTCAATGAAAGTCCCTTTTTGCAGATCTTCATTACGGGAGACAGAGAACGGAGCCGCGATTGAAACAATCCCAATGACTACCCCAACAGCCCCTATTATAAAAAATGCTTTATCCCAGGCAAAAATATAAGTAAGGACGCCTGCGGCCAGGGGAGCAGTTGCAATCCCAAGATTCCCCCACACCCCATTGATCCCAAGAGCTTTCCCCCGTACCTTGATCCCTTTTGTCAAAAGCGCCAGGCCCGAAGGGTGATAAGCCGAGCAACCAATCCCTGTTATAGATAGAAATACAGTCAGCTGGGTTATGGTCTGAGCATTCCCTGCGGCAATAAATCCCATGCCCGATATGGCGATACCGGCCCCCATAACCTTACGCGGCCCCAGGTGGTCGCTCAAATAGCCCCAGGGAACAGCAAGAAGTCCATAGCATAAATACATTGGAAAACTGATTGCCAAAACCCGGTCCAGGGGAAGTGAAAAATGCCTCATTAAGGGCATCACCAATGCCGGAAAAACCAGCATAAAAAAATGCGTCAAAAAATGCCCCATACTGGTAAACACTAATATCTTTTTTTCATTCGAGTCCACTTT
>JAAENB010000207.1 GCA_024224995.1 bacterium | reverse complement strand
TATTCTCTACGAAACCCCTGGTTACCAAAGGGGCTTTTATCTTAATATGGGGCACTATACAGGCAACTGGGATGCTTTTTTGTCAGTCAGCGGCCGCAACGGAAAAGAAGACGATACATCATGCAACCTGGTGAGTTTCTGGGGAAGTGAGGATTCGCTCAGACCCGTGCCTCTCCAGGATCGGAGAGGAAATGAGAGACCTGGAAAATCCCGTTATCTTGAGGCATCAGGAAGATTCTCTTACAAGGACTTTGTAACTGTCTCAGCCCGTGTTTCTGATAACCGAAAACCTTATGCCATATCTAACGGCGAAGGAGGTTTCACATGGCCCGACAGCGAAGAAAAGTTTATATGGGAGGAAATCCGCAGCACTTCTTCGGGTCTGTTAAAAGTTGAGGCAAAATATACACTGAACAGGTCATCAGCCGTGCGAATAACAGGCTCCTATAACGAAATCAGACCTGAACACCATGTTATTGATCACACATTAAAACATAAAGAAAACACATATTTCGGAGAACTTATCTATGGTCATTCTTTCCTTGCGGGACAGGGACTTTTCACAGG
>JAAENB010000206.1 GCA_024224995.1 bacterium | reverse complement strand
CTGCGCGAAGAGCAGCTTAGCGCCAAACTGCTCATTGGCGGCGCTGTTGTTAATGACGACTACGCGGAAAGTATTGGTGCCGTTTACGGCAAGGATGCTGTTGACGGGGTTGCCAGGGCTAAAGAGATGCTGGGGGTTCAATAACAAATGGAACCATCCCGGGGAAAAACCGGCACCTCTCTTTTCTCCCGGCTGTGCCAGTTCCTGTGTATTGGCAATCCCGGTGAAATCGCGCGGCTATCGGCACGGTCCGAGATTGACGAATATCTCCACCGGATTGGGGAGATATTTGGTACTTCACGGGATCGTCCCCTGGTGGTGGGCCACCGGGGCGGTGACCATCTCCGGTATCCTAAAAACTCAAAAAAGATCCGGCCCGGGTATACTGCCGATGTCTGCACTCTAATGCAAAACAGCTTTGAAACGCTGGGTCTTGACGGCGTTGAAATTGATCTGCGAATTGATCTTTCCGGCACTGTCGGTCCCGAAGGAGTTATTTACGTTACCCATGATGAACCGGCAGACAAGCTCCCCTCCCCCACGATTGAGTATCTCAAACAAAACACGTTCGAAAAAATACTTTCGTTCTTTATTGAATCCGGCTATTACAAAACCCGGTTTCTTTTCCTGGAAATCAAATGCCGCTTCGCGCGCAAGCTGGACCCAAAAGGTACTGAAAAAAAACTTATTCAAAAGACTCTTGAAACCATTGACGGCTGCATCACTTCCGCGGGGCTTTCTCCGGAAGAATGCAGGGTGATAAAAAACCATATCGCGTTTGTTTCGTTTAATTACCGGGCCCTGGAGACGCTCCACCGGTATCAACAATCCCCGGCGCACGAACTCTTCCTGCTTCCTGCCACAAACAGGATCCTCATCCGCCTTATTATATTTGTCCTTCGAAATTTAAAGAATCTCAGTTTTTTAAGCAAAACCCTTTTTAAAGAAATTATCGACTCCGAAGCGCTCTCGGGCATCTGGTATGATCCCCGGGCCATCAATAATTCGGGAATTATTTTTAATGAGATCAACAACATCCGTGAAAGAGAAAAAAATCTTCCGCCCTTAAAACTTTTTTTATCGACCTATAAACTGGATAAAGAGCAGTTTTTTAAAAGGATAGAACGGGATAAAAACAGACCCGGGACCGCGGCCGGGTTTGTTTTTGATATAGGGGATTAGGCCCCTACACACAAACGCCCTGGGGCCAAAATTTCCGGAAACCAGCCCTATTTAAAAAGAGTTTCTTGAGAGTGCGAACCCGGCCCTTCGGCTCCGCTCAGGGACCGGATGGCCGGGAAAAATAGGTCAGAAACTGTGGTGATACCGGGGTCTGCTTCCGAAGATGCTCCGGAAAAGGGTTTGGTCCTGAGAGACGTCCTTTTGGAGGTGTCCTTTCTTTACGGTTACCTGAAATTATTAATATTTCCAGATTACCATATCCTCATCATTTTCAACCTTTTCACTAAAACCGGTAACATAAACAGACCCGTCTGCCGCAACATACATAGATCTTCCGCAATCCTCTTCGTTGCCGCCGGCTGCGCTATTATGCGTAATAACACCATCATCATCAAAAGAAGTATCAAGGGAACCGTCGCTATTAAACTTCCAGATTGTCATATCTTCACCAGTTGCGGAAAGTTGAACACTCCCTGCAACATATACTTTATCGTCATCTGATACGTATACTGAATAGCCGAAAGAATAATCGCTGGCACCGGCAACATCATTATATGTTACAATTCCATCACCGGAAAAAGTATCATCAAGAGTTCCAAAATGATTGTACTTGTATACTACCATCTTAACAGTACTATCAGCACTATCATCAATATTTCCGGTAACATATATCCCACTGGAAGTCATATAAATAGATCTGCCGGAATTATCTGAGCCAGAGCCGGAGAGAACAATTCCATCACCGGAAAAGGTATCATCAAGAGCTCCGGTACTTGTATATTTCCAGATTGCGATACGCATGCCGCTAGCGGCCTGACTATCCCCGGCAACATATACGGAACCATCACTGTCTACATATATGGAGTTTCCACTATCTATACCAGTTCCACCGGCAGCGCCATCATGGGTTACAATTCCATCACTGTCAAAACCAGGATCAAGAACTCCCTCATCTGAATACTTCCAGATAGCCATATCATTTCCACTGTCTCCGGCAACAAAAATTGAACCGCTTCTTACATACAAGGAGTTAGCGCAACTATTGTCACTGCCGGTTACTATTCCGCCGGACCCAAAACCGCTAACCGGTTCTCCTGCAGTTGAATACTTCCAGATAGTCATCTTGTTACTACTCTTTCCAACAATATAGAGTGCGTCACTTCCGTCTGAGGCAATTGCATATCCTTTATCGTCCGCGCCGCCGTCATAGACTACAATTCCATCACCGGAAAAGCTGCTGTCAAGAGAACCATCACTTTTATACTTCCAAATAATCATATCATAATTTGTACCGTTGGAACTGATTCCGGTAACGTATACCGAACCATCATCTGCTGCATATATCGAGTTCCCACGATCATCCTTATCAACTCCTCCGGCCGCATTAGCATGAGTAACTACACCATCCACACCAAAAGTACCATCCCCACCCGGTGTATCGGGATCGTCGTCTCCGGCAAAACAACCCTGAAATAATAACGCTGCTGAAAGAAACAGGAGCCCTATAATATTAAACTTTGATTTAACAAGTCTGTTCATTGATTTAACCTCTTATTATTATTTAATTATATTTTCTTTTAAAACATGAAACTTTAAGCATCTGCAAAAAGATATTTTGAATATAATCAAAGATGTATTAGGAGGCAAGGAATTACGAATGAACGCCACCTGTAGGGGAATGAACAACAGGAATTTATGATTTTTTTTAAAAACTCTTTTTTGATGTCTAAATTTGAGGCAATATCGCAGGATTTGTCTTTAACATAGGGGATTAAAAATCAAATAAAGAAATCGACTTTTTGTTTGAAGAAATCAATTGTAAAAGTGAAGCGACTTAAAACATCCGTACCAATAAACCCCTGTATACCCTATATGCATGGGAGTTCCCGGAAGAGAATAGAGCACATTCATCCCTTGACTTTTATAATCTCGGTATGCCTTTCTTATTTCTTTCGGGTCATCACTGATCTCCGGAACCTTCCCTTCCAATACTCTGTATTTGGATTCCGAAATCTTTTCTTCTATTATTTCCCCGATTAAAATAAATTTATCCGGATATTTTTCCTGTATACATCCTCTTCAATGTTCACATAAACACACAACCGGGTAATGTCAAGAAAAAATATTATTAAAAAATCTCTTCCCCTACAGTCTCTTAACAACAACCATTGTAACATCATCATGGGGAGGGAACTCTTTCATGGAATCGACAATCCCCTGCTTGATATCCTCTACCGGTTTTTCACCAAGAGCGCGGAACACTTCGCTTAAACGGTTTATGCCGTACATATGGTCTTCAACGGTCCGTTTTCCCGGGATAGAATTAGTATGCCAGGCTTCGGTAATACCGTCGGTATAAAGGAGCATTACGTCCCCCGGTTCCAGGGCAAGCCGGTCATTCCGCAGCATACCCGTAATATCATCGATGAGCCCAATCCAGGAACCGCCGGTCTCAAGAAGGTCAACAGTGCCGGAGGCAGCCCGGTAAATAAAAATATCTTCGTGGAGGCCGGAAAAAATAAACTCGCCCTTTTGCGATTCAGCCAGAACAGTAATGGTCATGTACCGGTCGGGGCTTATCTTCCGGATATTCGCGCTGATAGTAGAATTTATAATCGTTAGGAGCTCCGACGGAGGAAGCTCCGGGTTTTGGCTGATAGTAACATGGATCGCGGTCTGGACCATCATCATAATGAGCCCGGCCGGGACCCCATGGCCCGAAACATCACCAATAACCAGCCAGTTCCTGTCTCCGGAATGAATAACATCATAATAATCGCCGCCGACTTCATCAGTGGGCTCCATACTTGCCGCGATCTCATACCCCTCCATAACAGGCTTCTGGGGCACAAGAACGGTCTGGATCTTTTTCGCCAGCTGCATCTCACCCCAGAGCTCGTCCCGGGTTTCTCTTAAGGCAGCGGTTCTTTCTTCGACCGTGCTCTCCAGGTTCGCGTAGAGCCTGGCGTTCTCAATAGAAATAGCAGCCTGCGAAGAGAGCATGGTAAGCAGCTCCAGCCGTTCGGGAGTAAAGGCACCTGTCAGAAGATTGTTTTCCAGGTACAGGATAGCGGAAAGTTTCCCCTGGTTTACAATGGGAACGCATAACACCGATTTTGGTTTATATTCTTTGATATAGAGATCCGAGGAAAACTTCCGGTCATCATCCGTATCATTTAACAAAACATTTTCCTTAACCCTGGCAACATAATTAATAATCGATATGGGAATATCACTGCTGGCGGTCACGGGGGATGATTCCATGGTAGTGATAATCCCTTTCTGCAAATCCCCCCTGGCCTCAATAAGAAGTTTCCCCCTGTCTTCAAGGATCAAAATCCCTTTTTGAGCCCCGGCATTTTCAATGGCAAGTTTAATCATTTTTTCCAGCAGGTTCGTAAGAACAATCTCACCGGAAATAGCCTGGGATGCTTTCAGGATCGTAGAAAGATCCAGCTCTTCGGATTTTGTTGTAGTGGAAACAGAAAATATCCCGGTCTCCGTTTTCGCGGTCAAAAGCGGACGCAGCGGTTTTTCACTGCTTTTAATTTTAACCAGCATGGGGAATTTCTCCACCAGGTCTTCTAATTTGGTTAAGGCTCCCCAGGTACGGTAGCAATAATACGCTTCGGTCATATATTCCGCGGCTTTCAGTTCATTTCCATTGGCGAGATAAAATTTCGCGGCGCATTCATTCGCCATAGCCTCTTCCTGGGTATACCCGTTTTTATGAGCTCCCCGGATAGCTTCATCGTATAATTCCGACGCAGCAGCAAACCTGCCTTCAATACGGTTTATTTCCGCGGAAATGAGAATTAATTTATGATAATAATTATACTGATTATTTTCACCCCAGAGTTTAAATTTTTTCCTGATCCGTTTTAACTCTTTGAGGTTTTTTCTTTTTTCACTTTTGTCGGCTTCCCAATATGCGGCAGAAAGAATAAGCGCCGTAATAAAATGATAAAACAAAAACACGGGCATGGCGATCATGGCCTCGGCGTGTTCTTTTTCCGCCCGGCATAACTCCAACGCGCGAGTATACTCGCCAAAGAGATAATAAAGAACCAGTTTATTATAGACAAGAAAAGCGATACTTAGAAAATCATTCGTTTCGTAGAAAATCCCGAGAGAGGTCTCTTCATTATATGAATCACCTTTGAGTGTTAAACGGTCCTCCGATTCTCCCAATAAATTTAAAATTGTTTGTTTCCACACGTTAAAATAAAAAAGGATCCCGGGCTGATTAATCCGGTCAAGACCGGAGGAATACTTAATGATAATTTGGTCTTTGATTTTGGACAAATTTTCACCGAGAAGAAAATTCGCCATTATTAATTGGTAATATGAATACCCTAAAATCTGTAAATCCCCTGTTTCCGAAGAATAATCGCGATTTTTCTTACAGTATTCGATATTATTCCGAAGGTGTTCCTTCCAGTGCCCTAAAAAACAGGCGTATTGAAAATATACTTTTCCCAGCATAAGTCTGTTTCCGTATTTTTCCGCAAGCTGCAATGACAATTTTCCAAAGTCATACCCGGAATAATCATTTATAATTGAAGCAAGAATGGCTCCATATGACCCATAGGCATAGGTGCATTTAGGACTGTTGCCGTATTTTACGGATAACTCAACCATCTTTATACCATAGTGAATAATAAGAAGCGTGTCGGTAATATATACCGAAGGAAGAACCTTTAACATAATGTTGATAGCAGCCAGGTAGCGGGGATCGGTCATTTCCGGTAATTCAAGAAGACTTTTCATATCCTTTTTCCGGAATATTCTTTTCGCGTTTAATATGGCGAATAACACAGAAAGGTTTGTTGCTTTTTTTGGAATGGAAACGCCAAGCTGTTTAAGGGCTTCCCGGCTGCTATTGACCGCATCTTCATTCTTCTGCTGCATTGAAAAATACTCAATCTCAAGCCCGTACACTTCAATTTTATCGAGCAAATTTTTCGCGTTTTTTAAGGTAATACTAAATAACTCTTCGGCCTCTTCAAAATTTGTAGCCATGTACTCCGCTTCCGACCATTCCGTAAACAACAACAGGGTAACATCGTAAAACGTTTCCCAGGAATTTGCCGGAATGAGTTCTTTCGCGTCTTTAAAAAAGCCAATGGCAGCATCAAAGGCAGTAGCCGCCTTTGCTTTCCGGCCTGCCCGAAAATTTAACTCTATTATCTCTTTTTTTTCTTCCTCTCGAACCAGTTCTTTCGCGAGGTTTAACTGGCTTACGATGCTGAAGATCCGTTCTTCAAGAATATTCTTTTTTTTGGCATTTCGGAGTAGTATACTGCCAATTCTATAATGAAGTTGTTTTTTTTCTTTTTCACTAATGAGCGTATATACAGCTTCCTGAACCCTGTCATGGACAAAATTAAAATTATCTTTTACTTTAACGATCATCCCTTCATTAATTGCTTCTTTTAAATACTCAAATGTTTCATCGATTGTTGCTCCCCGCACAAGAGCGAGCGTATCCAGGTAAAATTTAACCCCAATACAGGCCGCGATTCTTACTACCGCTAAACAATCCCAGCGCAGTTTTTTTATTTTTTCAGCCATGAGTTCCACAACATTGTCTGTTATGGCAACCTGGTTAATTTTTGTTATATCCCATACCCATTCTTTTTTAAATTCAACCAGGTCATTATCGTACAAACTTTTTATCAGTTCTTTTACAAAAAAAGGATTTCCATCGGTTTTTGTATGTATGAGCAAAGAGAGCTCTTCTGTTTTTAACGCGCTGCACTGAAGCGTGTCCGCCAGGAGGAGGCTTATATCACTTATCGTTATGGGCGCGAGGGAAACCGACTCCCATGCGACCCCGGATTCTTTCATTTTTTCACGGGCCAATATAAAAGGATGAGTATCATATACTTCATTATCACGATACGCGCCAATAAACAACAGGTAGCTCAACTCAGCATCACCTAACAATACATCCAGCAACTGTAGACTCGCGAGATCCGCCCATTGCAGGTCATCAAGAAAAAGAACCAGGGGGTGATCTTTTTTCGTAAAGACTTTAATAAAGTCCTGGAAGACCATATTGAACCTGTTTTGCGCTTCCGCAGCCGGAAGAATCTGAACCTGGGGCTGCTCGCCGAGAATAAGTTCCATTCCCGGAATAACGTCAATTATCACCTGGCCGTTATTGCCCACGGCCTTTAGAATATCTTTTTTCCACAGGATTAATTCCTCTTCACTAGCCGTAAGCAGCAGCCGGGACAATCCCTGGAAAGCCTGGATTACAGCGGTATAGGGAATATTTTTTTTATACTGGTCGAATTTTCCGGAAATAAAAAACCCTCTTTTCTCAACAATCGCTTTTTGCATCTCATTAATAAGTGTAGACTTACCAATACCGGAAACACCGGAGTAAAAAACAATTTCTTTATTCCCAAATGAAGCCCGCTCAAAAATATGCAGTAAATGATCAATTTCAGCATCCCTTCCGTATAGTTTTTCAGGAACCTGGAATTGTTCGGAAATATCGTTTTGTCCAACCAAAAAATCTTCAATATTTCCTGTTGTGTTTAATTGCTGATAGCATTTTTCCAGATCGAACCGTATTCCCGAAGCCCCCTGGTAGCGCTCTTCCGCTGTTTTCGAAAGAAGTTTCATTATAATATTCGATACGGCTTTTGGAATACCACGATTTATTTTGATGGGAGGAACAGGGGTAACCGCGATATGAGAGTGAACCAATTCCATTTTATCTTGAGTTTCAAAGGGAAGTTGAAACGAAAGCATTTCATAGAGGGTAATTCCAAAAGAATAAAAATCGGAACGGAAATCAATAGAACGGTTCATTCTGCCGGTCTGCTCAGGAGAAATATAAGCAAGATTCCCTTCTATTTTTTCGGGGTTAACCGCGGTCTGGGTTTCTCTTCTCACTTCAGCGGCAATCCCAAAACCCGTAATAGTAACCCTGTTTGTTTCCGGGTTTATAATAATATTCTGCGGCCTGATATCTTTATGAATAATACTTTTTTTATGTAAATCACCAATACACTTTATAATCTCAACCGCGATTTGAAGACTATTGCTTAAACCGTGGTTTTGGGAAGCGATATATTCACTGAGCAATATTCCATCGAAATCATCCAGGATAATAACTTTACTATGCCCAACATGCTCCAACGCGTGGGATTTGACCATGCCGGGAGTAGCTGCTTTTTGAGTAATTTTGTATTCATGTTCAAAGAACTCTATATTCTGCGGTGCGGGAAATTCTGTTTTGATCGCCTTAATAATAACCGGTTTTTTATCTTCCTCTCTTTCACCTTTATAAATCTCGATTTCCGGGCTTTCATACAATTTATTACGTATGGAATACCCTTTCAATTTAATCATTAATAGACCCCGGTAAATTATTTGATCTCTTATTGTTAATCCAAAAATCAAAAATTGTCAAGTTTTTCTTAATGAGAACGGATAAATTCAGTAAGCTTTTCATTGAAATATTGATAATTATGCAGCGGAATATAATGACCGGCCCCTTCCAGTTTATAATATTCGGAATGTTGTATTGAATCATGAAGAAACTCACTATTTTCGGGAGTGGTCAGTTTATCGCAAGCTCCTGAAATGATTAAAGCCGGAGCAGTAATACGGGGAAGCAGGTCCCGCAGGTTGGACTGTAAAACCAGGGAAAAATAATGAAGAATTATATTAACATTATACGTAGCTTTAATAATAGAAAACAGATCTTCTTCCGCTTCTGATTTATGAGAACAAAAATCTTCTTTTAATAGACCAATAATCTTATGCACACTCTCAATAGAGTTGCTCGCTTCCAGTTTCGCGGTTGTATTCACCAGGGTGAGGGATTTAATTTTCTCCGGATAATTACTCGCCATAATTTGAGCGATGAATCCCCCCAAAGACCAGCCAACAACATGAACCGGTCTGTTTTTATTTAATATATCACAAATGCCCATTATATTTTCCGCGAATATTTCAAAGCTGCTTAAGGCGTTGTTAAACGGACTTCTTCCGTAGCCGGGGTAATGCGGTATCATTATTTTAAAATTATTCGATAATTCATTAACCTGGTTTTTCCAGGCCGCGGCATTACAATCGATCGGAAGGAGCAATAAAACAGGTTCTCCGGTCCCGCAGGTAAAGAATTCGATTGGGACTTCGGAAGCGGTTTTTATAAAAAAGATATCCATCGTATTATAATTTAAAAAAGCCTGTTTATAGTTGTTTATAAAACTACTGCCGGTTCCGGTCTTTTCCGCCGGCACGAGCAAAGGCTCTTCAGGATCTTCTCCCGCAGCAATATAGTCTGCCAGTTCTTTAATCGTAGTAATACCGGCAATGCCGGTTAAAAGAAGATCAACACCAAAATGATTATTTATTTCCTGTAGTAACTCTATAAAAAGTATTGAGGTAATACCTGTTTCATCAAGGCGGGAATTTCCGCTCAGATTTTTGTGATCGATTTTTAATTTTCCTGAAATAATTTTAATGAGATCCTTAAGAGTATCACTCCCGGCAGTTTCCGTATTAGCGGGAGCTAAGGGCAGCCAATACCGTTCTTTTGCAAAAGGATAGGTTGGCAGAGGAACCCGGTTTGGTTTTTCCGAGGGATACAATAGTTCCCAGGGTATTGTTATCCCGTTTACCCACAGCCGGGCCAGTTTTTCAAAATTTGAATTGTTGATAAGTATTGTAATGAATTCTTCTCCTTCGATTCCGTCTATAATATGTCCCTGCTTAAACTCATTGTTACGGTTATTTCCGCGAAAGAAAAGACTGCCATGCGCATTGTTTTGCAAAAAAGCGTCGAGCTTGGCAAGCAGCTCATCATAGTTTGACGCGACCAGGGACAGACGTTCCTCCATTGGAGACCGGCCAAGCTGTAAGGTGTATGCCAGGTCAACCAGGTCAAGAGGCGGTTCCTCCGGCTCCACTCGTTCTTTCATTTTATTTATAAACCGGACCAGGTTTTCCGCGTACCGCGTAAGCGCGTCCGCATCCCGGGCGGAAAGAACAAAAAGCCGGCAAACACCGGAATCTTTTTTTACTCTCTCCCTCCGGGGATACTCTTCAAGAATTACATGGGCATTCACCCCGCCAAATCCAAAAGAACTGATACCGGCACGCCGCGGAACCGGCACGCCATGAGCATCCGTAACTTGATGCCAGGGTGTTGTCTCATTCTGAATATAAAAAGGACTGTCTTCCAGGGAAATATAGGGATTGATTTCCTTCATATGGATTTGGGCGTACAGTTTTTTATACTTCATAGAAAGTATTATTTTTAGGATCCCCGCGATACCGGCAGCGGTTTCCAGGTGACCCACATTTGTCTTTACCGATCCAATCCCGCAAGACGCGTTCGGTATGCTTGTTGAAGCTCTTTTTTTGAATAACACGCTAAAGGCTTTTTTTAACCCGTTTATTTCAACCGGGTCTCCCAGAACAGTCCCGGTCCCATGAGCTTCAATATACCTCACTGTAGCGGGATCAATACGGGCGTTTTCATAGGCGCGTATTATTAACTCAGCCTGGGCATTGGGATTGGGAGCCGTAAGAGAATTCGCGTACCCGCCATGATTAATAGCACTTCCTTTTATTACCGCGTAGATATAATCGCCGTCCTGTTTTGCCCGGGCCAGTGATTTTAACAGTACCGCGCCTGCTCCTTCACCTCGAACATACCCGTTCGCGTCTTTATCAAATGTTTTACAGGCTCCATCGGAGCTGAGCATTCCCGCTTTACTGAACGAGATATAGGGAGCCGGGCTGAGTATAACATTAACGCCGCCGGCAAGAGCGTATTCACATTCACCACTTTGTATAACACCAACTGCCCGGTGAATTGCCACCAGTGAACTTGAACAGGCAGTATTCACCGGTTCACTGGGACCATGAAAATCGAGCAAATAAGATACCCGGTTTACCAGCATAGAATGAGCGTTTCCCGTGGACGTATATGCTTCTATTCCCGAGGTATGCGTTTGCAGCAGTTCCAGGTAATCCATGGCAGCGACGCCGGCAAACAATCCTGTTCCGGTTCCTGCTAAATCAGCCGGACAGTAGCCCGCGTCCTCAATGGTTTTCCATATAACTTCCAGGAAGATCCGGTGCTGCGGGTCCATAAGCTCCGCCTCTCGCGGAGAGATGCCGAAGAAGGAGGCGTCAAAAGCATCAACGGCCGTTAAAAAACCTCCCCACCTGGAATTAGTGGTATTGGGATCATATAAGGGATTGCCGTAAAACTCCCGCCAGTCCCATCGATCGGAGGGAATTTCAGTTACCAGGTTTTTTCCGGCCTCAAGATTCTCCCGGAATATTTCAAGATCATCGGACTGGGGCAAAACACCGCTTATGCCAATGACCGCCACCGGGCTATTCTCAGCGGTCTCCTCGGGGGGAAAAAATCTCGATGGAATTTCCGGAACAGTGGGTTCTTCCCATTCAGGGATCTCAGAATATTCGCCGGGACTGTATACAGGGTACCGTTGCTGAAGGATTTCCGTATACTGTTCCAGCAAATAGACTGTTAGCCGGTCAATTGAAGAATATTCAAAAAAGAGCGCAGGAGTAACATCGAGATTACATTTTTCATTAACGGAATTCGCGAACTCCGTTAATGAAACAGAATCAAACCCGTAATGGCTCATCTCTTCGTTTATATCAACATCCTCTCTCTCCAGTTTTAGAATAGCACAGACCAGTGTTACCAGGTCTTCCTGCAGCAGACTCCGGATTTCCTTTACTCCATGGACTGCCGCCGCTTCCGGCTTGTTTTGTTTTTCACCGCCAGGCAGCTTACGCCTGATTGACTGCCCATCCCCTTCAAGAACAATTAACTGGTTTCCGGCAAGAGATACGGCGTGTAAAAACGCTCTGCACCCGGTACCTGTCGATAAAGGGACAATACCCAGGGCTTTTTTTAATACGTCCCTTGTTTCGGCATGGACGCTCATTCCGCCTTCTTCCCAGAGAGGCCAATTGATAGCCGCGGTTTTCCCGCTCCTCTCCTTATTCCGTACCAGTTCCGCGCGATACTCCGCGAAATTATCCATAAAATCATTGCCAAACGCGTAATCGCTCTGCCCCGGATTTCCCGTAACTGCTGATACGGACGAAAAGAGAATAAAAAAATCAAGGGGTTCATCTTTGAGCGCTTCATCAATATTAATCGTGCCGAACACCTTTGCCCCCAGTACCGATTCAATCTCTTCCGGTGTTTTATGAACAAGAAGCGAATCCCTGGTAATACCCGCGCTGTGAATAATCCCGTTTATTGCCCCATAGCGTGATTTGACTTCCGCGATGATCTTTTTCGTAATTTCGCCCTGTGATATATCTCCGGGCAAAAACAGGACTTCCGAGCCGGCGGTCTCCAGCTCCCGAATCTTTTTTTGCTGCTCCGGCCCGGGATGAGAACGGCCCAGGAGGACGAGCACGGCAGGAACTGTTTTCGCGATGTACTCAGCAAAAATAAGGCCCAGCCCCCCGGTACCGCCGGTAATAACATATACGCCCTTCTCCTTGAAAACCGCCGGTGCTTGACTCCCGGCAGGAACCGCGATCTCTTCCGGAATTTTTATTTGCCGTCCATTTGCAGTATACCGGATCTCAACAGTGTCACGGTCTTCCTGTTCCAGTTCAGTTAGAAGAATTTCGGCAAGAGTTGTTTTATTGATGCCCGATTCAATATGTACCGACTTTAAAAAAAACTTTTGATACTCCATAGCCGCAGTTTTCATAAAACCGGCCACTGCCGCAGAAAGAGGCTCGCTACTGTTCAACGCTGAATAATAGAGATGGAGTATTTTTAGCTGGTGAGGCGGTTTATATTTCAACAGCTCCCGGCAAATATAAAAGACGGAATAAAACCCTCTTGCAAGATGATGGGAGATTTTTTTCTCATTGGTATTATTTATACTAAAAGATTCCTTTGACCAGTTGTGGATAATGGCTGCCGGAAAAGAATGTTGGTTTATAAGGGATTCAAACAGGTCGTGATAATGACTCTCCACAGCCGGGTTCAGCACTGCGGTATTATTACCAAGTGCCTGGTATTCCTTTCCAGGCTTCACCAGCACCAGTCCGGTTCCGGGAAGCAGTTCCGCCAGGCGTTGATACAAATTCTTATTTGTATCAAAGAGCAGTATATACCCGGGGAACTCATCCCCGCCAGCCGGTACAATTGCCGGATCTTTGAATGAATCTTTCCAGACTTCTCTATAATATATCACGTCCCGGGAAGACCGGTGTTTTTCCCGAACAGAAAAGCCGAGTATTTCCGCCAGGAGCCTGCCGGTTTCATCCGTAACCCGGATATCAAACCGCTTCGTATCCGACGAAGGACCGGCCCCTTCACCCGGGACACAATAGGCATAACAACTTTCAGTAAGGTCCTGTATAATATGGATCGCGCCCAGTTCAAAAGGAAGAAAGAGCGTGCCCTGCTCAATATCCGAAGCGCTCAGGAATCCGGCAATCGATTGCAAAACACCATCAAACAATGAAGGGTACATTTTATACCTGCTGAAATCTACCGGCTTTTCCGGGAGCTGAAGGAGTGCCAGGGATTCGGTATCACTATAGTGTAATTCCCGTATTGTTCGAAAATTTACGCCATAGTGCAGCCCACGCTGCCGGAACAGATCATAGACGGAATCTCCATTGGCAGCGGCGGGACACCGTTTTTTTATTGCTTCAATATCGATAGTATCCCCGCCGGGTGCAGCGGAAGCAGCATAGTCTACTGTTCCCTGGGAATAAACGATTCGTCTTTTCGTATCACGATTTACTATTTCATAATCAATTCCATCACCATGTGGCTGCAAGCAGATCAAGATCTCACACCCCGAACCGGTAACAGCGAGCGGCTGGAGCCATACGATTTTTCTTACGCTTGATATTTCCCGTTCAGCCGCGAGTTCAGCGGCAGCCAGGGCCATCTCTATATGTACAACACCGGGAACAACAGGTTCATTCCCAATAATATGATCTTTTAAAAAGAATTCATCCCCCGTAAGCCGTAATAAAAACTTTTCCTGC
This sequence comes from bacterium, assembly GCA_024224995.1. Next base: position 21,739 of record JAAENB010000206.1, on the reverse strand, counting down.
GTTACTGTTGACTCATTCCTGTCGAGTAAGGGATGAAGTTTTTTACCGCTCGTAAGAACAGGGCTTCTTACACCGGAGACCCAGTACCGTTTCCCGGCAAAGGGATAAACCGGAAGAGACATTTTTTTAGGAGTTTTATCTTTATAGAACACGTCCCAGGCAGCATTTTCCCCACTCACCCACTTCCGGATGAGGGAGTGCAATTCCTTATTTTCAATATATCCCCGGGATTCTCCCCGCCGGCTGCTGCCGGTATACACATTCAGGGGCAGCTCTTCACCACTGCAATACAAACGTAATCCCTCAATAATTTCATGAACATTCGACGCTGCAATTGCCAGCCGCTCTTCAAAAGCCTCCCTGCCAAGCTGCAGGGTATAGGCAAAGTTTGTTATGGAAAAATGACCGGGGCTCTCTTCATCAAAACCATAATACGAGTAAATAGTCTCCTTGAAGGAATCGTATACATACTGTGCCAGTGAATAGAGCGCGGGATGAGTTGAAAAGACCGATGCCGGCATATCTATGTTATATTTTTTATTAACCCGGTCAATTAATAAGCGTATCGTCAGGGGATCAAAGCCATACTCTCGAATATCATCATAATAATCTATTTCATGTTCAGGAACAGTGATACATTCGGCAGCAGCGCTTGTTATATCGCTTACAATCTTTTTTAGTATATCAGCATTCTGCCGTAATAATTGTTCCAAAAAAAGAAGAATTTTATTCGCGTATGCCGGGAGTCTTTCATTATTTTTCGCGGACAACACAATCACAAAAGACTGATCCTTCTCCCCTGCTTTTTCTATATGTTTATCCTCAAATTTATTTTCATATTCTTCAATAAGAATATGGGCGTTAGCACCTCCCGCTCCAAACGCGCTAATTCCGGCTCGACGGGGATATATTGTTTCCGACGCTGTTCCAATGGAATCCCGGGGCTGTTCCCAGGGAACTAAAGAATGCTGCACATAGAACGGAGATTCTTTGAAATCGATATTTGGATTTGGAATTTCCGAATGAAGCGAAGGGACCAGTTTTTTATTTTTCATTTGCAAAAGCACTTTTGTGAGACTCGCAATACCGGCAGCCGATTCAAGATGGCCGATATTCGACTTCACCGATCCAATAGAACAAAAATTCCGTTCACGGGTATACCGGAAAAATGCTTTGCTCAAGGCCCGTATTTCTATTGGATCTCCGAGAACGGTTCCGGTTCCGTGTGCTTCTATATAACTGATCGTTCCCGGGTTAATATTCGCTCTTCGCAGTACACCCGTTATAAGGTTTGCCTGTTCATTCGGATTGGGAACGGTATACCCGTTTGTGGTACCGCCATGATTGATGCCGCTTGCCTTTATGAGCCCATAAATATGATCGCCATCCTTCTCTGCCGTTTGAAGAGGTTTGAGCAGTACCGCCCCCACGCCTTCACCCGGAACATACCCGTCACCGCCTTCTCCAAAACTCCGGCAGCGGCCGTCACTCGATAAGAATGTTCCCTCGTTGAGAAAAAGATATTTACTCGGATGCATGGACAGGTTAACTCCTCCCGCCAGTGCCAGGTCGCATTCGCCGCTTTGAATACTGCGGCAGGCAAGGTGGATTGCCGTAAGTGATGAGGAGCACATGGTATCAAGGGAGAGACTTGGCCCATTGAAATTAAAAAAATATGAGACCCTGTTCGCTATTGAAGCATAGGATGAGGACCCGCCGTAAAGCTGGTATTCCGAATACATAACTCCCACAAAGACACCAACACAATTGTTTGATAGAGCAGCTCTTGTATACGCGGCGTCTTCAATAGTCTCCCAGGCTATTTCCAGGAACAGGCGTTCCTGGGGGTCCATTTTTTCTGCTTCCCGCGGTGATATATTAAAAAACAGGGGATCAAAAACATCAATATCATCAATAAATCCTCCCCATTTGCAAAACATACCATCCGGAGCGCTTTCTTCCCATCGAGCCGCCGGAATTTCAATAATTGAATCTTTTCCTTTTGTTAAATTTTCCCAGAATTCATCAACATTCTTTGCTCCGGGGTATCTTCCGCTCAAACCAATAATGGCGATATCTTCCTCTTTATAATCCCTTTTATCCCCCTCTTTAAAATCTTGTTTAAAATCTTGTTTATGAGTTTCCGGAACAAAAACAGTATGGACCCCGGATAGTGCCATTACGGTTGTGCGATGATTTTCAATAAAATACTTCGCAAGTTCATAGATATTCCGGTACTCGAAAAACAAGGTCTTTGATAATTCACCAAAATCTTTTTCAAGCCGGTTAATCAATGATATAATCAAGACAGAATCAATACCGTATTTTTCAAATCCCTCGGCGGATTTGATTTTATGGATCCCGATCTTTGTCTCTTCGGACAGGATCTCTTTTAAAAATTCTTCTGTTCTCTCCTGCAATACCGTTTTGTCCTGTTTAAGAGGGCTGCTCTTTTGCGCAATAGTTTCCGGTACATAAAGAAAATCTAAAATTTTTTCTTTTACTCCTTCAATAATAATTAATTGAGACCGGTCAATCATGAGCCCTTCTTCAAATGCCTGAATACCATCTTCCTCCGCAAGGGGTATCATCCCGAGTTTTTCTCTCATCCAGTCCTGAGTCGGCTCGCTCACCAGCATACCACCTTTCTCCCATAGCGGCCAATCTATTGAAAGAGTTTTACCGGAACGTTTCGATTCTTGCTGAAGACTGTCACGGTACCCGGCATATATGTCCATAAACATGTTCGCAAAGGCATAATCCGATTGACCGGGATTGCCCAGGACTCCGGACAACGACGAAAACAGTACAAAAAAATCCAGGTCTTCCCCATGAGCGGCTTCATCGAGGTAAATAGTACCATACACTTTTGGGGCCAAAACATCAGAGATTTCTCCGGCTGTTTTTTTAAGAACAAAAGCGTCACGAGTTACTCCGGCACAATGAATGATTCCCTGTATTTCTTTAAACCGTGCCTTTGTCTCAGTAATGACATACGCGGCATCTTCAGGCCTGGATATGTCCGCCTTAAGATACACAACCTCAGCGCCAAAGGATTCCAATACCGTAAGCTTTACTTCTTTTTTAAAATCAAGCTCTGAGCGGCCTACAAGAACCAGCGTAACCGCTGCCTGCTTCGCGATATACTCCGCGAAGATCAATCCCAACCCGCCGACCCCGCCGGTTATAATATATACGCCATTTTCTTTTATAACGGGCACCCGTTTTATTTCACAATAAATACCGGTCTCTCTCAGCCGTTTGACATACCGGAGCTCGCCATCATACTGAATTTCAACAGAGCCTGTATTCCGGCTTTTTAACTCCGTAAATACCACAGCCCCGAACTCTGTTTTTTCTGTTTTTGTTACTTCAATGGTTCTGGCAATAAAGCGCGGATTTTCGCGGTTAATTGTTTTCGCAAACCCGCTCACTGCTCCATAGAGCGGCTGAAATTTATTTGTATCATTTGAGAAAAAATAAAAAAACCTGGTTCTCTTTGTAATCCCCTGCTCTAACAAAGCCCTGCTCAGAAAAAAAACAGAATAGAGTCCCATAGTAAGTTGTTCGCGAATCCTGTTTTCATACGGAATAAACTCTTTCCGCGACCAGAGGTGTACAATATCAGCGGGAAGCATGGAGCCCTGTTCCAGATCGTCAACAAGGAGCTTATAATCGTCCGGATTGCCGGGGTCAATCGTAAATACTCCACTGCCGGAATTCGTATACTTTTTACCGGGCATTACTACCTGTATCCCGGATTCGTCGTTCTTTTCGCGCTCCAGGTATTTCGCGAGCTGATGAGCTATTTGCCGGTCGGTATCAAAAATTAAAACATTTTTTAATTCGCCGGGATCAATATTTTCCGCGGCTGCTGCTGCCGGTTTCCATACGTTATGAAAATATATTTTCTCTATTTTCGGGGGAGCCGGGACAGTCTGCCGATGCAGTTCCTTTACCTGTTTAAATCCCTCTTCCGGAGTTATTCGGTGTTCCGCGACCTGCTGAAGGATCTCTTTTCTTCTTGCCGCTACGTCACGCGATTTATCCATAAAGAGCCTCCAGATATTTTTCAACTTCTTCTTCAGTCAAATCACCTGATTCCAATCTTTTTAACATCTCTTTAACCTTCGCGTCTTTCATGCTCTCTAAGGTTTCATCTGTTTTCCCTGTATCCCGTTGAAACGCCCGTACTGAAAAGTCATCTATGGTTACCAGGATTTTCCCGGTTTCATCTGCGATCCGGATGTTGAATTTCTTTACCTCCATTCCGCCGGCCGCTGTTCGTTCACTGAGAACGACATGCGCATAACACCTTTCAACAAGAGATTTCACCAGCTCAATTTTTCCTATGGAAAAAGGGAGATACACGGTATTGTTAAATTCCATATCGAATTCCATTGCCAGCGTATCCTCCAGACCAATAATAGTTTGTAACGCGCCGTCGATGAGTGTGGGGTGTAAAATAAATTTGCTCATATCCGTTACAAGAAGACGCGGCAGAACCAGGAACGAAAGCGCTTCCCGGGGACCGCATACTAACTCCCGGATTGGCTGAAATGCCGGGCCGTAGTCCAGGCCCCGTTCCCGGTACAGCTCATAAAAGCGGTCCACCTCCCTCAATGAAGAGCATCGTTTTCGAATTGCCGCTATATCAATGAAGCCGGGATCCGCCTCTTCTGCGGGAACGCCGGTGAGGACCCTGCCCTGGGAGTGAATAACCCGTTCGTTGTCGACTCCCTTTGTATGCATCTCGTAATCAACCAGGTCATGTTCGGGGTAAAGGTTGATAAAAAGATCTACCGAAGTATCGATTACCGTAACCGGTATTGCCCAGACTATATTTTTCAGAACGCGCGTTTCTCTTTCTCCGGCGATCTCTGCTGCGGCACGGGCTAATTCAATATACGCCGCGCCGGGTAAAACCTTTTGCCCGTTTACAACATGGTCACGCAAGTAAAACTCATTCCCTGAGAGGCGGGTCGTGAATTTTACTTCTGTTACTGTTGATATGTTCCGGTGAATCAATGGATGCAGTTTTTCCGCGCTTCCCGGTTTCTCTCCACGTCCTCTTGAATTATGGTCGGGTATCCAATAGAGTTCTTTCGCAAAGGGATACGTAGGAAGCGAAACCCGGTTTGGCAGGTTCTCCGGGTAGAGTAATTTCCAGTCGATCTCAATACCGGAGAGCCAGATCTGCGCGAGCTTTTCAAATTTTTTATTGTCGATAAGAATGTTAATAAACTCTTCACTTTCCGTTCCATTGCTCAAAAAAGCCGCTTTTTCTTTATGCTCCGATACGCTGCCGCAGTACCCATTCTCAATGATTTTTTCCCGGTTAAAAAGCCTTAGTTTTTCAAGCAATTCCTCTCTGCTCGAAGCGATACAAGCCAGCCGTTCTTCCATGGGTTGACGCCCCGTCTGCAGGGTATAGGCGATATCCGGAAGAGTAATAGAAGATCCCTGCTCATGTTCGGGCAGAACGTTTAAATAATCGGCCAGGTTTTTGGCGGCCTCATGGAGCCGCTCATTATTCTTTGCCGATAAAACAAATAAAAGCGGCTCTCCCGTTTCCACTCCGGACTGCTCCGCAGGAGTACCGGAAAACTCCTCAAGTACAATATGAGCGTTTGTTCCGCCAAATCCAAAGGAACTGACCCCGGCAAGCCGGGGAAGCGGTTTCCCGTGCGCGTTTTCCCGGCAGGGCCAATCGATTGTTTTTTCCACAATATAAAATGGAGAATCGCCAATATTAATATACGGATTAATTTCTTTAAAATTACGGTTCCCGGGAATCTTTTTATTTTTCATGGCAAGAATTACTTTACACAAACCGGCGATTCCGGACGCGGGCTCCAGGTGGCCAATATTCGATTTAACCGATCCCAGGCCGCAATAGTTTCCCCCCTGGAGCCCGCTATCGTAATCCGTCTCCAGTTCCCTGAATGCTTTTTTGAGCCCTTCAACCTCTATTGGATCTCCCAATTCCGTACCGCTTCCATGAGCTTCAATATACGTAATGGCAGCAGGATCTACCCCGGCGTCGGTATAGGCCGTAACAAGAAGCTGGGCCTGGGCATCGGAATTGGGAGCCGTTAATGATGACGCTTTTCCGCCATGATTAACGGCAGTCCCTTTTATAACAGCGTATATGTGATCATGATCATGAAGCGCCCGGTGAAGCGGTTTTAAGAGAATAGCGCCAACGCCCTCCCCCCGGACGTACCCGTCCGCGTTTTTGTCAAAGGTTCTGCACCTCCCGTTTGGCGACAAAATCCCAAGCCGGGCTACATTCATCATAACCTCCGGAGAGAGAATAAGGCTCACTCCTCCGGCAATGGCCAATTCACTCTCTTTATATTGAATTGACTTTACGGCCTGGTGGATTGCCACCAGGCTGCTGGAACAGGCGGTATCAATAGCCTCACTTGGACCGCGAAAATCCAGAAGGTACGATATCCTGTTAGCCAGAACCGAATGGGTATTGCCGGTACTCACATAGGCTTTTGACTCACCGGCTTCCGTTAGCAACTGCATATAATCATTAAATTGAGCTCCAACAAAAACGCCAACCGCTTTTCCCGACAACTCCGACGCGTTATATCCCGCGTCTTCAATGGCAGCCCAGGCGGTTTGCAAAAACAATCGATGCTGCGGGTCCATGAGCTCCGCTTCACGGGGAGACAGGTTAAAAAATTCCGCGTCAAAAGCTTCAACACCCGTAATAAACCCGCCCCATTTGACATGTAAGGCCGGGTCTTCACCATAGTCCCGCCAATCCCAGCGCCAGGGAGGTACTTCGGAAACCAGGTCCTTTTCACTTTCAAGATTTTGCCAGAACAGGGCCAGGTTTTCCGCTCCGGGAAATATACCGCTGGCCCCAACAATCGCTATTTCTTCTTTCCGGTACAGATTGCCCCGGCTTATCCCTTTAAACACCGGGGAAAGCGGCACTTCCTGTTCTACAGCAGGGGGCTTTAATTTTTCTTTATTCGGAGCCCCGTAAAAATCTATCATACTATCTCCGAATTCATTGAGAAGATACACCGACAGGCTTCCAATGGTAAGATGTGAAAAAAATACAGTGGGAGAAACAGCAACTCCGTAGATGTCACTGAGTTTGCGCGAAAATTCTTTTAACGTTATGGAATCGAAACCAAAATTACCCAGGTTTTCCTGAACATCGTTCATGCTTCCAAAATCAACCTTTAACAATGCCGATGCGATCTTCTGAATATCCAGCTGGATCCTGCGCTCAAGCGGTATCCCTTCCGTTGTCGTTGGATTAAACCCGGTTACGCTGCCTTTCTCATTGTTTTCCCGCTGCTTACGGGATCCTTCCATACCCATAAACCGGTTAATGCGTTCCCGGTCACCGGGAAATACAATAACCCGGGAACAGGAGCTTCGTGTTATTTTCTCAAAGACGCGCAGCCCCTCTTCGGTATCCAGGTAGGACATGCCGGAAGACTGCAGGTATAATGATTCCGCATCCTTGCTTAAATGCATGCCTCCCTCTCTCCATAAGGGCCAGTTTATTACTATTGTTTTTCCATGACGGATCTTTTTAGCACATAACTCTTCCCGCACCGACAGGAAGCTGTCCAGGAAGCTGTTGCTCACGGAGTAATCACATTGCCCAAAGTCGCCCACGATTGAAGCTGTTGAAGAAAACATAATAAAGAAATCCAATGCTTCTCCCGCAGTAGCTTCATCAAGCGCTATTGTTCCCTCTATCTTTGGGGCCATGGCCCTGCTGAATCCGGCGTAGTCTTTCCTGAGAATGATGGCATCATCGGCGGTTCCTGCCGAATGAATAACTCCGTTGAGAGTGCCGTATTTCTTTTTGATTATTTCTACAACATCCCGCATCTCCCCGCGGTCTGCCGCATCGGCCTGAATATATAGAACATCAGAATTATTTTTATTAAGATTTTCTAAAATCTCTTTCTTCGCGGAATTAAGCGGGGATCTGCCGGTCAATACAAGTACTGCCTGGTATGTTTCCGCCAGGTAACGGGCAAAGATCAATCCCAGGGCTCCGGCTCCCCCGGTAATCAGCCAGACGCTCTTTTTTTTAATCAAGGTCCCGGAATCCTCCATATTGGGAGTCCCTACCTGTTTACTATATCTCCGGTCCCCAATATAACGGATTTCGGCAGCGATCTCTTTTCTTTCAGTCCCTAATTCCTGTATTACAACATCAACATAGCTCGATCTCTCTTTTCCCGATGTTATAACCTTGATTGTTGAAAAAGAGAGAGCCGGGTAAATAAAATTCAATGACCGGGAATAGGCGGCAACAGGTTCCATGAACAGGTTTGAAGCCGTTCGCTCTCCATTAAAGGCAAAAATAAACTTATTGAGCGTTGTATTCCCTGTTCCCGAAAGGGCTTTCACAATATGAAAAATTGAGTTAATACCGCGTTCCAATGATTTTTTAATAAAATCATTCATTTTGTTTTCGTTTTCTTCGAAAATTTTTAGCCGGCTGTTATCCATATCATCATCTTCAGTGTGTGCTGCCCAGATATGGAGTATCTTTGCCGGAACAAAATTCTTTTCCTTAAGCGTTTCGAACAAGCGGACGTAATCATCTCCATTTTCGGGATTTACCTGGTACACCTGGTGTCCGCTGTGTTTATATTCGTTCCCCGGTTTAACCAGGATAAATTGAGTGTTTATCTCATCGCGAATACCGAGCCGTTCTTTTAGTTCATTCCATATAATTTCATCGGAATCAAAAACAAGGACATGGCCAAGGGATATATTTTTTTCCGGGTAGTGAGTGAGTTCGGATTTTTTCCATTCCGCGGCAAACAGGTGTGTTTGACTCTCTTTAATTTCTTCTTTGTTTATTTCTTTATTTTTTTCAGGCCCTTCAATATGCCGGACAAAGCGAATTGAAAAATCATTGATGAGAACAAATTCCTCTCCTTGTTCATTCAAAAAACGGACGGAAAATATCTTTACGGCATAGTCAGCCAGGCTGCGTTCTCCCACAAGACGGGTATGCACATAGCACCTGCCCGGTACCGCTTGTATAATTTCAATATCCTTGAGCGCGAAAGGAATATACGACCAAAAAGATTCCTCACCACTATTGCTCCTGAAGATGATACAGGTCTGGAGAGCTCCTTCCATAAGCGCGGGATGCAGAACAAAATTTTCACTTTTTAAATGATCCGGGAATTCAAGGAGTGATAGCGCTTCCGTACCGGAATAGTACAATTCCCGGATCATTTGAAACGCCGGGCCATATTGTATTCCCTTTGTATTAAAAAACTCATATGTTTCTTTACTGTTCTTTGCGTGGGGACATTTTCTTTTGATGCTCTCAATATCGGCTGCCCCGGCTTTTACCCGGCTCTCGGGATAGGGATCATATTCCAGCTTTCCAACAGCATGCAGTTCCCGCTCTCCATCCCGCTCACCAGGGCAGGAAAAAATTTCAAAACCAACAAGGCTGCGGTTGAGAAACAGGCTAACGTGAATATCGCCGGTATTCTCTTCAAATAACAATGGTTTTACCCATACCAGGTCTTTAATCCGGCGTACATTCATCTCTCCGGCAATGGCACCTGCTGCCCGGGCCATTTCAATATAGACTACTCCGGGAACAACAAGCTTTTCATCTTCACTATAATCGGTGAGGAAAAATTCGTCTCCCCGGAGCCCGGTTGAAAATTTTTGTTCACTGAGATTTGATGTATTCCGCTCTACCAGGGGATGAAGCACTGCCGGCCGTTCACCAGGGGGATCAAAAAAATTCTCGTTTCTAACGGAGTCTTCTATCCAGTGCCTTTCCCGGGCAAAGGGATATCCCGGCAGCGACACCCACCGGGCGCCGGGGCTGCCCTGAAATTCATTCCAGGCAACGGGAACTCCCGAAACCCAGGCAAGCGCGAGCTTTCGATGTTCCCTGTTCTTAATAAGAATCCGCACAAACTCTTTCCCTGCCTCTCCTTCAACCAGGTTATTTTTATTTGTTTTTATGTTGCTGCAGTACAAGTCCTCGACATGCTCTTTCTCTTCTACGAATTCCCTCATTTTTTTTAGTAATTGTTCTCTGTCCCGAACAACAATAGCCAGGCGCTCGTTCAGTTCCTCCCGCCCCCGCTGCAAGGTGTACGCGATATCAGCAAGATAGCCGTTTCCCCGGGGCTCATTTCTCTCCAGGAACTCTATCATCCTTTGAACACAGGCTTTTAACCGGTCTTCATTCTTCGCGGAAAGCAGAATAAGCTGTTCTTTCTCCCCGGCTCCGGTTCGGGGTTCATTGGTATCAAGATCGTTATCAACATATTCTTCAAGGACCATGTGTCCGTTTGATCCTCCAAAACCAAAGGAACTGATCCCGGCCCGCCGCGGGTTGCTGCCGCGTTCCCAGGGTCCGGCATCGCGAGTAATATAGAAAGGGCTGTTCTCCGGAACAATATATGGATTCAGCTCTTTACAGTGCAGTGTTGCGGGTAAGCGTTTATGCCGGAAAGATAATAACACTTTAATCACTCCGGCAACACCGGCAGCGGCTTCCAGGTGTCCAATATTGGTTTTTACCGATCCCAGGCCGCAGTAATTATACCGGGCAGGTTCCCCGGTATCCCGCGTGTTTAAGACTTCAAAAGCTTTTTTTAGTCCCTGCACTTCAACAGGGTCGCCAAGCTGCGTGCCGGTTCCGTGGGCTTCAATATAGCTTACGGTAGCGGGGGAGATCCCCGCGTTTTCATAGGCCCGTATTAATACCTGCGCCTGGGCATCGGGATTTGGCGCCGTTAATGAAGAGGCTGCTCCTCCGTGGTTAACCGCTATTCCTTTTATAACAGCACAGATAGTGTTTCCATCCTCCCGGGCCCGGGAAAGCGGTTTCAGCAGCAGGGCTCCGGCTCCCTCGCCCCGGACATAGCCGTTTGCCCCTTTCCCAAAGGTTTTACATCTTCCATCAGGAGAAAGCATCCCTGCTCCGCTAAAAGCAATAAAAAAAGTTGGACTGAGAATAACGTTCACTCCCCCGGCTATTGCCATATCACAATCACCGCGTTCAAGAGCCGTAACAGCACGGTGGATCGCAACAAGAGAACCGGAGCAGGCAGTATCAATAACTTCACTGCTGCCGCGAAGATCCAGGAGGTACGAAATACGGTTCGCCAGCATGGAGTGAGCCGAACCGGTTGCGAAATAGGGATCAATGACCGGTGAATACCTGCCGCACAATTCCGTATAATCATGAGTGGCTGCCCCAACAAAAATACCGGTGCCGGTTCCCGACAGTGATGAAGGTTTGCAATTCGCCGCTTCAAGGGTTTTCCATACAACTTCCAAAAAAATCCGCTGTTGGGGGTCCATGAATTGCGCTTCACGCGGGGCTATATTAAAAAAAGAGGCGTCAAAGAGATCCACCTCATCAATAAAGCCCCCCCACTTTGAATTCATTTTATTTAATTCACGCTCCGGGTCTCCAAAATATTTCCGGAAATCGAAACGATGGGGAGGTATTTCCGAAATAAGATCATCACCGGCTTCCAGGTGTTCCCAGAGCTCTTCCGGGGTTTTTGACCCGGGAAAGATCCCGCTAAACCCAATAATGGCAATCTCCGTACCGGGAGCGGGTTTTTTATCAATCTTCTTATCGGGCTGATTAATCTCTTCCGGCTCTTCTCCTGTATTAAGATCGATATGGCCAAAATACTGTTTTATGGCGTCCGTTTGTTTTTCCAATAAATAGCCCGAGAGTTTACGGATGGTGGAATACTCAAATAATAATGCCGGGTGTAAAATAATACCAATCTCGTTTTCAATATCTTTTGATATTTTTACCAGTTCCGCGGAATCAAGAAAATTAAGGAAGCGCTCCTGCGCGTCAAGTTCACTCACGGAGACCCCGGAAACTGCGGCTGCTTTTCTTATTAAAAAATCCTCTATTTTCCCGAGATAGATATCCCGTGCCTGGTTTGAGACCATTTGTTTTACCGGTGTCCGCTCTCCATAGTGATCCGCGAACATAAAAGGCTCCGGAGGGAGCGGCTGCGAAGCACTATGGGTGATTTCAAACCCGCCGGGCATTTTATACGGAGCGCTAGCGCGAGTTACCCGTACAATCTCTTTTTCAATAAGATCCCGGACCTCAGCGCTCTCTATTGGCGATATGGCGTCCGGATCGGGGTATATCACGGCAAAAGGATATTCCCCATTACAATTATCTACTCCGGGAATAACCCGCACAGCGGAAATATATTCACTCTTCAATAGCAACTGCTCAATATCTTCGGGATAAATATTCTTACCGCCTTTATTAACGATAATATTCTTACTTCTTCCCGTTATATACAAAAATCCATCGCTATCAATGCAGCCAATATCCCCGGTATGAAGCCATCCCTCCGGGTCCAGAACCTCTGCGGTTTTCTCCGGCAGGGCATAATAGCCTTTCATTTGCCCCGGTCCTTTTACCAGGATTTCGCCATTACCCTGGTCATCGGGATTACGGATCATTACGCTCACCTCATCAAGAGGCCGTCCTATGGAACCAATACGGTTTTCCCGCATATTGTTAACGGAAACAACCGGTGAGAACTCGGTTAAGCCGTAGCCCTGCAAGAGGGGAATTCCCAATTTATCGATATTTTCAAGAAAAGCGGCATCTATTGGAGCGCCACCGGTAATGAGAAACCGTATTGAATCGAGCCCGGGATCATGTTCTCCGGAAATTCCTTCAAAAATCCCTTCAAGAACAAGAGGAACCGTGGCCATATAATTTATTCCTCTTTCTTTGATGGTCTTCAGCATATCGTTCGTTTTAAAGCGGGAAAGCATTGTTACGGTACCGCCGGTCATCAGGGGGATAAAAAGACCAAACATAACAGGGTAAGTATGATGAAACGGGAGGCCCGCGAGCCATTGTTCACCAGGCAGCAGGTATTGTCCGGAACAGGAGAGGCGTTCAATAATCCCGTTCGCGTTGCCCATAATCCCCTCATGAGTAAGGACCGCGAACATATTCCCGTGCGTATGAATAAAAGCCGCTTCATCACCGGGCTCAACCAGGGCTCCGGAATAGCTGTCGGACCCCTGTTCCATAAGGCGTTTGCCTTCAGCAAGGAGGGACCCGTAAAAAAGAGGCCCGGGAAGCCCTGTATCGTCTTCAGCATCTTCAAAACAAACAACATGCCGCAGCTTTTCTATCACCGGTTCCCGGGGGACCAGCTTTTCCCGGTGCTGTCGGGAAGTAAAAATAATGCCGATATTCGCGGCTTCTATTACGGGCAAAAGCTCCCGGGATTCCGGAAAAATATCAAATGGGACAATAACCGCTCCTATAGAGGCCACAGCAAGATATACCACTGCCCACTCAGGGCGGTTCTCCGAAAGGATACCAATGGTATCCCCTTTTTGGACCCCCATAACAAGAAGCATATTCCCAAGAGCCCGCACCCGGTCCCTGAGTTCCCGGTACCTTACACCTGTATACTCCTCTTCTATTTTGATATTGACTGCTTCACGGTCCAACTGCTCTTCATCAAAGCTGTCAATCATTTCCCGAACAGTGTTCACTCTTTCGATCCTTTCACAAAAAATTCCTTTCGCCATAACCCGGGCATTATTAATATTTTTTTTTTATTTTCTTGACAGTATCCTTTGTTTTGATTGTTGTTATATAAAATATTGTGTACGCCCTTGAAAAGTTTGTAGAGTAAATTACAAAGTAAAATTTCATTCCGCACTTTCCAGGCAGCGGACAATACAATATAGCAACGATTCAATACGTATGATATTATAATAAATTGCGATAGACAAGAAAAAGAGATATATCATATCACCGTTCTTCCTGTTCGAACCGGTTTATTATACTATTTATACTAATTGAATAGTTTCTGAACTATATCAAATATTAAACCGAAAAGCAAGGAGAAGTTTTGTGAAAAGATCATTTCTGCTTTTTATATTTCCTTTACTAATTGTTGCATACCCATCTTTTATATTTTTCCAGCAAGGCTGCGATAATGTTATGTATCCAGAGGCGGAAAAGGGCATTCCATTTACTCATCAAACACACCTGTCAGGCGATTACGATATCGCAAAAGATGATTGTTCGCATTGTCACGGGTATGATGATAATGGCAGATTTTCAGGAACTCCCACTGTTGGCACCTGTATGGATTGTCATCAGTCGGATTATCCAAAAGATGAGGGATACACGGGTAAACCAAAGCCTTTCTTAAAAGGTCTGAAAGATTCGGACAAGCCATGGGGTTCCCATGCGAAACAGCCCGATCTTGTTTATTTTAGTCATAAAGTTGTAATGACTGCACAGTATGCCGACGGCAGGAAAAAAGCCCGGTGTGGCTCATGTCACGGTGATAAGGCAAGCTCCATGTCAACTAAACGAATAAAGGGTAAAATGTTAATGGGTCAATGTATGGACTGCCATACCGCATTAAGGATCAGTAATAAATGTGCAGTATGCCACGATTAATAATATCCGATTATTCATTAAATTTGCGAGAGGAGTAAATTCATCAAATGAAGAAAATAGAAAGAAAAGAATTTTTGACACTGAGTGGTGGAGCCGTTGTCGGCGGCATGGCAGGATTTGTTTTCTCAGGTGCTCCATTCATGGGATTTCAATGGCTCGCTGAGTGGAGCCAGGACCAGTATGTACCACCATCAGGAAAATTAACATTAGCAAACAGTATAAACAGTGACTGTACTTGTAATTGCCAGGTATCAGTTAAAAAAGTTGGCCCCCGGGCCATTAAGATCGAATCCGCGGAAGGCGTATGTCCCTCCTGTTTGAATGCCCTTCAGCTGGCATATCATCCGGATCGTATTCATAAGCCCCTTAAACAGACCGGTGCAAAAGGATCAGGAAAATGGGCTGCGGTATCCTGGGAAGAAGCTAAAAAAGACATTACCAGTAAACTTAAAGATAAAAAGAATATTGCCGGAATTAACAAACAATCCGGGTATTCGGCTGAGCTGCTTGAGCGTTTTATTACCACTACCGGCAGCAGGCAGACTTATTACGAACCATCCCTGGATACGCTTACTGAAGCTGCTCTTGGCGGTTCGGTTAAATACGACCTTGAAAATGCCGATTATATCCTCAGTTTTGGCGCAAAACTGGTTGAAGGATGGGGCAATGGTGTTGATATTTATAAAAATATCCCCAATTGGGTTAATGACGGAAATAAAAAAATAGTACAAATAGACACAGTTTGTACAAGAACAGCTTCTATGGCTACTGAATGGGTTCCCCTGGCAAAGCCCGGTACGGAAGGAATTCTGGCAATGGGTATTGCGAATTACCTTATCAGGAACAAACAAAAGGGATCCGATGGTGCTGATTTTTCCAAATGGTCGGAACTTGTTTTAAACTATTATTCCCTTGAAAAAGCTGCTGCTCTTACCGGTGTTAACAAAGATAAAATAATAGAACTGGCCGAGAGCTTACTGGCCGCGAAAAACCCTGTTGTTGTTGCGGGTAGAGGAGCTAAAGGAGTTTCTTCATCATCAGCTGAGATCCTGGCAGTTTACGCACTTAACAGCCTCATCGGTTCAAAAGCCGCTTCACTTGTTGGAAGCAAGCTTAAGAACGGTACTTCCTTAACCTCTCCTTCTTTTGCGGGATTAAATGATTCCAAAAAGGCGGCAGGTCTGGACGAATTTATTGAAAAGGGAAGTTTTGACTGCCTTTTGATCAATGAAGCCGATCCTGTTTATAAAAGTGTAAACGGAAAGAAACTGGTTGAAAAAATGAAGGCTAAAGGCGCGTTTGTTGTTGCCATTGCTCCATTGATCAATGACACTGCGGAATATGCCGATTATATTCTTCCTTCACTTTCTTTTTTAGAAGTTTCCGAAACTTCTGAAAGATCTGCCATTAAAAACTATGCCGCTTCAAAGCATAGTGGTGATTATATTATAGAAATAGCTAAAGAAATTGAAGCATCCACTGCCTCTTTTCCCTGGGACAACTACAATGCCTTCGTTCTTTCACAGAAAGCTGGTCCTATTGAGTATGATGTTAGAACATTCTCATTTAAGGTTAAAGAATTGCAAAAAGAGATCGTTGGCTTAAAAGATATCAATGCTTCCAAAAAGCCTCTTTCACTGGTTCCAATTGAAGTTCCGGTTATTGGCGATGGTGACGGTTTGGCATTTCCATATGTCCTGAAAACCATAGACAGCAACATTTTTGCTTTTGGTAAGCAGTTTGTTCATATGAACAAAAAAACTGCCCATGAACAGGGTGTTGGTGAGGGAAGTTCTATTAAAATAATTTCCGAAAGGGGTACAATCGGCAAGGTTAAAGTTCACCTTACCAATACTGTTGCTCCCGGTGTTATTGCGATTCCCCTGGGTTTTGGACATGCCGCTTATACAAAATACGCGAAATGCAAAGGGGTCAATCCTAAAGAGATTATGACCAACAAAATTGATCCTCTTTCGGGAACTGCTGATTGGTGGTTAACAAAGGTTGAAATTAGTTAAGAGGTACGATAATGAAAAATTATGAAAATCAAATGCATAGAAGATGGGGAATGGCAATCGATCTCGACAAGTGTACCGGCTGCGGGAACTGTGAAATAGCTTGTTCACAGGAAAACAATATGCCGATCTTTAAAGACGATTCCGATATCCCTAAAAAAGTAACATTTCTTGACCTAATGACTGTCACTAACGACCGGGATTCCGATAAATACGGTGATGTTAAAGTCGCGTATGTTCCTAAAATGTGCCAGCAGTGCGAAGGAAATGATCCTGATGACCCGAAACCACCCTGTGTTTCAGTGTGTGTTGCTGTTGCCACTGATACCGGCGATGACGGGGTTGTTAGCCAGGTCTGGTCACGTTGTGTTGGCTGCCGTTACTGCCAGACTGCGTGTCCTTACGAAGCCCGGGTCTTCAACTGGTGGAAACCTAAATACGAAACCGATTTTAAAAAGTCATTAAATCCTGAAGTTTCCATAGCTTCTCGTGGTACTATTGTTAAATGTACCTTTTGCAGCCATATCTGGAAAAGAGAGCGGGACAAAGCTGTTCAAAACGATGAACTGGATATAAATGCCGTTACCTATACTCCGGCATGTACTGCGTCCTGTCCTACAGGTGCCATGGTTTTCGGCGACCTGAACGATAAGGAGTCCGAAGTTTACCTGCTTTCTCAGAGTGAAAACGCCTACCGGCTTGCTCATTCGATTGACCAGGTTAAGGATAAAAAAGTAAAGGCTGACATGTTAAGCAAAAAGCAATATGCCAGCCCTAAAGTTTATTACCTGACAAAACAGCCCTGGCTTAGAGATATGCTGCAGTTTAAACAAGCAACTCCTGCGAAATCCCAAAAAGAGGAGAAAAAGTAAACATGATAGCTAAAATTAAAGAAGAATATAACAGTTATTCTAAGAATACCAAAATAGCCCTGGGCATTCTCATTGCTCTTGTTATTGGACTTGGTATTTTCGCTATGCAGATCCTTTTTTGGGGTTTAGGATACACTGATCTGAACAACAACTTTGCCTTTGGCGCCTGGATCGTTGGCGATCTTGGTCTTGTTGCCCTTGGCGGTGGAGCCTTTTTTACCGGCTTCATTTTGTACATATTTAGAGTCGACAAACTTGAACCCATAATTAACTCTACTGTTCTTATCGGGTTCATGTGTTATCTCTTTACCTTTGTGCTGCTCCTGTTCGACCTGGGTCAGCCACTGAGAGCATGGTTTGGTTTTGCCTATCCCAACTGGGGTGACGGCCTTATGCCTACTTCAATGCTTACTGAGGTATTCTTTTGTTTGTCTCTCTACTTCTGTATCCTGATCGTTGAATTGATCCCCATTGCTTTAAAACATAAAGTTCTGGATAAAATTCCACTTCTCAATATGTGCGGTCATTACCTGCACAAAATAATGTGGATATTCGCTGCTGCCGGTACATTCCTCTCCTGTTTTCACCAGGGTTCTCTTGGTGGCGGTATGTGGGGTGTATTATACGCCAAAGCTGTATGGTTTCGTCCGCACTTTTTTATTCTTGCCATTGTGGCTGCTACTGCCGGGGGTACATCTTTTATGACTCTCGTGCCCTATGTTGCCGGGAAAATCATGAAAAAAGAGATTATCCCCGCTGCGACGTTCCAGACCCTGGCAAGGATCTCAGGGGTTATGTTCCTGGCATACGGAATTTTCAGATTTGTTGATGTCTACGCTATGAATACCCATTTCGCTTCTTATTTAGGTGGAAGGAATTACCTGGATCTCTGGGGTGGATATTATGGTGTGTGGATGCTGGCTCTTGAGTTTATAGGTATTTTAC
Source organism: bacterium (assembly GCA_024224995.1). The sequence continues at coordinate 3,434 of JAAENB010000206.1, read as the reverse complement.
TTGCCATTCTCTTGCTGAATGCCCTGCATCTCAAAAATTTCAGGGAAAAAGAAAAAATACTGGTTTTTGGCATTTCAAGCGGTGTTTTCGCCATCATTATGAGCAAACTTAGTGTTGTGCTCCACGGCTACTCCGCTCCTAACTTTCCATGGAAAGGTTTTACCGCCTATATGCCCACATTCCAGGAATGGGTCATCCTCCTGGGATGTTTCTCCTGTATGGTTCTCATCTACATGTGGTGCGCTAAATACCTTCCGCTTTTCCCTCACCTGGAAGAGCAGGAACATGGTGATGATAAGCACTAAGACTGATTAATATAGCTTTAAAAAAAAGACGGGGTTTTTTATAACCCCGTCTTTTTTTTGCGCGTCCCCTGGGCGCAGGTATCCCCTGCCCCTCTTGCTCTCTTTCTATGTTTTGAGTTAGTTCCGGTAAATAGATTCTAAATGAGTCTACACCCGAGCAAATCGACTGTTTTTTCCGGCAGACCCCAAAAAAGCTGCCAGGATATCACCCCGTGCATCTCAGAAGAGCTTATCACATAATGCCGGAAGCGATAACTATCGTTTTTAAATGAGTCTTCCGGGGTCAGGCCCAGGATAACATCCAGGTACTCTTCCACAGCATATGCCAGTACGGCGGAAACGGATTTTTTTAGAAATTTTCGTAAATCCACAAAAAATTCATAGTCGTCTTCCTGGAAAGAGATATGAAACTTATGCCAGTTATCGGGATCGGGATCATCTAATTGATATCGAACAGCACGGCACATGGTAGCGGTAAAATCTTTCTCATTCATAACCATTTTCAAAAGCCGGATAATGATCTTTGTACGGGAGATCCCCAGCGACACCGCAGCTTCATTGATTTTCTCCAAAACGGGAACCCGAAAGTTAATGGTGGTTTTAATTATCATAAAAAGTCTCCTGAAAGTCTGTTATCAGGCTGATAATTTTTGATTTAAAAAACAACAGCCCCTATTAATAGAGCATCATTTTAGAGCAAAAAGTAACAAACTTTTTTAGGAAAGCTGAAAAAAGTTAATAAACCACACACAAAAAGCCCGGGAATCATTTTGAACCGGGCTTCGGCTCCGCTCAGACACCGGCTCATGAGAATAATCAGCCTGATAATGAGACTAAATGAGCCTGCACTGAAGCAAAAGTCCCCTTGTGTTTTCCGGCCCCCCAGAAGTTACTGTTTAATTTAATCAATTTTACAATCCATAACCCCGGTTCGAATGGGTTCATAAGAATCAAACCGCACATCTCTAACATGGGAAAGGTTTTTCCACAGGATATCGTGTCCTTTGAACATACGGAGGGGTTTAACGATTTTCAGCCATGCCAGGGCTTCCTCTTCTGTAATCCTTCGTTTCTCCCCGACTCTGCCAATAAGCCGCACCCCGCTGGGTCTGGAAAATTTCCCCCTGGCAAGAGAGCGGAGCCAAAACCATTTGCCGCTGTTAACAGCCATAATACAAATTTTCTGATTCGCGTTTAAATTACGAGCCATAAGAGAAGGGTATTCCTCGCAGTAAAATGCCTTGCCCGTATCTCCCAGGATGAGGGAACCAATAGGTGAAACATGGGGAGAACCATCCTCTCCAACAGTAGCAAAAGAATAGTACATAGAGGACATACCGCCATCACGCATAACCTTTTTAAGAGCCGGCCAGTTTTGATCTGTAATTTGCATAAACATACCTCCTTAAGTCCATATCATAGAAACCTGTGCTTCAAGCTTTTGAAGCATCCGGTATAAGCCGTATTCCGATCGGCCGAAAAAGATAAAAGAACCCTCAAGGGAGCCGGCAAAATTGATATATTCCATACGGATTTCCATTCCTTCCTGAAAATATTCCTTATTACCGCCATAGTCGAAGAGCTTCTCTTTATACGGGAACGTAACCCAGCCAATCCACCTGGTTAAAAAATCTCTAAATTTTGGATCACTAAGATCTTTTCGAAAAAAGATCCCCATAGACTCACAATATTTTAGAATACTCTCAAGATCCTTTTTTTCAAAGGAGTCAATAAGATCCTCAATGCTATTAGACAGATCCATCTCACATCGTTCAACACAGCCAAAATCAATAATTCCCAGTTTTTTATCGTCCCTGAAAAGATAATTTCCCAGGTTGGGATCGGCATGAAAAAACTTTTTATTGTAAACCGTTTCCGTAAACACATCAACAAGAAGCTGACCGTAATAATTACGCAGATCCTGGGACGGACCGGTTTCCAGCCATTCTTCCAGGTGCAAACCGTCTATCCTGGTAGTGGTTAAAACCCGTTTACTGCTTAACTCCCGGAAGACTTCGGGAACCAGCACCTGGCTGAAGTCCAGGTTTTCCCGGAACCAATCGGTGTTATGGGCTTCTTTTTCATAGTCAAGTTCTTCAGTTATTCGTTCTTCAAGAACAGACATAACACCGCTAAAATGCCGGGCATAGGGAGTAAGCTTGATGAGTCCTTTCATCATATCGATATCTGATTTTACGGCATCGGCAACACCGGGATACTGCACTTTCACCGCCACGTCATCACCATTAAAGGTAACAGCCCGGTGAACCTGTCCCAGGCTCGCGGCAGCAAAGGGAGTCGACTCAAAAGAACGAAAAATTTTTTCCGGCGGCGCGCCCAGTTCAGTGCTTATCACTTTCCGGATCAAAGCCCGGTTAATGGGCGGAACCCGGCTCGCGGCTCTGGCAAGCTCTTTCTGATACGCCTGCGGCAGCATTTCTATTTCCAGGGACAAAAGCTGGGCGGCTTTAAGCGCGGTACCTTTCAAACTGCTTAAGGCCTTAAATATCATCTTCGCGATATCTTCATCATTTCGCTCTTTAGCTTCATTCTTTTTTTCATCGGAAAGAAAGGGCTTCTTTGAAAGATACCCGGCTTTTTTAAGGCCCGCTTTCGCGGCAGCAGCACCAACAACCCCGCTTCTTTTCAATTTCCCTTTCGGGATCTCTTTTTGAATTTCTTTTTCTTTATCCATTAGATTTTAAATCGCCAAAGCCGTCTTTAAACGCGTCTTTAATAGAAAACAACTTCTTCAGGCTGTCCATACTGTTAAACATATAGCTTCGAAAGAGGAAGCTGAAAATATCCATGGATTTGGGGATGAGCCCGCTTTTTAAGACTTCAACAATAATATCAAGGCTCATATCGATGAGGCTGCTGGTATTGGAGAACCCTTCGGAGTCGTCATTAAACCAGAACAGGGTCATGAGACCGGAATAGTCCCAGTAGAGGTTGAGAATAAAACTGCCAAAGGGGTGCTCCGGCACTTCGCCGTTTTCAATGGCAGTTTCAATAAATAATCTCACCTGCGCGGTAAAACGGTCCCGGATAGGAACGAATTCGGAAAAGGTGCGCAGGGGCGAATCGAATATGAGTTTATAGGCTTCCATAACAAACTCACGATCCTGG
>JAAENB010000205.1 GCA_024224995.1 bacterium | reverse complement strand
ATAAATACCGGTTGCTTTAAGTCGACCCCAAGCTTCCGAAAAATTGAACACACATACTCGGAAGTCTGAGCGGTAAGAACAATTCCTTTGTGGCTGCATATATCCATCAGCCCCCCTTACTCCAATATATAATATTCAAATATAATAAAACGCTAATAATAAAGAAAGTAAAAAAAGGGACTCAAACCTAATGAAAACCATGATTTCGCAACTATGATAACTACGCTATATAAGAAGTAAATCCCTTGACAGATCCGGATTATACTCATTTTATAATGATTCCATACTAAACACTATATTACCAGGAAGGAGAAACTTATGAAAAAAATCACTATATTAATGTCAATAGCAGCCGCAGTTGCTGCCATATCCATGACCGGTGCTTTCGCGTTTCAGCTGGGCGGCAAAAATGTGGTCAAAAACGGTTCAGGTGCACGAACAAAAATGTTTATGACAGCATATTACTGCAGCCTCTATGTACCACAGGAACTCAAAGGAAAAAGTTCAAAAGAGATACTGGCCGCTGACGCGCCAATGTCCGTAATCATCACCGTAGATACCCGGTTTCTCAGCAATGAAAAATTCATCAGTGCCACTAGAGACGGTTTTAAAAAATCAGCAGCAGCCGGCTACGGCACCGGGAAGCAGCAGCAGTTTTTAAACCTCTTTAAAAAAGTTAAGATAGTAAAAGGGGACAAAATTTACATGAATTACGTACCCGGCAGCGGTCTCTTTGTTCGATACAAAGTCAAGGAAACAGGGAAATCATTGTCCCTGGGGACCGTTGCGGGACTGCAGTTTAAAAAAGCCCTTTACGCCATCTGGATAGGGCCAAACCCGGTTCAGGGAAGCCTGAAGAATAAGATGCTGGGAAAATAAGGTAATCGGAGGCCCGGCAGGCCTGGTTATCAGTAATCGGTGGAAGGTCTAATTCAGGAGCCTTCTACCGATCACTTTCTTGTTCTCTACCCTGCTACTTCAATTTAATTCTATCAATATTCCTTCTGCCGTCAAGATAAAGCGCATCTTCGATTAGTTTAATGGTCTCATTATATTTGCTGCCGGAATTAGCACCAGCCAGATCTTTCGCGATCTTTTTGGCCTCATCCTTGAGCTTTTTGTTAACAGCTCCGCAATCAACTGCTTTTTCACGGATGAAATACTCGCTATCATGAGTGAGATAAGCAGGAGCATTGCGAAGGGGATCCTTCTTTTTAAGAGCAAAATACTTTTTTTTACTAATTTTACGGGTTTTCTCATCGAAATCACTTTTTTTATAGGCTTTCGCTTTCGTCTTATCACACGAGTTCTTTATTGGCATTTCTTCTTCCGTAAATTTCATAGCACTACTTTGTTTTTTGATATGCTCTACAACCTGGTAAAAAAGCTTTGTCTGGGCTAAAAAATGCTCATAGCTTTGCTGCGGGGCAACACACCTGACCTCAATAGTCGCCCTTCCTAATCCAACGTTCGTTCCCGCAATTTTTGTACTGATATCTTTTGGGGCTTGAGGAATATCTCCAAAGTCATATCGATCCTCCGTTATAGATTCAAAGGCAATAGCGTAATCCTTGGAATGGTTATAATCCTTTTTTTGCCAGGGTTTCTGAGTGGGTAAATACTTGTATACAAAGCTGGTAGTTAATGCTAAAGCTTCTATAACCCTCTCTCTTTTTTCTCCCTTTTCACTTTTAATTTTAGTATACCAGTGCTTGGACATTTCAGAATACTTTTCTCTACGCTTTTTGCTAAATACGGACATTGGGGCATTGTAAAGCTTTGCTGTTGTTAGCGGCATTTTATCACTATAACAGGAACGTAACGCCCCCATTAAAAAATTTGGATGATTGCTTAAATATGTTATAAAATTGATTACATTTTCATATTTCGGAGCAAAACTTTCCAGGCCAATATTAATGTGTCCTCCGCCGGTACCACGCTTGCTATCGGGTGCAATATTGAGAGATTTCATGGTTTTAAATATAAATGCACCGTTAGCTTTCATTTCTTTACTATTGGCCAGTTTCAAGGTTAGCGGATCGGCATTCATTTCTATTGCGCCGGGATCGGTAAAAAAACGGAATTCAAAATCTTTATTTTTAAGGTTTTTAACATTAGTAAAAAGTATTTTTACGATTGGTCTGCCATAGTCATCGGTCTTATTTTGTCCCCAGGCAGTTTTATCGTATTTTTCTAATTCTGCATACTCTATTTCTTTTACGTTCTCAGGCACAACTTTACAGTGATTTTTAGGACAGAGCTCCTTGAATTTATTCATAGCTTCGCTCATTTTTTTTATGGAAAAATGTGAATTCCCCACTGTCTCCCCTGAGTTATTCCTTTTGTATTCCTTGTGCGCTTCTACGTTCGAAATTTTTTTGAAATACGTATTTGTTTTATCTTCCTTCATTTTTTTGGCACTTTTCGTCAGGCAAAAGGTCCATTCAATGCCGAAAGTAGTTTCAGCCTGTAACGGTATACAAATGCTCAACGACAGAACAAGCAGAGTAAAAGATAGAACAAATAACTTCTTCCCGGATCTTTTTGTATTCATTTTTTCCTCTCTTTTATATATTTAAAAATCTAAATTTTTCATGAACTCTAAGACGAAAAACGAATATTGTCAATGATAATAAATTTATTGTACCCGACTTTTAAAGAGGATTCTTCTCAAAAAACCGAAAAATTTTACTGTAACATATGATATGATATGATATAATATTGGAAAACAGTATATCATAGAAAGGAGAAGAGCTATGAATCGATTTAAACTAAAAGTCATGAGTATACTCATGGGTGTTTTGTTCTTAAGCAGCGGTGCGTTGTTCGCAGAAACCGCGTTATATGAGGTCGCCAGGGACATGGCAAAAAATAAAGATTTATTTGCCTATTTCCATTTAGTATCGGTAGAAGCAAAATCACTGAATGAGGCTAAATGCAGCCTTGATTTTGCCGCTACAATTTGTGATTTAAACGTATACCTGCTGATGCTCTGCGCGGTAGGAGAGAAGGAATTACACAGTGTTATGAAGCCGACTCAACACGCTTCCGAAATAAAAGCTTTTGAAGGCAAAGACGGAACATCAGCAGCTCACTACTATACCCCGGGAAAACAGAATGCTGAAAAATTAAAAAAAATGTTCGAAGAATGGGCAAAAGACGAGAAACCAGCTGTTGCTCAAATTAAATTTAAACTTACGGGAGACGCACATACATTCCTTATTGAAAAATTTGAGGGAGAAGAAAAAGAAGAAAAAGTTAAATTTCGAGTGTACCAGGCATACCAGGGAACGTACCGTTTACAGGATTTCTTAGGCTTTGGTGATGAAGAATCTCTAAGCGCATTATTGTGGGGAATCAACAAATGCGATGAATGTATAAACTGTTTGATTCCGGCAAGAAAAATAGGCGGGAAAGATCGGAAACCCAAAAAAAGATTAAAAGGAAAAAGAACAAAAATCCAAGAAAAAAAAATAGCTGGTCAGTTAAAAAAAATAAAACAACCAATGGAATTAATTGGAAAAGGGAAAACATTTAAAACCAATGAAATAATCGAGAAACTTATTAGTGTCTTGTACAATGGATTGGATAAGGGAATTACCCCCGATGAGTACGCGAAAACCTTTGGATCCACCAGTACAGGGGGAAAATTTGGCTACCTGGGAATTTTTATAATGAAGACTCAACCGGATAATAAGGTTGCAGATACTTACAAGAACATAAAAAAAATTAAGCCGTTAAAATATGTAGAGATCACACCATAAGACCACCAAGAAACCTGAGAATCTCACTGCTGAGCTTCTCAGGTGCCTCAAGAGCGCTCATATGCCCGATTCCTTCCAAAATAATGAGTTCGGCCCCGGGAATTTCCCTGGCCATGAGCCGGCTTGGTTCCCGGAGGGTATTCGGTACGTGTAGGGGCACGGCGTGCCGTGCCCTACACAAAAACGTCACTAAAACCGCCCCTATTCAAAAAGAGTTTCTTGAGAGTGCGGACCCCGTCGAACGGGGAAAAATACGGAAGAAACTGTGTTGATACCGGGGTCTATTTTACGAAGATGCTCCGGGCAAAGGTT
>JAAENB010000204.1 GCA_024224995.1 bacterium | reverse complement strand
TCACGGTTAGAATCCTTATGTAAAGAACTAAATTGTAACTTGCTAACTTCATCCGATACGGTAAAAAAAATTATAGATAAATCTCTTGTTAAGTACATTCGCCAGGTCAAAGTAAAAGGAAAGGAAGATTTGATTGAAGTGTTTGGTCTTGTTTGATGTTTTTGTAGTCACCTGCTTGAATTTATTAACAAGTAGAGATATTAGATTAAAGTTTTTACCAGAGAATACATAATCGGCCTAAATCCATGAACCTGAATCTCCGCAATCAGCAGTGTATCCACTTTGATCGGATTCTTTCAACTTGAGGCACGGATGCCGAAAGTTGATTTTCTCAATTATGCCGTGTTGTTCGAAGAACTTTACACTATTATAACAATTTTTTTGTATTTAGTAACACTTCTCCTTTTTCCATTTACTTTCTTAATCAGCGCGAAATCCTAAAACAGTTTTGTAGTCTGAAATATTAAGTCAAGCGGATTCGCAATAATTCCTGGATTGAGCAGAGCCGGAGCGAGGTCCGGCTCTGAGTACGAATCTTTTTTTTTATTTTTTGGTTAAAATTTTGATTAACGCTTCCCTATCTCCACAAAACAGATGAGTTACGATGACAGGTTCCAAAAAATATACGGCCCACTAACAGAGATGAAAAAGGACTTTTCATTACGAAAAGATCCTTTCAGGGGAAATAGAATTTTATAATTACTCTATAGTTGATTCGTATCCTAACTCAGTTAGTTTGTCTTTTACACTTTCCAATAAAGCTTCATCTTTTGGATTAATCTTACTTGCAATCATCATTATGAGGGTGACACTGGGTATGAGAAAAATCAAAATTGGAATTATGTAAAAAAGCTTCATTGTTGTACCGCCATCCGTAACCAGGCCAAATGCAGTAAGTATTGACCCGCCGAAGAGATATGTTAAAAGAAATGTTATTCCAATTGCAATGGGAAAACCGAGAGATCTAACTTTACTTGAATAAGAAATGCAAATATCATTTGAATCTAAAGCAATATCGATATCAAAACCCTTTGTCCAATCTTTTTGAGCAGTAATTGTTGCTTTCTTATTCTCGTCATCTTTATCAGATTTAAAGGTAAACTCTGTAAATTCTTGTTTTAAGCTATCTGTTATTTTTTCAATCATATCACACTCTCAGTTTTAAATTTTATATAAAAATAATATTTATATTTGTAATGTCAATTAAAATATGAATAAATTCTCTTTGCATTCCTCTACGGTATTGTTATAGTTTTTTGTCACACTGACGTTGAGGCGTTACAGATTGCCTATATCTCCGCGCATCACTTTAATTTTCTTTTATTTATTGCACATACCGGGCACCAGCGTCCGTTTTTTATATTAGATGGAACAGCTTCCCAGGTATGCCCTTCTTTGCATTTCCACTTTAGCTTTGCAAAGATATTTTTATATGTTTTTGAAAGGCATTTACCTCCTCTCTCTTTCGCGATATTTTGCATATCCTCTATTGTATACTTTTTTCTATGTCTACAAACCGCGCACCATGTACCTCGCTTTACATTGGCAGGAATAGCTTGCCAGGTATGCCCTTCTTTGCATTCCCATTTCAGCTTTGTATTAGCATCTTTATATTCTTCAGAAAGGCATTTGCCTCCTCTCGCTTTAGCTATACTTCTCATCTCTTCGATTGTTAATTTTATACAACCGGCGCATACCGTGCACCAGCTACCTTTTTGTATATTCATTGGAGCAGTTTCCCAGGTATGCCCTTCGCTGCATTCCCACTTTAGTTTTGTCCTGGCATCTGTATATGTCCTGGAAAGGCATTTGCCTCCTCTCTTTTTTGCTCTCTCTTGCATATCCTCTATTGTTAAAATTCTTTTATTAAATACTGATTTCTTCCAGGCACATTCCGGGCACCATGTGCCGGTTCTTATACTGGACGGAGCAGTTTCCCAGGTATGCCCTTCTTTGCATTCCCACTTTAGCTTTGTTCCGGTGTCTATATATTCTTTAGAAAGACATCTGCCTCCTCTCTTCCTTGCCATTCTTCGCATCTCTTCGATTGTTAATTTTTTTTTGCCGGCACATTCCGCGCACCAGGCACCGCGCTTTACATTGACAGGAGCAGTTTCCCAGGTATGCCCTTTTTTACATTGCCACTTCAGTTTTACTTCGCTAGTTATATATTCTTTAGATAAACATTTTCCTCCTCTCGCTTTCGCCAGGTTTCTCATCTCTTCTATTGTCATTTTTGATTTATTTATAGCACATACCGGGCACCATTGTCCTGTTATTATATTAGATGGAACAGCTTCCCATGTATGTCCTTCTTTGCACTGCCACTTTAGCTTGCTCGTCCTGCTTATATAAGTTCCGGAAAGGCATTTTCCGCCTCTCTTTTTCGCTATCCTTTTCATCTCTTCGATTGTTAATTTTTTTTTGCCGGCACATTCCGCGCACCAGCTACCGCGCTTTACACTATCAGGAGTTGATTCCCAGGAGTGTCCTTCTTTGCATTCCCATTTTAGTTTGCTTTTCTCATTTATATATGTATTGGAAAGGCATTTGCCGCCTCTATCTTTTGCGATCTCTCTCATCTCTTCTATTGTCAATTTATTTTTATTGTGAACGCATTTCTTGCACCAGGAACCGCCCTTTACACTGGCCGGGATGGCTTCCCAGGTATGCCCTTCTTTGCATTCCCATTTCAGCTTTGTTACGACATCTATAAATTTTTCAGAAAGACATTTTCCTCCTCTCGCTTTAGCTATCTCTTGCATATCCTCTATGGTATATTTTTTTAGCATAATAACACTCCAGTCTGAACCGGTCTCCGGAAATAAATAATATATGTAAGGGTTAAGTTTGTCAACAATGACTTGAATCGGACGAGTTAAAATTGTGCAGCCATAAGGTCGCGTTATTAAATTATTCTATCAAAAAAACCGATATCAGCGGCAAAATATTTTTCATCGGCACTGACAGATAATAATTTTTTTTGCTAACTTTAAACATCAGATTGAACAGCTTCTTCTTGTTTTCCATATAATACTATTCAGTGTATCAGGAGCTGTAAATACAATATGAAAATAAGTAAAAGGAAGAACTTCGTTTTTACGATCATGAATCCACTGCATATAATCTGTTACATGTCCCATACAGGAGATATCTGGTATAAGTAGTTACACCCTCCCCTCGCTAGCTAAATAGTCACTACTTCAATATCAATATCATTAATTTCTTCTTTTTTCCCATAAAAAAGATATGGTAAATTATCAAATTCTCTTTCTACAATCTTCGCCATCTCCTCTTTCGTAGGAACATGAATAAAATTACCGTCTTCATCAAGTTGGAATTCTCCAACGATAAGAATTCCCTTCTCTGTCTTACATAAGACAGGAACCTTCCAGATATGTTTTTTAAGATCAAATCTTGGTGTATCAGGAGCTGCTAAATGTCCTATATTATTATAAAGATATTCTCTTACTTTTTCGTAGACTTCCATATTTTAACTCCTTTGAAAGAATATTTCCCCCATGCCTCAAAAAAAACTTCTATTTCCAAACCAATTATAACTACAAAATGACCAAATCCTACTATTCCACCGTACAAAACTGACGGAGACAAAAGAGCTATAATTGGATATCTGCTTTCCAACATTTCTTGAAGATCTTCAAAAGTAATATTTTCAATGACTTCAGAAAGAAATCCCAATTTTTCAGAACCTTTTGCTATTTCCTCACAAGTATTACCCAGCCACCCTGTTTCGCAAACCATCTCCAGTTCATCTTCCAAACAACTTTCCCCATGAAATGATAAAATCATTCTTAAACAAGCAGGGCCGCATGTTGTCTTCTTTTCTTGTTTAAAGAAAGGTACAAGTATCTTCAAGAGGATTCTCCTGTAATCAGTGCATATTCTTCAATCTAATAATAATTAATCAGAGGCATCCTGTCAATAATTAACCGGTTAAACCAATAAAAACACCGGTATCCACAAAAAAAAACCTCTTTACAAAGGAAACCCCCAAATTTAAAATACACAATAACTGTGCTATATGTATAGAAATAGCATCTACAAAAGACAAAAATCCTTTTTTAAAGAGGTTTAAAAAGGATTTTTAGAAAAATCTGTGCTTACTCAAAAAAGATACCTGTAAAGAAAAACTGCTTGAGTATGCACAAATATCTTATAATATACAGAAAATAAACTTTTTAAGGAGAAAACAATGACAAAGAGAGTTTATACGTTCGGAAAAGGGATCTCGGAAGGAAAAGCAGATATGAAGAACCTCCTTGGGGGAAAAGGAGCAAATCTTGCAGAAATGTCAAACCTTGGAGTTCCGGTACCCGCAGGATTCACAGTAACTACTGAAGTCTGTACGGAATATTATGATAATAATAAAAACTTTCCAGCAGAGTTGGAAAAAGAAATGGACCAGGCAATGGCCAAAGTAGAGGAGATAATGGGAGCCAAATTTGGCGATAAAGAGAATCCTCTTCTGCTGTCGGTACGATCCGGAGCCCGGGTTTCAATGCCCGGAATGATGGATACTGTTCTAAATCTTGGATTAAATGATGAGACCATAAAAGGGATTATTGCAAAATCGGGAAATGAGCGGTTTGGATGGGACTCTTACCGGCGATTTGTTCAAATGTACGGCGATGTTGTACTGGACATGAAACCCGAGAACAAAGAAGACATAGACCCTTTTGAAGAAGTAATGGATAACCTGAAAGAAGAAAAAGGGGTAAAAGAAGACCTTGAACTAGGCGTAGACGACCTGAAAGAACTGGTAGCTCGTTTCAAGGCTCTAATAAAAGACAAACTGGGAAAAGACTTCCCAACCGATCCCAAAGAACAGCTCTGGGGAGCAATGGGAGCGGTTTTTGGCTCATGGGACAATGAAAGAGCGGCTCTGTACAGAAAAATGAACGGTTTTGAAGACAGCTGGGGAACAGCGGTTAATATACAATCAATGGTATTTGGAAACATGGGAGACTCCTGTGCTACGGGTGTTGCTTTTACCAGGGACCCTGCCACCGGCGATAATGATTTCTACGGAGAATATCTCATCAACGCACAGGGTGAGGATGTTGTAGCAGGAATTAGAACTCCGCAGCAGGTTACCATAAAAGGATCACAGAGCTGGGCTAACGATAACGGAGTTTCCGAAGACGACAGAAAGAAGAATTTTACATCTCTTGAAGAGTGCATGCCCGAAGTATACACAGATCTGAAAAATGTATACCTGAAACTGGAAGATCATTATAAAGACATGCAGGATATAGAATTCACAATCCAGGATAAATCACTCTGGATGCTGCAAACCAGGACAGGGAAAAGAACAGCAGCAGCAGCGGTAAAAATAGCTGTAGATATGGTTGCCGAAGGTTTTATCGATAAAAAAGAAGCCTTATTGCGGATAGAGCCCGACTCTCTTGACCAGTTACTGCACCCAATGTTCGATCCAAACGCCGAAAGAAATGTAATAACAAAAGGACTTCCCGCATCACCGGGAGCGGCAACAGGAAAAGTAGTATTCCATGCCGATGAAGCGGACGAATGGAACGAAAGAGGAGAACCCGTAATCCTGGTGCGCATAGAGACCTCTCCTGAAGACTTAAAAGGAATGAGCGCGTCAAAAGGAATTCTTACCCAGCGCGGCGGCCAAACCTCTCACGCGGCAGTTGTAGCCCGGGGAATGGGAAAATGCTGTGTATCGGGATGCGGCGAGCTGGAAATCAGTTATGCAAACAAAGAGATAAAAGTAAAAGGAATTACCATAAAAGAAGGCGATTTCATTTCACTTGACGGATCAACGGGAGAAGTAATGCTGGGAGAAGTTGCCACAATTGAAGCGGAACTTTCCGGAGACTTCGGAACCGTTATGAAATGGGCAGATGAAGTAAAACAGCTTTCTATTCGAACAAACGCCGACAGTCCACACGATGCTAAAACAGCACGGGACTTCGGAGCCCAGGGAATTGGCCTCTGTAGAACAGAGCACATGTTCTTTGAAGGAGACCGGATTAAAGCGGTTCGGGAAATGATCCTGGCTGATGATGTTGACGGCAGGAAAAAGGCACTGGAAAAGTTACTTCCAATGCAGCGTGATGACTTCTACGGAATCCTCAAGGCAATGGAAGGATTTGGTGTAACAATACGGCTTCTCGATCCTCCTCTGCATGAGTTTGTACCGCACGAAGCGGAAAACCAGAAAGAGATGGCCGATGAAATGGGAATCTCCGCAGAAGAAGTAAAAGCAAAAGTTGATGCTCTTCACGAATTCAACCCAATGCTTGGACACCGGGGCTGCCGACTTGGAACAACCTATCCCGAAATCACGGAAATGCAGGCACGGGCGGTCTTTGAAGCGGCATGCCAGCTAAAAAGTGAAGGCATTGACGCCAAACCGGAAGTAATGGTCCCTCTTGTTGGAGCGCTAAAAGAATTCACCATACAAAAAGAGATCATTATTTCAACAGCAGAAAAAGTCATGGAAGAAAAAGGGGTCAAAGTAGACTACCTGGTTGGAACCATGATAGAAATACCGCGAGCAACTATTATTGCTGACCAAATCGCGAAAGAAGCACAATTCTTTTCATTCGGAACAAACGACCTTACCCAGATGACTTTCGGCTACAGCCGGGATGACTCAGGAACTTTCCTCCCGGAATACGTGGACAGGAAAATCCTTGCCAGCGATCCATTCAGGGTTCTGGACAGAGAAGGTGTAGGTCAACTCGTCAAGATGGCTGTTGAAAAAGGAAAAAGCTCCCGGCCCGACATTAAACTCGGCATCTGCGGAGAGCACGGCGGAGAGCCCAACTCAATTGAGTTCTGTCATATTGTAGGACTGAACTATGTAAGCTGCTCCCCTTTCCGGGTACCAATAGCCAGGCTTGCAGCAGCACACGCCGCAATTAAAAATTAGAAAAACTATCGCCCTCCGGTCCTTTTTGAAAGCGACGTTACGTAACGTCGCTTTCAAGGGGCAGGTTCCGGGCAAAAAACTTCAGAGGATGTAAAATGAAAAAACTTTCTTTATCTTTATTACTCATTCTAATAATAAACGTATCAGCATACGCGTCTTACGAACAGGCTTTAGAGCTGTTCCAGGAAAACAACTTCAAGGGATCTCTTACGGTTCTGGGAGAAATTCTAGAGGTAGCCAATGATATGGAACCTGACTCGCCAAATTACAAAATAAGATACCTGGCAGCACATAATCATTGGAAATTAGGAAATACTGCCTCCGCCATCACCCATTTTACCCGGTGTATGGATATCAAAAAGAATACCGTTGATCCCCATGTAGACCTGGCCCTGTATTTTTTTGAACTAAAACGATACGGAGAGGCCGAACAAACCGTAAGAAAAGGACTCAAAATTAAAAAAGCAGCCATGTTGTATTACATACAGGGTGAAATTGCGCTTAAACGGGAAAGCTATTGGAGAGCAAAAGGATTATTTGAAAAAACCAATTCATTAAACACGGAACTTGATATTTCATACAACGGTCTCGGAATGGCCCTTTTAAAGTTGAAAAAGTTCAGCCAGGCAAATACGGCATTCTCAGTAGCCCAGGCGATCAATCCAAAATCTGCTGAAATATTAAATAATGTAGGACTCAGCCTGGAGCTGCAAAAAAAATATAAAGAAGCGTATAAGTATTATGAACAGGCGTCATCCCTGGATGAAAAAAATGAGACGATAAAGAGAAACATGAAAAGAGTTGAAGATAAAGAATAATCGAATTAAAAAAATATTGTATATAGCGTATAGCGACGGGAAATAATCCCCGTCGCTATATAAAAACAGGGGCTATTTATAGAGTTCTTCAATAGCATCCTGGTATTTTTTAAGAACCAGGCGCCGTTTTAGTTTAAATGTCTGAGTAAGCATTCCATTCTCAACAGAAAAACCTTCGTGTATAAACAAAAATTTCTTTGGAACTTCATAAGTACCGAATTTATTCATCAAGCTGTTTGAAATTTCAGTTTCCATGAGGGAAATAAACTCCTCTTTCCGTACCAATTCAGCCGGATCAAGAGGCCATCCTTTCTCTTTGGCAAGCTTGTCAATTACGGCAAAATCGGGAAAAATAATACAAACCGTATGCGGTTTATTTAACCCGTAAATCATCGCGTGTTCCACATAGGGAAGAAGCTTAATCTCCTCTTCAATATTGGCAGGATACACAAATTTACCGTTCTCAAGCTTGAACTGCTCTTTAATTCTGCCGGTAATGAAGAGGAACCCGTCTTCGTCAACATAAGCACGGTCCCCGGTACGCAATCCGCCGTCTTCGGTCATGGTGTCTTTTGTTTCAGCCGGTTTATTATGATATCCTTTCATAACATTAGGGCCGTACACAACAAGCTCACCATCAATACTATCTTCATCAACAACCGATTTGTCAATAACCAGCCGGACTTTATCAAGAGCTTTTCCGCCGCTGCTGACCTTATAGGCAGCAGGAGAATTAACCGCGCCTGCCGGGCTAACTTCGGTCATACCCCAGGCTTCGTATACGGGAATCCCAACATCAAAAAAGAATTCCGCGATGTGAGAGCTTAAGGCGGCACTGGAGCTAATGGCATATAAAAGCCGGTTCCCGAATTTTTCCCTGATCTTTGAAAAAACTATTTTATCGGCAAGGTTAAATTTGAAATTCGTGAAAAAACTCGACTTACCTTTTTTAGCCAATTCTCTTTTCTTTTTTCCGTTTTTTACTCCCATATCAAAGAGCAGCTTCGCGATCCCCCCGTCTTCATTCATCCTGGCCATAAGCCCGTCATATACCCGGTTAAAGATCCGTGGAACGGCAATAAGCAGGGTGGGTTTTACCAGTAAAAGGTCATCAACGATTGTTTGAGGGCTTTCGGCAAAACCGCTGGACCCGCCAAATCTCATAATTGAATGCAGTTCAACAGTTTGACCATAGGAATGAGCCCAGGGAAGAAATGAAAGCGACCTGTCGGTTTCATTAAGAACATCAAAGATATTAAGAACACCATGAACATTACTGGTGATATTTCCATGCGACAACAGAACACCTTTTGGCTCCCCTGTAGTACCAGATGTATAAATAAGGCCGGCAATATCGTCGGGATTGGGCTGAACCGATTTTACCGGGTTCTTTTTGCCAATTTCCTCAAGTTCCGCCATAGTTCCCGGTCCCTCTCCTTCCATGAGAACAACATGCTTGAGATCCTCAATTTCATTGGGCCAGTTTTTTACTTTTTCATAGATATCCCGGTCAGCGACAAAAAGAACTTTTGTATTACTGTCCTTAGTTATATATTCCCATACTTTGACGAGTTCCGCTTTGTACATTGGCACATAGCGGGCGCATCGTCCATAGGCAGCATAACACGCCACTACCCAATCCACACTGTTGTTCGCTATAACGGCAACAGTTTCATTTTTGTCAACGCCGAGGTGAGCAAGACCTCCGCGTAAATTGTCGATTCGTTCCCCTACCTGTTTATAGCTTACCCACTCATAAACATTTTCTTTATTCTTTGTACCTAACCATTCCCTCTCCCCAAACTTTGCGATACTTTCTTCAACCATTTCAACGAGATTGTCTGGCTTGTCTAATTGATACATTGTCCTCTCCTGGAGTTCATATTTTTCTAACTGTAGAATAATACCCTGACACCATAGATGGATAAAAATGACTAATTTGTCAACTTTTTATTACTCTAAATAAACCCCCTGCTTCTCTTTACCGATGGGATTGTCGAATCAATAAAGAAAGAAAATAATGCCGACTCATCGGAATTTAACATGTATGGGCAGGATAAATTAATCGATATATTCCAGTCTGTTGGTCATCAATCTCCGGATACAATTAAGGATACGCTGTTTAAGAGCCTGGATGATGTAACGATGGTGATTATCAAAAAAGAAATATGACTATGTAAATTAATCTATCGATAAACATTGCTTCAATCAATCTTACACTTTTTGAAATTTATAAAAAATTAATCTTGCAATAAACGATTTATAAAATATTTTAAGCATAAATATTGAAATTAATCAATTCCGGAGCATTTAAATGACAGTTTCAACCAGTATCAGGGAATCTATTGAAAAATCATCTTTTATACGGAAGATGTTCGAAGAAGGAGCCCGGCTGAAGGCTCAATTTGGCGCTGAAAATGTATTCGATTTTAGCCTGGGAAACCCTGATATGAGTCCCCCGGATCAATTTTTCGAGCAATTGAAAAAACTTGCGGATTCAAACGAAAAAGGAATTCATGGATATATGTCAAATGCCGGGTATCCCGATGTCCGGGAATCAATTGCCCGTAAGGTTTCTCAAGAAGAAGGGGTCACCGTTGGCGCCGAGAATATTATTATGACCTGCGGAGCTGCCGGAGGATTAAACACCATATTCAAAACCATCCTCAATCCCGGAGACCAGGTTATTGTAACCAAACCCTATTTTGTCGAATACGGATTTTACGTCAGCAATCATAATGGAGAGATTGTTCTTGTTGATACAAAAGAAGACTTTTCTCTTGATATTGATGCCATAAAAAACGCCATAACCAATAAAACAAAGGCAGTTTTAATAAATTCTCCCAATAATCCTACGGGACGCATTTATCCGGAAGAATCAATACAAGCTCTGGCCGATTTGCTGAGCGGCTACAATACAGATGACCGGACCATATTTATTGTTTCGGATGAACCATATAAAGATATTGTTTACGATAACACAGAAGTCCCCAGTATTTTAAAACTCTATTCACAGTCAATGACAGTCACCTCCTATTCGAAAAGTCTTTCAATACCAGGGGAGCGCATTGGCTATATCGCGGTAAATCCCCGGTGCGACAATATTGAAATTCTTACGGCAGGGCTCATCCTGAGTAACCGGATCCTTGGCTTTGTTAATGCTCCTGCCCTGATGCAGAGAATTGTCGGCAATTTGAATGATGTTTCGGTTGATGTTGAAGCATATGAAAAACGAAGAGATCTTTTCGTGGAAGGCCTGAGAGCTGCCGGGTATGATCTCATAAAGCCCGAAGGAGCCTTTTATCTTTTTTGTAAAGCTCCGGGCGGGGACGATATAAAATTCGTACAGCATCTCCAGGAGTATAACATTCTTGCTGTTCCCGGTACCGGTTTTGGAACTCCGGGTTATTTCAGATTAGCGTACTGTGTTTCGGAAGACACGATTAAGCGGTCACTTGAAAAATTTAAAGAAGCAATACAATAAAGATTATTATGAGAAAGTTAAAAAACACAAAACAGGTTACACCGGAAAGCATACTCAGGGTCTACAAGAAAGGTTTTGGTTATTCAGAACTTAAAATAATTGATGTCAATGATCACTTCTTTGGAGCACTTGCCAATAAAGAGTTTTTAAAGGATATAACCGACGGAGATCAAATTGAGGCCTATCTCTGGGTTGAAGATATTGCGTCATATGAATTTAATCTTAAACTTATAGGAAAAATAGACAGTTATCCCGGAGTTATGAAAAAGCATTCTCCGGATGATGTTTTACAGGTAGATCCCAAACCGGGTGTGCTCTTTTTTGAACATACCGAAGATATTTCCCGCGATGAATCCCGCAAATGTCTTAAAGCGAAAGTAACCATTCCCATAAAATTTTTTGTTTTTGATACCGGAGATAATTCCAAAAGCTTCTCATCGGAAGAAGTTGTTTTTCACAAAGGAACGGTCATTGAGTTGGGCGACCGGGAAGCACTTATCCAAAGTAATGATCCCTTACCGGAAAATACCTTTCTTAAAGGGCACCTGGCAATTTCGAACGGAGATATTGAACTTGTAGGAAAAGCGGTGCCGGTTACAATAAACGATGAACGGTTTTACAACATATCATATACCGGTCTTAAAGAGAAAGAACGGAGCAGGATACTGGACTTTGTACTCAATAAATTCCGGGAGTTATGATCCGGCCCAAAATTAATCTTTTCCAAACAGATTCTTTATATTATCTTTATAATTTTTCCTCATATTACTCTTGAAATTATATAATTTATTTTAAGAGGAACTATGAACACCCAAATACCACCAAATAAAAGCCTTAATAAAAGCCTCGTACTTGATGTCATTGTTGAAAAAGCTTTTTTTATAATAGCTTTTACTTCTATTACGGTTTTACTTCTCATTATGTTCTTCCTCTTCAAAGAAGGAATTCCCATTTTTAAACATATCACAATTGGTGATTTCATATTGGGAGGAAGCTGGTATCCTACGAGTGAAGAAGCCCGTTTTGGTATATTTCCCATACTTATCGCGTCTGTTTCAGTTACCTTTCTCGCGTCTATAATCGCGGTTCCTATTAGCATTGCTATCGCGATATATCTTTCCGAAATGGCTTCCCCCGTTGTGAGGGAAACAGTAAAGCCCATAATAGAAATTATAGCCTCAATACCATCTGTTGTTATCGGTTTTTTAGGAATGGTTGTGGTTGCTCCCTTTTTACAAAAATATTTCGATATAGATACGGGCCTGAACTTGCTGAATGCCTCTATAATGCTTGGTTTTATGGCTATTCCCACTATCGCGAGTATTTCGGAAGATGCCATCTCTTCAGTTCCTGTTTCGCTTAAAGAAGCTTCATACGCTCTGGGAGCCAACAAGTGGCAGACTATATTTCATGTAAGTCTTCCGGCCGCGCTCTCAGGGATCTGGACTGCTATTATCCTGGGAATATCCAGGGTTATTGGTGAAACAATGGTTGTTCTCATGGTGGCGGGCGGCGCTGCTGTTGTTCCAACTTCAATTATGGACCCGGTACGGCCCTTGACATCCAATATCGCGGCTGAAATGGGAGAGGCTGTTGTTGGCGGCGCTCATTACAGCGCGCTTTTTGCCATTGGTATTATTTTATTTATTATCACATTTATTTTTAATATCATGGCTGATTATTTTTCGAATAAATACAAATTTATGTAGTAAAAACATTGGAAGTACAATTAAAATGAAATTAAAAACAAAAGCTGAAGTAACCGAAAAAACCATGTTTGCCCTGGTCCGGATCCTTTCTTTTTTGATCATTGTCTCACTGGTATCTATTATTTTTTTTATAATAAAAAACGGGGCATCCGCGATTTCATGGGAATTCATTACTGAGGCCCCGCGAAATGAAATGACCCAGGGCGGGATCTTTCCAGCCATTGTTGGAACGTTATACCTCATGATTGGTTCATCAATTGTTTCAATTCCCATTGGTGTTATTACAGCGATCTATCTTACGGAATACGCGAATAAACCAAAGGTTGTAAAAATCATACGCCTTGGCATTAACAATCTTGCCGGAGTTCCTTCAGTGGTTTTTGGTCTTTTTGGTCTTAGTCTCTTTGTTTATTTTCTTGATTTTGGAACATCGATCCTGGCAGGGTCCATGACCCTTGGATTATTGAGCCTGCCGGTTATTATCCGCTCAACAGAAGAAGCTTTGCAGGTTGTTCCCAATACCTATAGAGAAGCTTCTCTCTCGCTCGGGGCTACCCGGTGGGAGACTATTTATAAAATTGTTCTTCCCAATTCACTGCCGGGAATTCTTACGGGGATTATGCTCTCCCTGGGAAGGGCTGCCGGTGAAACCGCTCCTATTATGTTTACTGCTGCCGCGTTTTACACACCCGACCTTCCGGAATCCGTATTTCATGAAGTAATGGCCCTTCCATATCACATTTATGTAATGGCAACTGCGGGAACTCACATTCTTGAGACAAGGCATCTCCAATACGGCACTGCTATCGTGCTTATTTTCCTTGTTCTGCTATTAAATGCCACGGGCCTTATTATGAGATACCGGTTCAGAAAGAGGCTGAAGACTTAAAATACAGGAGCAAGGCACAAGGTACAAGTGAAGAATGGTTGGAAGGCTCTCGCTTCTTGTGAAATCTTGTACTTGCTCCTTGAACCTTGCCCCTATTTCACAAACCTGAAGTATATGCGCCAATTTTACCAAGCATTCCCAATTGGTCACACAGTGTGTGACTTATTGAGCTGGAGTCATTATCGTTTATTAATACGGGTTGAGAACCAAAATGCCCGAAATTGGTATGAAAAGGAGGCAATGGATCAAAATTGGAGTGTAAGAGCTCTTGAGAGGCAAATCAATACCCTCTATTATGAACGCCTCCTTGTAAGCAGTGAAAAAGCTCCTGTTCTCAGGGAAGCAAAAGAGAAAACAGGGGCATTAAACAAAAACCCGGAGCATTTCATCAAAGATCCGTACGTTCTGGAATTTCTCGATATCAAAGATCGCAGCGAATTCCGCGAAAGCGAGCTGGAACAGGCAATAATCGACAAGCTCCAGGCCTTTTTACTGGAACTTGGCCAGGGATTCGCTTTTGTAGCCAGGCAGAAACGGGTATCTTCCCAGACGAAAGAATTTTTTTAAAATTTTTGTGACTACTCAGCTATTGACTAGATTATACCCCGTCGCCTTCGGCGGCGGAGGGTATAATATATAGTTAGATATTTTTTCTGAAATATTGATGTTTTTTTTAAAAAAAAGTTGACATCACTATATCTTTTTGATATATCTATAATAGATATAGTGATTACAAGGAGAAAACAATATGCCAAAAGAAAACATCACCAGGTACGCGATTTTAGGCATGGTCAGCCATGCCCCCATGACAGGGTATGATATTAAAAAACGGATAGAAAATTCAATCGGTTATTTCTGGAATGCCGGTTTTGGTCAAATTTATCCCGAATTAAGAAAGCTCGAAGACCAGGGACTCATTACCAAATCCGAAGAGAGTAGTGATAAAGGACCAAACCGGAAAGTCTACACTATTACCGAAACCGGCCAGGAAGAACTCCGGGATTGGCTTATGCTGCCGGTGAAAAAAGAAACAATCCGTTTTGAGGTATTATTAAAGCTCTTCTTCGGCAGGCATATTCCAATACCCAGTTCCATTGAGCATATCAAAAGCTTTAAAGAACGAAGTGAAGAAAACTTAAAAGTCTTTGATGGGTATGAAGAAACCTTACGCGAGTCACAGGAAGACGAAGATCATTTCTTCTTCTTAACAACAGTCCTTTTCGGCAAGTATACCTACCAGGCTTGCTCAAACTGGGCATCCGATGTCCTTGAGATGTTTGAAGAAAAACAGAAAAAGTCGTAAAATCTTACAGATATAATGAGGCAAAATCATGAACTCTATTTCCAAAACAATTTCCAATAAAAATAATACCGGCAAAAGAGAAAAGATCCGAAAACGGATTATTTACATAAGCCTTGCGCTTTTCCCTATTACGTTTAATTACTTCTCTCCGGCTCTTATTATATTTGCGGCGAAACAAGGAATTATTAACGGCAGTTTAATTATTTTTGGACTCCTGTTCCTCTTCTCCCTCTTTTTCGGAAGGGCTTTTTGCGGCTGGCTCTGCCCCGCAGGCGGTCTCCAGGAAACCTGTGCTAAAGTCCGGAAGAAAAAAGTCAAAACCGGTATTGTAGACAGCATCAAATTTATTTTTATCTGGGCTCCCTGGATTGGCGCTATTGCGTACTTTGCCTGGAAAGCCGGCGGTTATATTTCAGTTGATCCTTTTTTCATGACTCCTTACGGAATATCAATCCAGGGGATTCCGGAAATAATCAATTTTTCAATGGTTGCCCTCATCATTGCCGGTGTGGCGCTTATATGGGGAAAACGGGGTTTCTGCCACTATGGCTGCTGGATGGCTCCTTTTATGATTATCGGAACCAGTGTCCGGAATTGGTTGAAACTGCCGGGGCTGAGACTCAAGTCCGACAAAAGCAAGTGCAGCAACTGCGCTCTCTGCACTGCCAACTGTCCCATGAGCCTTACGGTGAGTCATATGGTGCGGCAGGATAGCATGGCTCATTCGGAATGTATTCTTTGCGGGAAATGCGTTGATTCCTGCGAAAAAGACGTTATTTCATTTACTTTGAAATAACCTGAAGTTATAGGAGGTTTCTATGAAAACGATTATCAGCATTCTAATTTCTCTTTTGGCTTCTTTTATGCTCCTGTTGAGCTGCTCCTCATTCCCGGTTTACACTCCTCCGGAAAAAGCCGCGGTTTCCAACTGGGGTACGGTAAGCAAAGCTGAAGCGCTGCGGTTTCAGTCTGCTCTTAACAGGGCTGTTACAAAACATGGAGTTCTCGGCCTCCAGGCCAGCATTATCAAGCCCGATGGTAAAACATGGTCCGGAACCGGTGGTCACGCGGACTCTAACAGGGAAGAGGAACTAAAAAAAGAAAACCTGCTCAGGATCGGCAGTATTACCAAGCTCTTCACTGCTACTGTGATTATGAAATTATACCAGGATGGGAAGGTAAACCTTGATGATACTATCAACAAATGGTTTCCCAATCTTAAGAACTCAAATACAATTACCATCCGTATGCTGCTGAATCACACGAGCGGCATTGAAAATCTCTGGTTAAGCAAGTATGCCATGATGCGGACGCTGTTTGGGAAAGAATGGCAGGTCAATGAACTGGTTGAACTTATTACGGAAATGGACCCTTTCGACAGTCCGGGGAAATCTTTTCATTATTCAAATTCCAATTATGTCCTGATCGGAAAAATAGTTGAAGAGCTTACCGCTAAAAAAATGTCCCGGGTGATATTCGAATATATTAATACTCCCTGCCGCCTGGAAAATACCTGGCTGCTGCCGGAAAAAAAAGCGGAAAAAAAACTTATTACCGGGTTCGACCGCGTATATATCCCCACCCCCGGCACATTTCACCTGGAGCCGGATGACGACTCATGGTCTTCCTTCGCCTATACTGCCGGTTCCATGGCATCCACTACGATTGACCTGGTTACCTTTATTGACTCTTTTTATAAAGAAAAAATCATTTCCCGGGATGTTATTAAAAAGATGTATACGTTTTCTCAGGGTTCCACTAAAATCAATCCCGATGTTCCCAAACAAACCGCCTATGGCCTGGGCCTTGCCCGGTTTTCCATTGGCGGTGATACCTTGTGGGGACACATGGGCGGTCTAATGGGCTTTGAATCTATTGTGCTTCACTGCATAGAAAAAAATTATTCTATTGCCGTTTCCGGAAATCTTTCAGTGAGCAAGGTTGCTGATGTTACTGAAGATCTTATAAAAAGTATGAGGTTTTAAATCATGAAGATCCTGGTCACCGGCGGCGCCGTTGCATGGTTCATATCAAATAGATGACAACAGGTACTTTATTGCGATGGACTCCTTGAGGTAGCGTTTTTCAAAAACAGTCTGGAACGCGACCGGGTCTCCTTCCAGTGATGAGTTATACAAATCATCTGTTGATTGCAGGATATTAAACGACCTTTTTAAAAAAGACTCTTTTGAAAAATAATACATTGTTTCATTGTCGGTCTTTAGATGGATCTGTCCGCCGGGCTTTAGGATCGCGCTATACATCTCCAGGAACCGTTCGGATGTCAACCGTTTGTGCCTGTTCTTCCAGGGATTCTTCACATGTGGATCGGGAAAGGTGAGCCATATTTCCGAGATGGTATCTTCCGGGAAAAAGTGGGCCAGTAGCTCTATGCGTGTCCGGAGAAACAGGACATTGTCCAGGCTCTCTTCCAGCGCGGTTGTTGCCCCTTTCCAGAGACGGGCTCCCTTTATATCAACACCGATAAAATTCTTTTCGGGATATTTTCTCGCCAGGTTAATTGTATAATCCCCTTTACCACAGCCCAGCTCCATGACGATATCCTGTTTTTTTTTAAAACAAGTCCTGTCCCAGGTTTGAGAGAGTGTTAAGGGTTCATCACTGATTGCGTAACTCTCCACGACATTGGGATATTGCCGGATCTCGGCATATTTGCTCAATTTACCTTTTTTCATATTTTTCCCACATATATATAGGCGGTTACTTTAAAAAAACAGTAGTTTCTGTCAAGAAAAAAGTCCCGGGGCTGCGTCTTAATATGAGGTGTATCAACCCCGTGTAGCGGGGGAAAAATACGGAAGAAACTGTGTTGATACCGGGGTCTATTTTGCGAAGATGCTCCGGGAAGGGTTTGGTTCTGAGAGACGCTGCAGTGCAACGCCTTTACTGGCTGGTTTCTGGCCAGGGCTATGGAGATTCCGG
>JAAENB010000203.1 GCA_024224995.1 bacterium | reverse complement strand
CTCCCTGAAGAATCCTTAAACTTCATAAAAACAGTCTTACTCCCGTTCCCGTCAATCATCTCCCAATTCCAGGAAGTCTTATAATCCTCCCACTCCGACCATGAAGAACCGTCATTACTAAAACAAACCTGGCTGGCACCGGGTCCATTAATATTTAACAGACTGTTTCTTCCAAGGGTATGGGACGCGCCATTATTAACCCGGAGCGAGAATCCGCTGGAGTCGAAAAGAGTAATAGAGTCGCTCTTCTCGATCTCGTTCCCCACAGCATCACGAAACTGCATATGCACGGTTTTGGAACCAAAACCGGTATTGATAGCGTAGTCACGAGATGTTTTGTACGGTTCCCAATCTTTCCAGAATTCCCCATCATAACCGAAGCGCATTTCAACAGCGCCCTCAACATTTGAGTTAAAGGTAACGGTTTTGGAAAAGGTATCGGGAGCGTTATTGTTGATAACGAAGCTTGAAGAGCTGTCATCGGAAAGGAGAATGGAATCACTTAAGAGCAAAATATTCCCCACAGAGTCCCGAAACTCGGCAAAAACGGTTTTTTCACCGGTACCGGTGTTGAGTTCCCATTTAGCATCGGAACCAAAAGCGGACCACGCGGACCAGGACTTTTCATCATTGCTGAAGTGCATCTCAAAAGCATGGGGAACAGATATTTTCAGGGCAACATTTCTAACGAAACACTCCGCGGAACCTTTATTAATAAGCAGAGAGCAGTCCCCGGGACCGATAACTGTAATAGAATCACTGGCATCAGAGGAGTTTCCGGCATTATCCCGAAACTCAACAAAGACAGTTTTTTCACCAAAACCGTCTTCCGGAATCCAGCGTTTGCTTTTGGCAAAGGGTTCCCAATGGGACCAGGTAGTATTATTATTACTAAAACGCATCTTAACAGCGCCGGAAACATTGATGGACAGGGAAAGGGGACCGGAAAAGCAAAAATCGGAGCCACTATTTATGACAAAGTTTGAACCATCCATATTGACCAGGGCAATAGACGTATTCCTTTCAACAACACGCAAAGAATGACGGCGCCGGAACCGGGCAAAAACGGTTTTGTCTCCGTCCCCGTCTTCAAGAATCCAGATTTTGGAAGAAGCGTAAGGCTCCCACACCGACCATTTGACGGAGTCATTACTAAAACACATTTCATCGGCATTGTCGATAGCAATTTGCAGGGTAATGGTCCTTGAAAAGATGGTACCTTCGGCAGCATCAACGGAAAAACCGCCGTCAATAGCAGGGACAGAAAGAGACAAGCCCTCTTCGCAGCCTGGAATCAGGGCAAAAAGGGAAAAAAGAATAAAGCATTTAAGGCAGTTAATAAAAAGATTAGATATCTTATTAATCATAGAAAAACCTCCCGGAATAAAATTTGATATGATATAAGACTGAAAGAGGCCCTGGAATAAGCAATAAAAACATTAATAATAATGAAAAAATGTATCAAATTAGCGGATGAGACGACTTTTTTCTTGATTATAGTTAATTTTAATGCAATACTTTAAGTAGTATTGAATTAAATAAAGAGAGGCTTAAATCATGAAAAAAATCAAAAGCTTAGTATTAATAATCTCAGTTGGGCTCATACTGGGATTGGCTTCAGGATGTTCCGATGATGATGCTTCATCTGACTGTGGGGAAGTGACTCCTACCTATGATTACACTATTGTAGATACCAATCAGACCTTATGCTATGATACAAGCGGGAGTAGTACGGACTGTACCGGAACCGGTCAGGATGGAGCGTATAGCGGTAATCAGCCTAGTTATACAAAGTGTAGTAATGATGAGGTTGTGATTGACAATAATACGGGGCTTATGTGGCAGGCAAGCAGTGACTATGATAGCGATGGGGATCTTGATGATAGTGATAAATTAACTCAAAGTGATGCCGACTCTTATTGCAGCAGCTTAACTCTGGACAATTATGATGACTGGCGGCTGCCAACTGTAAAAGAGCAGTATTCCATCTATTTAATGAGTGGTGAAGATCTAAGCGGTCAGACCAATGGCACAACCAATGGTGAAACTGCTGATACAACCGGGATTGAGCCGTTTATCGATACTGATTATTTTGACGTGGGGTACGGAGATGCCGATGATAATGAAAGGCCAATAGATGGGCAGTATGGCTCAGCAACGGTAAATATTACACAGGTACAGTCCGGTATTTCTGGTTCTTTAACAGACGCAATATTCGGTCTCAATTATGTTGATGGACATCTTAAGTCCTATGAAAGATATGCCGACGCCAGTAATGGTATTGATGGAACATATTATGTACGCTGCGTACGGGGTAATACCAGTTACGGCACAAACAGTTTTGTAAATAATGCTGATGGCGTAACTGTTTCCGACAATGCAACAAATCTCATGTGGCAAAAGGATGACAGCTCGGCAGGTGGTTTTCCAGCTGCAATTGCAGTATGTGAAGGTGCAAATACAGGAGGTTATGAAGATTGGAGGCTGCCTAATGTCAAAGAGCTGCACAGTATCGTTGACTATACCAAATCACCGGATAATACAAGCAGCCCGGCCATAGATACAACCTATTTTAACTCTACTCAGCTCACAAACGAAAAGGGTGTTACGGATTGGGCGTACTATTGGAGCAGCTCCGCCTTATTGAATTATCAAGGTCAAGGTGACAAGGGAGCGTATATTATATTTGGCCGGGGCATGGGATATATCTCCAGTGTTTTTTATGATGTTCATGGAGCCGGAGCACAGAGAAGTGATTATAAAACTACAGCCGGACAAACCGGCAGTGGTCCAACTTCATGTTCTGCAAATGCAGGTTCAAGCTTCGGCGGTACACAAGCATGGTCAAGTGGTCCGCAGGGTGATATTCTTCGGGCCGGGTATAATTATGTTCGGTGTGTGAGAGGTATTGGGGATTAAAGACCCTTCTACTTCAGGCGGGCAGAATGCCCGCCTTGTGCTTTTTTGGAACCTGCTGCGGAGTACATGGATTAAAATTCCGAGGAATAATCCCCACCACGCCAGTTAAAAGCACCAGACGCGCCCCGTCTTTGCCCCCCGCTCACAGTGGAACGATTTCCACTGGCTTGGCACTGCCAACCCCCATTTATACTGGAATATTCACCAGTGGCCCAATTAGCCCATCCCCCTTTCACACTGGAATAATCACCATTGGCAAAGTTATTGCGTCCCCCGCTTACACTGGAATAATCATTAATAGCGCGGCATTCGCTTCCTCCACTCACACTTGAATATTTACCACTCATATAATTGCTGTAGCCAACAACAAGACCACCATAAGAAGAATAATAATGATGAGAACCGACGATAATGTTATGAGAGCCGGATTTGGTATCATAACCACCTGTTCTTTTATTATAACCTACAATTAAATTACCAAGACCGTTCACCGTTCCTGCCGAATCAGAATTATCATCAACTCCATTAGTAAACCCCAACCCATTAACAATCTGCACATTAACCCCGCTAAAGCGTATCGTAGGCTGCCCGGTTTCGGAATCGGTCAACCGGGTTACTCCCGCGAATGTACTGTTCATGCCTTCCAGTGTAGCCACACTGGATTCCAGGTCCGAAATCCTGGTTGTTAAACTGTTTGAGGTATCTAAAGAATCACCGGTTAAAGCCTCAATCACAGCTTT
>JAAENB010000202.1 GCA_024224995.1 bacterium | reverse complement strand
CAAAATATTTATCATAGGTAGTTCCATCGGTCCGGTCAAAGCTGCTGCTTTCCACTTTCCCATTAGCGTCATAATCATAGGTTATGGTATAATACAAAGACACCGGGTCCGGAGTAAGAACCTCTTCATATTTTTTTTTAGAGATCAGCCTGCCATCCTCATAGATAAACTCACAATAATAGTCATTGGAAGTTCCGGAGGAAGAATCATAAGTATGACTGATAAGATTCCCTTCGGTACTATAATCATAGGTGTTCCGTTCGTCAAGTGAAGCAGAAGAACTTGTTGCACCCTCGTAAACCGTTTCCATTGCCACACGGTTATTCATATACGCATATTGATAAAATTTATTATATTCCGAGACCTCCGCTCCACATTCGCTTTTTGACGCTATAACATATGCAGGATTATCAAACTCAACATTCATGAGTAAGCTAAATCCCGATGAGTTGATCTTCCCCCCGGGCAGCACCCTCATTGCCAGAGGAAAAGGAACGTCCATATGAGAGCCCATTTCGCTAATATACAAAAAATAAGTTCCTTCCGAAAGAGAGAGAGAAAACCTGCCAAAATAATCGGCCTGGATTTCCGCCTCCTTTTCCCCGCCAATATTATAAATCCCCATCCGGGCAAAACGATAATTTGAGTGAATATCACCATAATTCTTATAGCCATCATCCACAAGAAGCCCCGACACCGTATAAAGCGGCCCGTTCTCCCCGCCGGGATTATCCCCGCCGTCATTCGTAAACCCTTCTTTACAGGCTGTTGCCGTTAAAAGCAG
This sequence comes from bacterium, assembly GCA_024224995.1. The sequence continues at coordinate 6,497 of JAAENB010000202.1, read as the reverse complement.
CAGCATCAACACTAAAAACATAAAACCTGACCTGAATTGTATCATTATTATCCTCCTAAAAAATTATTGTCCCCCTCCAGTACAGGTGTGCATGCAAAAAGTGACTCCACAGTATAGTGTATGTAAAAATTTATCTATAAAAATTTTATAAAAAATCGACCTCAGAGCTCTTTATAAGAGCTCTGAGGTGCCCACGGAAACCACAAAAATTTCCGGGTTCAATTTACGGGATTTAAAAATAAAGGGGGAAGTTTAGATAAAGAAGCCTGATCGAGCCTGCTCGAACCTACTCAGCAGCAGGAATCCAGGTATAGACCGAAGAGGAAATAACCGAACCTTTCCGGGGTTCCGAGCCTTCGTAGATAATTTCACTGGTGATATTCTTATTATTGTCATAGGTGACAATTCCGCTGGCCCAGTCCATGCCATAGGAGTTAGGAGAAAAGTAATATGAGCTTACGGCAAGATTATAATTCCTGTCATCCAGTTTGTAGGCGGAACGCTTAAACAGTTTTCCGGAATCGTCTGTGCTGCCCGTATAATACGAATACCCTATCCTGAAACCGTCCCGGTTATACAGATACGAAAAATACGAGTCATTGCTGTCATCGGTAAGATCCCTGGTAATGCCGGTTCGGTTGCCGCTTTTGTCATAGGTATAGGTTACAACATTATCCGGTTCACCGCTCCCGGTGAGTTCTCCCATGTATTGTTTTTTTTGCAGAAGCCGCATATCCCGGTAAGTAAATTCACAAAAATAATCTTTTTCCAGGCCGCTGTCGTTGATTACCGTATCAAAGGCCATTCCGATAATATTCTTATTATCGTCATATGAATAAATCTTTTCATAGCTCACTATGGCATCGGGGGCAATCCCGCCGATATATTTTTTCTCTTCAATTAAAAAACTGCCTTCATAAAGATATTCATAATAACAATCTTCCGAAGTTCCGGGAAAATCACAGGCCAGGCCCGTAACATTACCCTGTTTATCATAAGAATATGTTCGCGTATACAGCAGGCTTAGATCCTCTTCAGGAGAAATATTCCGGGCGAATTTATTCTCTTTTACCAGGCGGCCCCGGAAATAAAAATATTCAGAGAGATAATCCTCTTCAGTACCCTTTTCTCCGGCAGTGGAATCAAAGGAGACCCGTTTAACCTTTCCTGATCTATTATACGTATAGGTTTTTGTATAGCTTGATCCGGAATCAAACGTGGTATCCATACTGAATTTCATCTCACTTTTTAAAAGATTATTTTCATATAGATATTCGTAATATGCGCTCTCTTCAACAAAAAAATCAGCAGGTTTCGACATAATTTCCCTGGATGTTTTCAAATAGGCAGGATTATCAAGGTCCAGGTCCAGGACCATATTACTCCGGACTGTTCCATCCGGCAGAACTACCAAAATAAATTTTTCTGTCCAATGGGTGTCAAATGGACGGAGTGTTACATAGTAGGTTCCGGCAGGTAGAAATACGGAAAATGATCCAAAATAATCGGCAGAAACCGAAGCCGCTTCCTCGCCATCAACATCATAAAATCTAAGCCCGGCAAAACGGTTGGGAGAATGGATATCGTCACTCTCTTTGGTAAACTTACCGGAAATTTTATGCACGCCATCATACTCATCGCCTTCCCTGCTTTCTCCGCACGTAATAAAGAGAAATAGAGAAAAAATTAGTAATAATAGAGTAAAAAACCTTACTCTCTTCCTGTTCATAACTCACTCTTCCAATATTTGCTCCATTTTAGGAGCAAATGGGTATACTTTAGTACAAAATACTAATAATTCCGTTCTTCGGCAACTATTAATGCAATAAAGACTTGAAAAACTCTGAAAAAAGTATTATTATTGACAAAGAGACTAGTCAGACCAGGCTGTTAGCAATATTATAAATCAAGGATAATACAGATGAAAAAAATATGGAAACTTCAAGATGCTAAAATGCAATTTAGCAAACTTGTTGAAGATGCCATGAAAAAGGGGCCGCAATTTGTTACCCGCCGGGGTATGCAGGCTGTGGTCATTATCTCCGTTAAAGAATATGAAAACCTTGTTTCGGATCAACCTGAATTTAAAGATTTTCTACTCAGTTGCCCTAAGATGGATGAGGACTTTGAAATTGAACGGCAAAAAGATCTTCCACGGAGTATAGACCTTTGAAATATTTACTGGATACCTGCTTTATTTCGGAATTAGTTAAACCGGCCCCGAATGAAAATGTCATCATTTGGTTAAACAATGTGCCTTCCGAATCATTATTTATTAGTGTGATTTCAATTGGTGAAATTAGAAAAGGACTAAATAAATTATCACCATCAAAAAGAAAGCAGAAATTGACATTATGGCTTAATAACCTTATTGAAAAATATACCGATAGAATACTTCCAATAGATTTAACGATCTCAGAGAACTGGGGAATAATTCTGGCGAAAGCAGAGAAAGCGGGAACACCAATACCATCAATTGATAGCCTGCTTGCAGCAACTTCATATACCCATAATTTAATCATGGTTACAAGAAATGAAAAAGATTTTATCTCCAGCGGAATTCCCACAATGAACCCGTGGAAATAAAAAAAGCCGGTACAATAAAGTACCGGCTTTTTTTTAATATACTATCTTCAAAACTTCATCGAAATAATTAACAAAATGAGCCGATAGCCCTTTTTTAATATAATCGGGAAGTTCCATAAAATCTTTCTTGTTCTCAAATGGAAAGATAATCGTTTTCACCTTCATTCTTTTGGCCGCAATGGTCTTTTCTTTGACTCCGCCAATGGGAAGAACCTTGCCCGTTACCGTTAGTTCCCCGGTCATGGCCACATTCTTTTTAAGGGGCTTATTTTTGGCCAGGGAATAAAGGGCTGTTGCCATTGTTATGCCTGCCGAAGGTCCGTCTTTTGGAGTGGCTCCTGCCGGAACATGGAGGTGGATAAAATGACTGTTAAAATAATCTTCCCCTATGCCGTACTCTTCAACCCGGGAAGCGATATAGGTATAAGCAATTTCAGTAGACTCTTTCATCACATCTCCAAGCTGGCCTGTCTGCTTGAAGCCCTTCCCTTTTGAGGGGACCGATGTAGCTTCAATATACAGCGTGGTTCCTCCCATACTTGTCCAGGCAAGGCCCAGAACAACTCCGGGGATGGATTTGTCGTACATGGCGTCATCGGTAAACCGGGGTTTTCCCAGGAAGTCTTCAATAGTCTCGGGAGTTACGGAAACAACTTTTTCGTCCGGGTTTTCGGCGTATTTCCGGGTGGCCTTTCGCATGATCTTCTTGATCTGGTTCTCCAGACCCCGGACTCCGGCTTCCCTGGCATACCCGTCAATAATGGCTCTGAGAGATTTTGAATCGATCTTTACCATGCTTTTTTTAAGGCCATGCTCTTCAATCTGCTTGGGAACCAGGTATTTTTGGGCAATTTTCAGCTTCTCCTCGAGAATATAGCCCGAAAGATTCATCACTTCCATTCTGTCAAGGAGCGCTCTCGGAATAGTGTCCAGCTGGTTCGCAGTGGCTATAAACAATATGTTTGATAAGTCGAATCGAACATCCATATAATGGTCAAGGAACTGGATGTTTTGTTCCGGGTCCAGCACCTCAAGCAGAGCTGATGCCGGGTCTCCCTGGAAGCTCGCCCCGATCTTGTCTATTTCATCAAGCATAATAACGGGGTTAGCCACCTCTACGGTCTTTAAACTCTGAATAATCTTTCCGGGCATTGCGCCGATATACGTTCGCCGGTGTCCTTTTATCTCTGCCTCATCTCTCATTCCGCCAAGAGAAAACCGGAAGAACTGCCGGTTCAGGGCTTCGGCTACAGACTTCCCAATTGAGGTTTTACCAACTCCGGGCGGGCCCACAAAACAGATAATAGAACCGGAAATATTCCCCTTCATTTTGCCGGTACTGATAAACTCCAGTATCCGTTCTTTAATATCATCAAGCCCATAGTGATCCCTGTCCAGGATTTTTTTAGCTTTTTGGATATCGTAGTTATCTTCGGAATAGACTCCCCAGGGAAGAGCCGTTAGCCAGTCCAGGTAGTTCCTGCTCACTCCGTACTCGGCTGAATGAGGCTCTAAAAGTCTCATTTTGTTCATCTCTTCGTCGATCTTCTTCGCGGCCTCTTCCGAAAGTACCATTTTTGTCATTCTTTCTTCGAATTTCTCAATTTCAGAGGTCTTTTCATCTTTTTCAAGCCCCAGTTCTTTTTTCAGTTCCTTGAGCTGCTCCCGCAAAAAGAACTCTTTTTGCTGTTTGGTAATGCGCTCCTCAATCTGTTTTGTGATCTTTTTTTGAAGCCTGGAAAGCTCTATCTCCTTTTTCAAAAGGAGCAGGACCTTTTCGACCCGTTTATGCACATCAAAAGTCTCCAGAACTTCCTGAACTGCCCCGGCGTCGGCTGAGGTCATGGCCGCGACAAAATCGGACAATTTACCCGGGTCCTCTACGGAGAAACGGTTTAGAAAAAGTTTTAATTCCTCCTGGAAAAGAGAATTTGATTTTATTAGATCCTTTACCGATGAAATTATTGCCATTGAATAGGCTTTCATTTCATCGGTTGGTTCATATTTATCTTCGTAATAATGATGGACTCGCCAGGTAATTACCGGGTGATCCCGCATTATTTTGTCCAGGCTAAAACGCCCTATGGCATTTATCATAACCTGGACGGTATTTTCATCAATAGGGGTTACTTTGATTACTTTGACAGAAACCCCTACTGTATGCAGATCTTTGGACTCTGCCATGGTATCATGCTGGCTCTCAACAAGTACCACGCCCCCGATCTTATGATCCGAGTCCATTATTTCGTTTGCCACATCCAGCATGGAAGGCCCATTTAATACCAGGGGTATCATCATACCGGGAAAAATCGGCCGTTGCGACAATGGTATTATTGGCAGCACATCCGGCAATACCTCATGAGCTACAACCACCTGACTATCTTTTTCTTTTTTAGAAGCCATTCCTTTTACCTTTTACCTTGCACCTTTTACCTTACTTCTTATCTTCCTTGAATTTTTCAATATTGTCAATTATATATTTTTCAACGTCCCCTTCCCGTAGAGTAAAAACATAGGGAGATTCCGACGAAACAGCGATATAATCCTTGTCCGCGTTCTGTTTGTAAATAAAGAGCGTTACGTCCCTGTCGTAGGCCTTTACTGTTATTTCGGTAAGAGGATTTTTTAGATCCTTTTTTTCCATTTCCGGATATCCTGCCGCTTTTACCGGGCTGAAAGAAGAGAGCAGCGGACTGAGTTTTGAATTGGACAGGGAAACCAGCTCATATCCTTTGCAAACCCATTTCTCCGTTTTTTCAGAAGTTTTAACCTCTTCAAGGCCGGATCCTTTTTCAGCGGGGGTCCCTATAGCGCTGCTATCGGCCTTACTTTCTTTCTTTTCTTCTTTCTTTTCAGCTGCGGTTTTGGAAAAAGAAAAGAGTTTGCCTTTATATTTTATGTCCAGGGCTGTGATGGCCTCTTTGGCGATTGTAAAAATCTCCGTGTCCCTGAGTTCCCCTACTGCTTTGTCGAAGTCCCGGTCAAAGGTTCCCACTGCCTGGTATACTTCGGGTCTATTATCGATTCTCACGTAGGTATGCTTATTGGTTGAAGATGTTTTTCCCACCATGAGCTTCCTTAAAAGCTTCCCGTCTTTTTTCACCGTTACAACTGTTGCCTTTTCCGGGGTGAGCTCATAGGTATTGTACTCTTTTCTTTTGGAAATAAGGCTGTCCAGTTTAAGATTTTTTATCCTGGATTCAATGGCTTCCACGGCAGTTTTTCCTGCCGGGTATTTTTTTTCGCTAACAAACCATTTCTCTTTTTCATTTGTTAACACCATTGAGGTTCCGTCTTTTTCAATACGGATCTCTCCGGCGCTTCCTTCCCAGGGGGAAAGATCCGGAAGGTTCCCCCCTTTCATGTTTTTAAAAAAGATATATCCCGTTAGCAGGACTATTATCCCAATACTTATTCCTAATTTTTTATTCATTTGTTCCTCCGTTTTATTTGGAAAACTCTTTCATAAGGGCTTTTTTCCTGGAACCCCGTCGTATCCATACAAAAAGACCAATAAGAAGGATAAGGTGCGGAACTCCGGCAATATTAATCACTTTGTAGACTATCCGTTCTGTTGGGCTTGTGGCATCAAGAGGATTATACTCCAGTTGCTTTCTTTTCATTGTCGTGACATACGAATTTCCCGTCATATAATCCATCATACTATGAAGAAAATGATCGTTGGAATAGTCCTGACTGTTATATTGGTTTTTATTGCCCATTGCCGACCTGGCAAACCGGATAAAACCGGAACTGGTTATTTCCGAGGTTCCCACAACCAGGATTTTGCTTTTGCCCGAATCGATTGTCTTTTCAATCATTTTACCCGATGAAATAAGCTCTTTTTTACCCGGTTTCTTTTCACTCTCCTTAACAGGTATACCTTTCCCTTTGAAATAGCTTTCAAATTT
>JAAENB010000201.1 GCA_024224995.1 bacterium | reverse complement strand
TATCCTGGAAGGACGGGTCGGAACCTTTACGTCAAGCGGACTCGACGGCAGGATTGATAGCCTTGAAAATACATTGGGTGGTGTAACCAGGGGATTAGATGCTGAAGGGTATGATACGATTACTTTTACCGGGATGAATGTACAGATTGTTAATGATACCGGTACAACAGATGGCACCATTAACGGTGTAGGGAATTTAATTGTTGGATATAATGAAGAACGCGATGATGACGATAATATTCGAACCGGTTCTCATAATATTATAACAGGCACAAATCATAATTACTCCTCCTTTGGCGGGCTCATAGCCGGGTACAGAAACAACATTAGCGGTGAATGGTCCAGCGTAAGTGCCGGTTATGGAAATACTGCCAGTGGCGACTATTCCAGCGTAAGTGCCGGTTATAAAAATACTGCCAGTGGCGGCTATTCCAGCGTGAGTGGAGGCGAAGGTAATACTGCAAGCGGCGGCTTATCAAGTGTAAGCGGAGGAGGGAGGAATCAGGCAATTAGTTCCGGAGCAAGTGTTAGTGGCGGAAATTATAATACAGCCGGTGGTACATTTAGTTGGGAATCATGGACAGGGTTTCCCGGTATATATGCCAGCGTGAGCGGAGGCAACGGCAACACAGCAAATGGTGCTTATGCCAGTATCAGTGGAGGCTGGAAAAATATTGCCTCTTGCTATAGTGCCAACGTAAGCGGGGGACATGAAAATGAAGCCGGTGGTCGTCGATCCACCATAGTCGGTGGATCAGGAAACTCAGTGGATGGTGATAACGACTTGCGAGCAGGAGCTAATTATTTTAGTGAAAACTAGATAAATTAACGACTACCTCATTTTTGCCTGCCGGAAAACATCCGGCAGGCACCCCTCCCCAAATTTCCCCCCACAACAAATATTTTGATTGAAATATTTCC
>JAAENB010000200.1 GCA_024224995.1 bacterium | reverse complement strand
TCCGGTTTTTCAAAATCGCCGTTTTTGAGTTTCGGGGAAAAGGCTTCGAGAACGGAAACTTCCGGATACATAATCCCGCAAACAAACAGTGTGGACCGCATTCCGATGATCAGATTGGAAACAACTCCGCCAGTGACTTGGAATGCCCCGACCAGAGTGCCCGCGTTTTCGGTTTCCGCGCCATCCGCATCGATCCAAACGCCACCGGTCACCGTGACATGATACCTGCCGACCGGAACATTTTCGATTTGCCATGCGCCGGTTTCGTCGGTTGTTGTTGAGAACGAACCCTGCCCGTCCTTTCCGGTCGCGGTCAATGTCCCGCCGCTCAAAACCGAGCCTCGCACAACGCCGGACACGGCAAACGTTTCACCATGGATCGGTGTTTCCTTTCCGGTCTCGTCAAACTCATCGTAATCGCATCCACATATGAACAACCCGGAAATTGCAAAAATGACGGCTCTTTTTATAACAGACATAATACCCGGCCCCCTCCAAAATCGTTTGGCGTTGCCGGACATTTTTCGCAAAATAAAAGGGCGCGAACTTCGTGTTCGTGCCCCATCAAGGTACCGCCAGGGACCCTCACGAAACACAAACAGAAGACGCGCCCAGAGGGCGCGTTTCCGTCGGTATCGTTTCGTGAGTAAAAACTCAATGTCATTAAAATAAGAAAAGGGTCTGCTCGGTTTATGCTGGAATAGTATGAAATTTGCGGATTATCCCATTCCGGGATCAATTCGTATGAAATAAAATGTTACTACATTCACGATATGTGAATTAAAAAATTCATTTATTAGTTGACAAGTAATGTCTTTTCAATCCTTTTTTGTGTGATGATGATTTCAGGATGAAGTATCCCTATGAGTAATATGCAAAGTATACAAAGTGCATTTACCTTATTCGCAGCAGTCTGGTTTTAGAATAGTTGCTACCCAGCTACTACCCCCCCCGTTTATTTTCGGGGGGGGGCTGGGCTGTTTACCTAAGCGATTTATACGTACCATAAAACTCCCTCCTACGAATTTTGTGTTTCCTTGGATATTTTCTCCATTTTCTTATTGGTTCAGTTGTTTTGATAAAAATGTCGTGGAGTTGCGATATCAGTTCTTTCATTATGTTTTTTGAGCCATTAAACAACAATGCAATAACATCTTTTGTCTTCGATAAGGCCTGTGCAAAATTGAGTTGGTCATCGAATTTTTTATCTTTACTATTTTCCTTAATGACTGGATCAGTTGGGAAAGCCAGTATCGAAGTGAAATTCTTGGCAAAAATCTTGGCATGAAAATCTTGATAAACAGACAATACGGATTTTCCTGTAAAGTTTTCTATTTCCAACCGACATTTCATCGTTTTGTAATCTTCTTCGATTGGCCATCTGTGATTATAGAGATCCCTAAAAATTTCCGTTTCAAACTTGTCCTTGTCTGTCAATGAAGTTATTAGTATCTCTATTTCATTGGTATCAAGTTCAACTCGTATCAGTCTTAATTCCAATGGAGTTATATCAAGCCCCATTTCAACGCATTCTTTTTTTGATTGAAGAGTAACTGGTAATTTAATAATTGAATCTTTTTCACCTGATTCATAAAAATCCTCTATAATTTTCCACTGCTTATAAGAAATCCGTGAACAAAAACTACCGCCAAGTGATACAATTAAGTTAAAAATCCAATAAGCCGGATACCCTCTGTCCAGAAGAAGAAGATCATTTGGCAGAAGATTCAGAAGATGTTGCTTTAAGAGCTCCCGTTCACCGACATTGTAGGGGCTTATAATAGCATCGACACTAATTTTATTCAGCACGTCATACATTTGAGAAATCCTTGCCAAGGGGCATTCTTCACCGTTTTCAGGTTTCATTGTTCCAAAATGCTCAATGATTGCAGGTTCCTTTGGCACTTTCAATGTGGAAGAGTCTATGGCAATCAGATTAAAACCGCACCATGTCTTGGGATTGAAGTTCGCATAGAAGTATTCAACAAGGTGTTCCCTAAGTTCTATCAAAGAATCATACTTTATTTTCATACGTGCTATGCAATAAGCGGACTTTGTGACAAACCTTTTGGAAACATTCAAAGTAAACAGAGCCTTGAAGAAATGATCCAATTCGTCTTGATATGAACCCTTATTAAAATTTATCAGGATTGAGAATAGAATTTGAAAAGTAAGTTTGGTCTTTCGAATAAATTGGTTTTCAAAGGTTTTGTGGCGTTCTACAAATTCTTCTGAATACAATACTTTTTTTATGTATTCAATAAGATTGGCACACAAATCGCATTGCAGGGTTCATGCCAACTTCGGAATTTTTTTCAATAATTTGTTTCATTTTTTCTCCTTAGTTTAACGATAATTTCTAATTTAAAATGACCTTAACATACACCAAGTTTTTCAAATTTTCAAGTGAAAACAGCAAGATTTCTTATTTTAATGACATTGATCTGGAGGAGGCGAAGTTTGGCAAACGAACGAGTGTAGATCGCGGTAACCACTGGAACTTCGAGGTTATCGAAGAGCCCCAAGGTATGGATGGAGCGACCAGTAAGCTCTGCCCCCCCCGATAATGAAAAGCGGTTGATGACTACAATTTCACCCTGATCCTGGCGATGGAATCTGATCGGCGACACGAAATCAAGGC
>JAAENB010000199.1 GCA_024224995.1 bacterium | reverse complement strand
TTCTTGACTTCCTGGACCTCAAAGAAGCCCATTCGGAATCTGATTTTGAAACAGCTATATTAATTGAGCTGCAAAACTTCATTCTGGAAATGGGCTCTGATTTTGCATTTCTCGCTCGACAAAAAAGAATAATATTAGATGCTTTTCTTCCATAGAAAAATGCGCAGACTGGTGGCAATCGATTTAAAATTGGGAAAATTCCGGGCAAAAGACAAAGGGCAAATGGAGCTTTATTTGAGCTGGTTGGAAGAATATGAAATGCAGGAAGGGGAAGAATCCCGGTTGGACAACTTATGTTTTGTTAAGTAAAAAATTGCTTGCCATAATCATGTCCCCGGGTTTTAATATCCTAAAATGACTAAAAGGATAGTACAATGCCCGAAAAAGCAGTAGCAGAGAAAACACCTGCCGGCCTCTTTAAAGAGATCTCAAGCCTGATTAATGAGGCGAAAAATAATGTTAAAGTTGCTGTTAACTCAGAACTGGCTATGCTATACTGGAATATAGGAAAAGCAATTAAGGAAGATATACTTAAAAATAAACGGGCTGATTACGGAAAAAAAATTGTAGAGGAAATAAGCGTACAGCTAACACAAAATTTTGGAAAAGGTTATGGAAAAGCTGTTTTGTTTAGAATGATCCAGTTCTATGAAGTCTTCCCTGATAAACAGATTGTCGTTACACTGTCACGACAATTCACCTGGTCTCATTTTATGGCTTTTATCGCCATTGACGATCCATTGAAAAGAGAATTCTATATTACAATGTCTTCCCATGAAGGATGGAGCGTCCGTACTCTCAGAGGAAGAATAGACTCTATGCTCTTTGAACGGACAGCTTTGTCAAAAAAACCGGAAAAAACCATAATTGGGGATCTGCAAAAACTTAAAGAAAAAGGGGAAATGACACCGGATCTTTTTTATAAAGACTCGTATATTCTTGACTTCCTGGACCTCAAAGAAGCCCATTCGGAATCTGATTTTGAAACAGCTATATTAATTGAGCTGCAAAACTTCATTCTGGAAATGGGCTCTGATTTTGCATTTCTCGCTCGACAAAAAAGAATAATAT
>JAAENB010000198.1 GCA_024224995.1 bacterium | reverse complement strand
TGTTGCGGCTATGGTTGCATCGTGAATTTTTTGCCCTTTTATATTTTTTCCGGAAACAATTTCAAGGAGGCGGGATATAACATCTTTTGTGATTAAAAGCAGGTTAAACTCTGATTGATAGTAGCTGATTACATCCCAAGTGTTGCATAGACAAGGATGTTTGTGTCTATAAAATAAATATCACCATTCTCGTTCATATAATTCATCCCTTGTGAAATCTTTGACTTTCCCATTACATTTATAGGATGGTATATTCATGCTTTTTTCAGGCTTCGCAGCTTCTTGTTTTGGTTGTTCTTCAACCAGTAATACAATTTCAACTTTGCGGTTGCGAATACTTTTTAATTTAGAAGGAAGGATAATCGTTCCATCCTCTGTTATAAATGTTTTAATTTTATATGCTTCCATGTTGGAAATCTCCTTTACCAGAGGTCGCACTCATTCAGTGCTTTATAGCTATTTATTACAATATAATAATTTTGTATTAAAATTGCAACTCAAAAAGCGCCAGTGGAACACCGCCCGGGGAATGATTTTAAACCCCGGGCAGTTTTTATGGGACTGATTTTTTTTATTATCATTTAAAATTATAATGCTTCCGCACGGGTTCCCGGACATCCCACTGGCAGGATAATCCCTTTGGAAAAGTCACGAAATCTCCTTTGCCGAATTCCACTTCTTTACCGTCTTCGGTTTTAACAACAACTTTGCCTTCCAGAAGGTAGCATTCTTCAGTGCTGTCGTAGGACCAGTCAAAAGTAGAGACTTCTTTTTCCCAGATGGGCCAGCTTTTTATGTTCCGTGAGTTGAGATCTTTTTCGTCGGGTTTTTCGATTTTTATATCCATAGAATTCCTCCGTTTGTGTAATGCCTCCCAGTTGAATATGAATTATTATTTTGGCAAGTATAATATGGGCCTGAGCCGGCATTCTGAAATATAACTTGTATTTTGTTAAGTAAAAAATTGCTTGCCATAATCATGTCCCCGGGTTTTAATATCCTAAAATGACTCAAAGGATAGTGCAATGCCCAAAAAAGCAGTAGCAAAGAAAACACCCGCCAGCCTCTTTAAAGAGATCTCAAGCCTGATTAATGAGGCTAAAAATAATGTTAAAATTGCTGTTAACTCTGAATTAGTTCTTTTGTATTGGAATATTGGGAAAGCAATAAAAAAAGAAATTCTTGATAACAAACGAGCCGATTATGGAGAAAAGATTCTTGAAGAGTTAAGTATCTATTTAACTCAAAATTATGGAAAAGGATTTAGCAGGCCTAATCTTTCTCGAATGATTAAATTCTATGATCTCTACCCGGACGAGCGAATTTGTTCATCAGTGATGAACAAATTCACCTGGACCCATATTACTCATTTTATTTCAATAGATGATCCCTTAAAAAGAGAATTCTATATGACAATGTGCTCTCACGAAGGATGGAGTGTGCGAACTCTTTCCGGAAGAATAGACTCTATGCTCTTTGAACGGACAGCTTTGTCAAAAAAACCGGAAAAAACCATAATTGGGGATCTGCAAAAACTTAAAGAAAAAGGGGAAATGACACCGGATCTTTTTTATAAAGACCCGTATATTCTTGACTTCCTGGACCTCAAAGAAGCCCATTCGGAATCTGATTTTGAAACAGCTATATTAATTGAGCTGCAAAACTTCATTCTGGAAATGGGCTCTGATTTTGCATTTCTCGCTCGACAAAAAAGAATAATAT
>JAAENB010000197.1 GCA_024224995.1 bacterium | reverse complement strand
ATCTTTGAGTATCCGCACAAGCAGATGCTTTACCTTGTTATCTTTCATTAACTTTTTCCACTGACGGCAGCGGGACCAGGTGTGATAGGTTAATCCCGCTTCACACGTTCTTTCCGGATATGCCATATTTTCCTCCCAAAACAGGTTTTTGGGGCAAACTTTTTTACCCCTCATTAATAGGACGAATGGGAAGGCCTTTTGATGAAATTTTTTTTGACTTTTTTTGCATAAAATTGAATTTTTTTCAAAAAAAGCCGTTTTTTGCGGGGTTTTGATCTCAGAGCTCTTTATAAGAGCTTTTTCAAAGAAAAACTTCTCAGAGCTCTTTATGAGAGTTCTTTTTATCCAACAAGCGAACAATAAACTTCTCTATTTCAACAGCGATTATTACCGTAAAACTGACTCCAAAACAGGTCAGCAATTGCACCGGGCTTAAATCCGTTGTATTAAAAATATCCTGTAGTGCGGGTATATAAATAAGCCCTAACTGAAGCACAAAGGTAATGAATACTGCCACAAGCAGCGGCCAGTTAGAAAAAGGATTCATGGTAAACAGGGACCGTTTGTCGGACCGGACCGACAGGGCAAACATCATCTGGCAAAAGGTGAGCGTGGTAAAGATCATTGTCTGCCATTCTGTTCCTGTTACTTCTCCTTCGGTTCCATGACCCATTTGAACTGCTGCTCCCGGTTCTCCCGTATAAAAGAAAAATCCCGTTAACAGGGAAAGAACTCCCACCAGTGACCCTACCCAGAGAATCTGCCTGCCGACCCCTCTGGCGAAGATAGACTCATCCGGCTTATAGGGCGGCCGTTTCATGGTATCCTTTTCCGAAGGCTCATACCCGAGAGCTATACCCGGAGCCCCGTCCGTTACCAGGTTTATCCATAATATCTGTATTGGATACAGCGGCATGCCAAGACCCAAAAGAGGGGCCAGGAGCATTACTATTATCTCCCCTGTGTTTCCGGCCAGGATATATTTTATAAATTTCCGTATATTATCATAAATGGTCCTGCCTTCTTTTACTGCCGCAACTATTGTAGCAAAATTATCATCAATCAGCACCATGTCGGAGGAATCTTTGGATACATCGGTTCCCGTAATTCCCATTGCCACGCCAATGTCTGCCGACTTCAGAGCCGGGGCGTCATTTACCCCGTCCCCGGTCATTGATACAATATGGCCCTTTTCCTGAAGTGCATTAATAAGATTCATCTTATGCTCGGGCGAAACCCTGGCATAGACCGAAACTTCCAGAACTTTTTCCTTAAGCTCTTCAGGAGATATCTCCGATAGATCCAGCCCCGTAAGGAACGTATCCACTTCCGTAATACCCAGCTCCTTTGCTATGTGCAGGGCCGTAAGCGGGTGATCTCCCGTTATCATAATAGGACGGATTCCCGCCTCTTTACAGGTCTTTACCGCGTCCTTCACTTCCGGCCGGACCGGGTCTATCATACCGGTCATTCCTATAAAGACCAGGTCTTTTTCATAAGAAGCTGTATCGCTAATCTCACTCTCTTCCATTGGTTTATAGGCAATGCCAAGAACCCTGATCCCTTCTCCTGCCATCTGTTCGTTCTGAGCCCTGATCCGCTGCTTGTGTTCATCACTTAATTCTACGATTTTATTTCCAATAATGACCCGGTTTGAGACATTGAGAAGTCCGTCTGCCGATCCTTTGGTAAATGCCGCGTGACTCTTTTCTTCACCGGTAATGGCATTATAACTTTCCAGGAATTTACTCTTTTTGTCGCTTATTGCATGAATAGTTGTCATCCGCTTTCTTACGGAATCAAAGGGCAGTTCCGAAACCCTGGGCAAAACCTGTTCCAGGCCAACTTTGGGTATTCCCACCTCTTCGGCAGCGATTACCAGGGCCCCTTCCGTGGGATCTCCCACTGCTTCATATATTTCAGCCACAGACCTGCTTCTGGCTTTCTCCGGACTGAGCTCTTCTCCGGAATGGGTACTTTTTCTACTCAGGACCGCGTCATTACAAAGAGTTCCTCCCATTAAAAGAAGGGCTACATCATGACCCGGGGCTTTTTCGCTCCCTTTATCTATAAGTTTCTGCATATTAAAAGTCTGCTCTTCCATTACGACTGTTGTTACCGTCATCCGGTTCTGGGTTAGAGTTCCTGTTTTGTCGGAGCAAATTACCGTGACCGATCCCAGTGTTTCAACTGCCGGCAGGTAACGGATGAGGGACTGCTTTTTCAGCATTCTCTGGGCTCCAAGAGCCAGGGCAATTGTTACAATTGCCGGTAATCCCTCGGGAATTGCAGCAACTGCCATGCTGATGGCTACCATTACCGTGGTTTCCGGATCCTCCCCATTGAGCAGGGCAATTCCAGCAACTAAAATAATAAGCCCGAACGCTGCCAGGGCAAGAGTCTTGCCCAGTTTTGCCAGCCGTTTTTGCAGCGGAGTATCTTCCTCTCCCATCCCGTGCAGCATGGTTGCGATTTTGCCAAGTTCCGTATCCATTCCGGTTTCTGTTACTACAGCCTCTCCCCGTCCATAGGTTACAATTGTTCCCATATAGGCCATATTCTTCCGGTCTCCAATAGTGAGCTTCTCTTCTTCAAGAAGCCCGGTCTCCTTTTCCACGGGCTCCGACTCTCCCGTAAGAGTTGCCTCTTCTATCCGCAGGTTGGCTGCTTCAATAATCCTGGCATCGGCCGGTACAATATTCCCCGATTCCACCAGCATTATATCCCCGGGTACCAGTTCTTCCGCAGGGATCACTTTTACCACGCCGTCCCGCTTTACCCGTATTTCAGGTACGGAAAGCCTTTTTAATGAAGCCATTGCCTGTTCGGCCTTAAGCTCCTGCCGGAACCCTATAAGGGTATTCAGCAATACAATAATCAATATTACAATGGCGTCCTTAAATTCCCCTAAAGCAAGGGATACAACAGCGGCAATAAAAAGAATCAGTACCATTACGTCTACAAACTGCGAAAAAAAGATGGCAATCGTGCTTCGTCTCCCCTTCTCTTCCAGCTTATTTGGTCCGTGGTTTTCCAACCGTTTTTGGGCGTCTTTATTAGCCAGCCCTTTCCGGGCATTTGATTTCATATCGATGAGAACTCTTTCGGTCTCTTTAGTATGCCATAATGTCATTTTAGCTTACTCCGCTTTTATATACATATATTCTTATACTAAAATAGTATAAAAAATTGATAACTGTCAACTATAAAACAGGTAAAAAGGACAAGGGACAAAGAACAAAGAACAAGGAAGTGTTTTAGACTTGACAGTTCTTTGCTGCTGCAATAGTTTTTGGTCTCCAGGGAGGAAAATATTATGTCAGATAAGCACCCACCCAATATTGTTCTGCAAAACGGGCTCATAATAGACGGTTCCGGCTCTCAAGGAGTAAAGGGCAACCTTTATATTAAAAGCGGCAAAATTCAGGAGATATCGCAGCAGAAGATTGATGCCACTCAAGGTCTGGGCACCCGGATTCTTGACTGCACTTCCAAGATTATTGCTCCGGGCTTTATTGACATGCATTCCCATAATGACTGGTTCCTCCCTGCCGTGGACAAACCGGAATTTACCAGTCCCTTTACTTCCCAGGGCATTACCACTTTCATTGGCGGAAACTGCGGCTTTGGCGTTGCCGGTTTTAAAGATCACCAGCATAAGAGCCTTATTGAGAATAACCTGTTTAAGGCCGGGCACGGCGGTATCCGGTGGTCTTCCATGGAAGAGTATTTCCAATTCCTTTCGGACAATACCATGAGTCATAATTTAATTAACCTGGCCGGGCACGGTACTTCCCGGGCATCCATCCGCGGGTTTGACTCGTCGCCCATGAATCCCGAAGAGTCGGCTGAGCTGCTCCGGCTTCTGGAAGAAGCCCTTGACCAGGGCGCGCGCGGTATTTCCTTAGGCCTGGGCTATGAACCGGGTGTGTTTACCCCTACTGAAGAATTTCTGGATATTGCCCGTCTTCTCAAAAAGAAAGACAGGATACTTACGGTCCATTTGCGGGCATTTTCCACTCTATCCGGTGCCTTTCCCATGGTTCCTTTTGTGGGCACTCCCCATAATATCCTTGCTATAAAAGAGATGCTTGAGATAGCGCGAAAAACCGGGGTTCGGCTGCAAATATCACACTTAATTTTTGTTGGGACCAAAACATGGAAGAATTATGAAACAGTGCTGGCCCTTATTGACAATGCCCGGAAAGAAGGGCTCGATGTGCAGTTCGATACCTATGCTCATCACTGCGGCGCTTCCCTGCTCACGGGTTTTTTGCCGCCCTGGTTCCTGGCCGGGCTGCCCCACAGTCTTACGAACCGCTCGCAGCTTCGACGGCTCAAACTGGAAATAAAGATGGGCTTTAAAATAGTTGGTTTCGATTATCGTGATATCCAGGTTACTCATACCAACAATCCTGAGCTTGAAAAATTCAACGGCATGTTCCTGCCGGATATCGCGAAAGAACGCGGGCTTTCCCTGTTCGAAAATTTCATTGACCTTATTAAAAAAAGCAATACTGCGGCCAGGGTCCTTATGTATAAATACAGCAACGAAGAAATAATGATAGATCTCATTAAACACCCGGCCTCCCTGTTCATGACCGACTCCTGGATTGAACCGGGCGGCTTCCAGAACCCTGCCGCCTTCGGCTCCCTGCCCCGGATTTTACAGCTCTCCCGGCAAAGAGGTCTCCTCTCCCCTGAAGAGGCGGTGCGGAAGATGACCGGTGCCTCTGCCGAACGCTTCGGCATTACGGACCGGGGTATACTCAAAGAAGGACTGCCCGCGGATATTACGGTCTTTGACTGGAATACCATCTGCGACAATACTACTCCTGAAAATACTTCCGCGGTCTGTTCCGGGGTTGACGCTGTTTTTATCAATGGGATGCAGGTTGCGGAGCGGGGGAGGATTGATGAAGAGGTTAAGGCGGGGGTTGTTGTGCGGTAGCGGATTTATACCTTCTTATCTATCACGTACTGAACAACCGTAAAAAAGCAGAATCGCTTATATCATCCAATGTATTAATAATTGATTTACGCTGATCTTTAAGATGGCTGTAATCCGGCAAATGCATCATTTTCATCAGAAGGAATAATTTTCCCATTACCAATATGGGGATAAATTACGATGTAAAGTTAATTTTTTT
>JAAENB010000196.1 GCA_024224995.1 bacterium | reverse complement strand
TGGACGTCCCGTTTACAAGGGTGTTTGTTCCGTCCGATATTGGGCTACTTCCGGTAATTGTTTCTATGGTGAAACTTGATCCGTCTGTACCTGAGACTGTTACTGTAAGTGTTGCCCTGTGTGTTCCGCTGTCGTATGTTACTCCCTGGATGCCAACGGTTCCTGCCCCGGTATGATTAACCTGGTAATTATCCGTTCTGTTTGCATTGCTTACGTTTTCCGAAAACTGTACATAGACTGTATCTCCATTATTAACCGTGCCCGATGGACTCCAGCCTGTTATTGTTGGTATAATCTCATCAGCAGTAAGATAGGTGTTTGATGTCCCGTTTGTAAGGTTATTTGTCCCGTCCGATATGGGGCTTGCCCCCGTTACTGTTTCTATGGTAAAGGTTGTACCGTCAGTACCGGAGATTGACATGGTAAGGGCTGCTGTAAACGCACCACTGTCATATGAAATTGGCCCTGTTATGGTCACTGTTCCCGGGCCGGAATAATTGACCTGGTAATTGCTGATATTATCCGCGTTAACAACATTGTCAGAAAATTGAACTGTTATAACCCCACCGCTACTAACCTGTCCTGATGCTGTCCAGGATGTTACGGTTGGCGCAACCAGGTCTGCTGTACTATATAGAGGAGATGTTCCGTTGGCAAGGGTATGGGTTCCGTCTGTTATGGGACTGCTCCCGGTAACGGTTTCAATGGTAAAAGTTGCTCCATTTGTAAGAGCAAGAGACATTGTCAGTTCAGCAGTTCGTGTTCCTGAATTATAGCTTATTGATTGTATGGAAACGGATCCCGTACCAGCGTAGTTAACCACGTAGTTGTCAGTGTTTGTTGCGTTGCTTACATCTTCGGAGAATGTTACCTGTACGGTGCCGCCGTTTGCGATTGTTCCTGCTGACGTCCAGGATGCTATTGACGGTGCGGTTGGGTTTGTTGGGTAATTTATAACAGCATCCGTTAATGCATTCCCTTCCGTATCGGTAATGTTGGAAAGAGTTATTGCCAGTTCACCGTCTACAAGAGTGCCTGATGTTGTAAGGGTTGCAACGTTTTCAATTCGGTCGGTGCCGGTGTATGAGGTTCCCGTAACTGATAAAGTTCCCACGCCTGTTCCGCCGGGAGTGTAATTTCCTGCTGTTGCGGCAGCGTCTACCATGAGTTTGGAATAAACTACCTCTACAGAACTAAGGCTCGTGAGTTCGGTTCCTTCTACCGGGGTGGTGTACAGGATTGCAGGGGAAGCGTCCAGGTTGATAAGTCTTTGGAGCAGGTATTTATCCGTGCTGCCGTAATCCTGACTGTTAAAGACTGGAATACTGGGGATAATTATTTTATTAAATGATATTGGGTCGCTGTTGGTGGTACAGTTTTTGTTCCATTTGTCAGAGATAACGTTATCTTTTGATATTAAAAAAGACGAAAAATAATTGCTAAAAGAATTCGAGAAATAACTATCACCCCCAAAACCCTGGTTAAGATATTGATACGCGAAGGATATGGTGCTCCAGGTATTATCCACAAGAAGGGGGAAAGTAATGTCGGCATCAGTAATACCCGGGTCATTATCGATTTTTTCCTGAATGTCATCTTTACTTGTGCCGCCATTATACTTATAGATAACAACTATGATCTGCATAGTGCCGGTAAAAGAAGCATTGTTCTTAATTGAGATCAAATTTTTTAACCAGTCCCAATCATTATCTATATCCATGAATGATAAGGAGATGATTTTACCATTATAGCTTGATAGAGTAGCGGTTCCTGAGTTGTATTGGTCAAGAGTAAAGTCGATAGGTATTGTTCCTATTTCTAACATTGAGACCCCCTTTTTTTTATATTTAATGATCTTGCCTTGGTAACCCGGACATGGCATCATACAGATAAAAATAAAATTCGTAAAGAACTTTTAAAAAAAAGAACCGGTACAAGTTTGTACCGGTTTAAACTCTTTATTGGTGTTTTTTCGTGTAAAACTATTAAAAATTTGAATAATTTCCCCATGATGCTAATGTATCGGAGCTTCCTTCAATTGATATAGTAATATAAAGACTATTTTGTACCAGGGTACCGGAGCTTCCTTCATCCTGATACCAATAACCGCTATAATTGAAATGATTATTCTGAACAGCGGCAGGATCAGAGGTGGTATTGGCTTCCCATATACTATATGTTTGAGTTAGAGCTGCATGAGAAGAATTAAAAGTATTACCGCTTATTGAAGGATTACTGTTCCGAACATAAATACAGTACCCGGCAGTTGACCAGATTCCTCCATATATCGTATTAGAGCTTATTATTGAATCACCATCATTATTTCTGATCCCATAAGTAGTATTCCCTGATCCTCCATGTATCGTATTATTTGTAATTGTTACAGCATTAACATAATTATTGCGAATGCCGTATGAAGCACCTGAATTAACATTATAACCCGGATCTATAGTATTATTATATATATAGGGAGATGCAGACGCGGAATTGCTCAGAATTCCATAAGAGAACCTGCCGGCTAAATTCTGAGTTCTGCCGGAGATGTTGTTATTCTGAATTGTTGGCGAACCTTCGCAATATACAGCTGCATTTGCGGCGCTGTCGGTACCGTTATCCTTGCCCAATATAATAGTAAACCCGTCAATAGTGGTGCTAGTGGTTATAGCGCTGCTTGCGTTTACAGCTCTATTGGGAGCGTCTTCACTGCCGCCTCCTTCACTGGTATCCTCAAGAACAGTCTCATAATTAGAAGAATTCCGCCACTCCCAATTCTGCACGGAATACCCCCCATAAACAGAGATCCCTTCTTTCATCTCCGCAACAGGAGTCCCTGCTGTATAATAATTTGCTGTATACGTCCCTTGCGCCACACGAACAGAACCGGTAGTATACAAAGTATCAGCCAGATCAATCCCGGCCTGAACAGTAGCCTTCGGCTTGCTTGCGGTACCCGGATAATTCATATCATCCCCATCCGTACCCCGTACATAAACCACATTCTCTACTATATAAGAGAGCGAAGCTTTCTCCATATCCGTCCCATCGGAACTTTTTCCTTCAATAATAAGAGAACTGCTCCCCTGGGGCCAGACATTGACCGGTCCGC
Source organism: bacterium (assembly GCA_024224995.1). Next base: position 8,439 of record JAAENB010000196.1, on the reverse strand, counting down.
CATCAGGATTGGGTGTGAGAGTAAGAGTGTCATTCACAGCAGTGGTTTTTGTCCATGGCATATTCCCGTCGGCAGCAACAGTCCCCATGGAACCGGTTAATGAAACAGAAGAGGTATTCATGGAATCGCTGAACGTAATAATGATAATATCATGCCCGGAAATGGTGGAACCGTCGGCAAAATTCAGAGTTGCAGTGACTTTGTTCTCAACCGTATAAGAGAGCGAAGCCTTCTCCATTTCCGTCCCATCGGAACTGCTTCCTTCTATAATAAGAGAACTGTTCCCCTGGGGCCACAGATAGCTCGGTCCGCCATCGGAATTGGGTGTGAGCGTAAGGGTATCATTGTCAAAGGATTTTTTTGTCCATACCATATTCACGGCAGCAACAACATCACCCATAGAACCGGTTAATGAAACAGAAGAGGTATTCATGGAACTGTTGAACGTTATAATGATAATATCATGCCTGGAAATGGTGGAACCGTCGGCAAAATTCGGAGTTGCAGTGACTTTGTTCTCAACCGTATAAGAAAGCGAAGCTTTCTCCATATCCGTCCCATCGGAACTTTTTCCTTCTATAATAAGAGAACTGTTCCCCAGGGGCCACAGATAGCTCGGTCCGCCATCGGAATTGGGTGTGAGAGTAAGGGTATCATTGTCAAAGGAGTTTTTGGTCCATACCATGTTCCCGTCAGCAACAACATCTCCCATGGAACCGCTAAGCGAAACAGAAGAGGTATTCATGGAATCGCTGAACGTAATAATGATAATATCATGCCCGGAAATGGTAGAACCGTCAGGGAAATTGAGTGCAGCAGTGACCGCAGTAACCCCTGAGGGGTCGTCCTCCCAACCGGAATCAGCACATGACAGCAGCAGTATGAAGCAGGTAATAAAAAAGAAGCATAAGGATTTTTTCATTTTCATATAAATCTCCAATTTTAAAGAATATTTCAGGTTGATACTATGAGAAGTGACTTAAATCCGACAAACTTTTTTTAATAAAAGTTTGGGGACAAATTTGTACCAACTTGCCGGGATAAACGGCTTTAATATTATAGTATCAATTTTGAGCTAAAAAAGACAATTTTTTTTTGAATATAGAAGAAAAAAGTCGGAAAAGATTACTGCGGCTATGAACTGCCCGGCCTTATGGCCGGGCAGTTCAAATCTTTACTATGGGATCATTACTCTATCACATGGGTCAAAGTAACTTCAGCATCACCATAAGCTTCTTCTGTTAAATTAAAGTATAGAGACAAACTGTCTCCTGAAAAACAGGCGGTAACATCAATATTTGATATGGATTCACCATTTACTCTTGAACGGGCTGTTCTAAAGGTGCTTGAATTGGTATCGGCATAGGATTCATTAAAATTACAGGATCCAACGCGGATATTAACAGATTCATCATACCAGACAACGCCTCCTGAATAGACATATCCATCCATCTCGCCCCGCAGTCTGATAGACATATGAAATGAGCCTACATCTGTTATAAGATCGGAAAAACTCATAGAGAAACCACCTCCCCGTGATGATGTTCCCCCGGTTTTTACCTGAACCAGGTCTTCATCAACAAAAGGAACATAGGCAATATCTTTATGAACAATATTGAGCTTACTCAGAGCCTGGCCGCCTTTCCCGTCCTCAACAGTAAGAGCTAATTCACAAAAATCACCCTGGCTTAAGCCGGGATCAGCAGTAAAATCAGTGTTGGCCGCGCTGCTGTCAACAAAGGAGCCGGCACAGCTCGAAGTCCATGAATAGGATAAAGAGTCACCATTAAGATCGGAAATATCAGTTGTGAGAGCAGTGGTGAGATTGTTTGAGCTTAATTGAGGATTTGCCGCGATCATGCTTGTAACCTGGGGCCAGTTGTTGAATTCAGTAGTTATACCGGCATCGGAAACATTATACTCCACAGAAATATTAATATTCGCAGTGCCGGAATAGTTATGTTCATCCGTAACAGTAACATTGATTTGATAAATACCGGCAGTATCGGGAGCGGTCCACCGGACTGCAGCGGTATCGGAATTTTCAAAAGACCCTGAAGCGCAAGACCATTCATAGCTGAAGGAATCGCTTTCCTGGTCGGCAGCAGCAACAGTCAATGTTACTGTATTTTCAACCAGAACGGGATTGTTGTCGGCAGTTAAAGATGAAATAACAGGCGCCGAATTTATATCGAATGTATAGGTGTAGCTGTTGCTTTGAGCCTTGCTGTCTGTTACCGTTATGGTAATATCAACCAGGCCGCCGGAAGCAGGCGCGGTATAATTTGTTCTTAGATTAGTCGGCTGCGAAAAGGAGCCGGCAGAAGCGGTCCATGCGTAGCTGATATCATCACCATCTTCATCAGTGGCAACCACAAACATGTTCATGGTTTCATTGGGCTTAAGCATATTATTATTTCCGGGATAATAGACACTTTGAATAACGGGGACATGGTTTTCAAAATTATCCGGCGGCGTGACAGGGCCTAATATTATATGCACGGCCAGGCTGTTCAGGGACGATACGGTTATGCCGGTCACCTGTCCGGTATAAAGATGAGTGTCGGAAGCATCATAGGCATCGGCAGTAAAAATCCTGTTTGTGCCAATGGGAATAGCATCTACCGTTCCTTCCCATCTTGATGTTCCGGAATTATACGTGAGATCCCGGGTAATGGGCGAATCAAGGCCCGTTACCGTAATGGTAACCCGTGTAACCTGGCTTTCATTCAGCGAGTCAGGTATTACAGCAAAGAGCGTACCCGAGCCGGTTAGGGGAACATTTGCCCCGTCTCCATTTTGATTATTGCCGCAAGAAGCAATAGTGAGAATAGTAAAAATCATTAAAAAAATGGCTGCGTGAATTTGTTTCAGCATCATTTCCTCCGGTTGTATATTGATTACATGACTTAAATCGCTTGAGTCATGTTGGCGTATTTTTTTTATGCAGCTATGGATCTGTCAAGTTCTATGGAGAAGAGAACAGGTGAAAGGGAATGAACGCTAGGTGAGGAGGCATGAACAACAGTAATTTGAAATATGACATTCTTGTGTGAAGTGTCTTTTTTTTTACAGGTTAAAAAAAGTAAGATTAAGGTGTTTATTCCCGGAATACAAGTAATAGGAAACAGGCATAATTTTTATTGACATTTGTCCGTCGATCCGGCAAAATCCACCGGTATTGCGTGCTTGATGAGAGGCCTGAAACATGAGGGAGAAAAACAAGAAGGAAATACTATGAATACTTCGATAAATACACCCCTAAACAGTGGATTCAAGAAGAGAATTTTCACTTTTAAGCTTTTCCTCAAAGATTATGGTTATTTTGTAAAAAAGATCCCTGCAATGATCTCAATGATGCGGGCAAAACGGGTAAGCAGGGCGTTTTCCGAGAAGATAATGCTTGCGACAACATCGGTAAACGAATGTGTATTATGCGCCCGGTTTCATTCGGAAATGGCCTTATCCAGCGGGATAGGGCAGGAAGAGGTAACAGCCTTATTAAATATGGACCTGGGAGAGAGCAAAAAAGCCGATGATGAAGAAGTAGCCGCGCTGCTCTATGCCCAGCATTACGCGGAAACAGGTAGAAACCCGAAAGAAGAGGCAACAAAACGTCTATATGACTATTACGGCGAAAAAAAGGCCAATGACATTATGCTGATAATTAGAATGATAAACATGTTCAATTTGACGGGCAACACATTCGCGGCGTTCACAAGCAGGTTGCGAGGAAACAAAGCCCCAAACAGCAGCCTGTTGTTTGAGTTATTTTTTGTGTTCATGACAGCCCCGGTAATAATACCGTCGGAAATATATATACGGACAAAAAACAATTTTGATTTCAAACAATAGATCCGTGCCCGAATAAAGGAGAAGAAAACAATGACCAGAGAAAAATCAGAATCATTATATAACGAAGCATTACAATATTTACCCGGCGGAGTCGATTCCCCGGTACGGGCCTTCCGGTCCGTAGGGGGAACCCCAATCTTCATGAAAGAGGGAAAAGGCAGCCGCTTGTATGATGAAGACGGGAATGAATATATCGATTATTGCATGTCATGGGGCCCATTAATTCTGGGGCATGCCGATCCCGATGTAGTGGAAGCGATCCGGGAAACCTGCGGCAGCGGGACCAGTTTTGGAACACCGCACCGCTATGAAGTTGACCTGGCAAAGCTGGTAATAGAAGCATACCCGTCCATAGAAAAAGTACGGTTTGTAAATTCCGGAACAGAAGCAACAATGAGCGCCATACGACTGGCAAGGGGCTATACAGGCAGGGACAAGATAATAAAGTTTGACGGCTGCTATCACGGCCATGCCGATTTTCTCCTGGTAGCGGCAGGCTCGGGCCTGGCAACCTTTGGGACGCCCGATTCGGCCGGAGTAACTGAAGGGAACGCCCGTGACACCCTGGTACTGCCGTTTAATAATACTGACGCGCTAAAAGAGTGTCTCGAAAAGGAAGGAGCAAATATCGCCGCCATAATTCTTGAACCGGTTCCCTGTAATAATGGAATGGTATTACCGCGGGAAGGCTACCTGGCAGAGATGCGTAAGCTCTGTGATGAGTATGGAGTGGTATTGATATATGATGAAGTAATAAACGGGTTTCGCCTTGCAAGGGGAGGAGCACAGGAATATTACAAGATCAAGGCCGATATAACAACTCTGGGGAAGATCATCGGCGGCGGGCTGCCCGTGGGAGCTTACGGCGGGAAAAAAGAAATAATGGAAAAGATTTCTCCCGACGGACCCGTATACCAGGCAGGGACACTGTCGGGAAATCCCCTGGCAATGGCAGCGGGGATCGCGACAGTAAAGAAGTTGCAAGACAGCAGAGCGTATGGTAAAATAAAAGAGACAGCCGGAATATTCGCGGAGAAGCTGAATCCCATCCTGGCTGATTATACCGGGAAGGTTTTGTTTACGCAGATGGAATCTATTTTTACGTTTGCTTTTACTGATATGAAGGAGATAACTTCAGTAGACCAGGTGAAGCAGTGTGATATGAACCTGTTCGCGCGCTTTCATTCGGAGATGTTGAACCGTGGGATATACATGGCGCCCTCAGGATATGAAGTGGGATTTTTATCTTTAGCGCATAGCAAAGAAGATATGGAGCAAACGGCACAAGCCGTAGGGGAGTCACTAAAGGCTATTCTGTAAAAAAAATTACGGGGAACAATTGATATGACTGAATTAACGAGTGAACGATCGAAGGGAATAGCCGATTATGTTAATCCTTTTTTAGCAGCGGCAACAATGGTTTTCAAGAATCTTTTACAAATAGAGCTTAAAAGAGGAAAGATCGCGGTGGCAGAGACCATAGAACCGCTTCATGAAGTAATCATCTGTATCGGGGTAGTGGGAAACCTTAAGGCGGACGTAGTGTATAGCATGAGATTCAGCGTTGTCAATAAGATTGCCTCGGTATTGGTGCCGGGGCTTTCGGATGAGCAGGTGAAAAGTGAGTATAAAGATATAATGGGAGAGCTAGCCAATATGATAACCGGAAATGCCATGAACCTGTTGTTTCATAAAGGGATAGAGCTAACAACTCCTGTTGTTTTGGCACTGGAAGATTACGTACCTCCAAAGAAGAGAAAATCGACCAACCTGTCATTGAATATGTACAGCCCTTTTGGATCTACCCAGATCATCGTTTCACTGGGATGATTTGTTTTAATAATAAAATTGTAATTGAAATAAATGAAGAACGTGACTATAATGCCGTGAATTTAAAATGAAGGTGTCTATATATGGATGATAAATTAAAAGAGATCTTAGAGAATTATAAAGATGTAAAGGGAAATACAATAGCTGTTTTACAGGCTATTCAGGATCATTATACATACCTGCCTGCGGAGGCGCTGGAGCAGGTGTCGGAATATTACCATGTCTCATTGGCGGAGTTGTATGGAGTGGCAACATTCTATTCACAGTTTAAGTTTAATAAGCCGGGAGAGTTTCAAATAAAGGTTTGTCATGGGACCGCGTGTCATATAAATTCCGCGGTGGCAATATCCGATTCCATTGAGGGAGAGCTGAACATTAAGGCAGGAGAGACAACGGAAGATAAAAAGTTTTCTCTCGATAATGTTGCCTGCCTGGGCTGCTGTAGTCTTGCCCCGGTAATCATGATCAATGACAAGGTTTACGGCAACCTGGATGAGAAGAAGGTCAAAAAGGTACTGAAGGAGTATTAAAGGATGGGGAAAAAAAAGATAATTGTTGGCCTGGCAAGTTGCGGCATCTCAGCAGGGGGCGACAGGGTATACGAGACATTTGAAAACTGTATAAAAGAGGAATCCGGTGTAAACGTAACGCTGGCAAAAACAGGCTGTATTGGAGCCTGTTTTAGAGAAGTCCTGGTTGAAATAGAAGATGAAAAGGGGAGCAGCCTGTACGCGGATGTAACCCCGGAAACGGCAAAAGAAATTTTTGATAAGCATGTGGTACAGGGCGAAACCGTTGAAGAGCATCTCATAAAAAATGGAGATGTAGACAGGGAACATGATTTTTTCGCGTACCAGGAAAAGATAGTACTCCGGAATATTGGATTTATAGATCCGGAAGATATAGATCAGTATATCGCGCGGGACGGGTACCGTGCTATTGAGAAAGCGGTAACAGCCATGACTCCGGAGAAAGTCCGGGAGGACATGAAGAAATCGGGGCTCAGGGGCCGTGGGGGAGCCGGGTTTCTTGCCGGAAGAAAATGGGACCTGGCAGCACAAAATGAGTCCGATAAAAAATACGCGGTCTGCAACGCCGATGAAGGAGACCCCGGGGCTTTTATGGACCGGTCCATCGTTGAAGGAGATCCCCATTCGGTAATTGAAGGATTGTCGATAATGGCCTATGCCATAGGATCGGATGAGGGCTATGTTTACGTCCGGGCTGAGTATCCCCTGGCAATTGAACGGTTGGACCTTGCGTTGGAACAGGCCCGGGAAAAAGGATTTCTTGGGAAGAATATTTTTGGAACGGATTTTTCTTTTGATATAAAAGTGAAGGTAGGAGCTGGCGCGTTTGTGTGCGGAGAAGAAACAGCGCTCATGGCTTCAATAGAAGGAAGAAGAGGAATGCCCCGGAAACGGCCGCCTTTTCCTGCTAAAAGCGGGGTATGGGGCAAGCCCACTATTATTAATAATGTAGAGACCCTCGCGAACGCGGCGTATATTATCCTGCATGGCTGGGAGAAGTACGCGTCAACGGGAACAGAGAACAGTACAGGAACCAAACTTTTCGCGCTAACAGGAAAGATTAAAAAGTCGGGACTGGTTGAGGTTCCAATGGGAATGACCCTGCGTGATGTTATTTTTAAGATCGGCGGCGGAATAAAGGATGATAAAAAATTTAAAGCAGTACAGCTTGGCGGTCCGGCTGGCGGTTGTATACCCGGAGAGTTAATAGAAACAAAGGTTGATTATGATTCTTTAACAGCAACAGGAGCAATTATGGGCTCCGGCGGAATGGTTGTTATGGATGACAGCACCTGTATGGTAGATGTGGCAAAGTTTTTTATGAACTTTATCCGGGAAGAGTCCTGTGGAAAATGTACTTTTTGCCGGATCGGGACAACCAGGATGTATGAAATGCTGGTGCGAATAACCGAAGGAAAAGGGAAAGAAGAAGACCTGGATACCTTACTGGTCCTGGGGGAAAAAATACAAGAAGGTTCCTTATGCGGTCTGGGCCAGGCAGCGCCAAACCCTATACTCACAACGATCCGTTATTTTAAGGACGAGTATCTTGAGCATATAAATGACAAGAAATGCCGCGCGAAAATTTGCAAGCCCTTGCTTACCTATACAATCGACCCTGAGCCATGTACCGGGTGTACGCTCTGCGCGAAGAATTGCCCGGTTGACGTTATTAGCGGTGAGCGGAAAGAAGCTCATGTGATAAGCCAGGAAGGGTGTATCAAGTGCGGCAATTGTTATACCGTATGTAATTTCAATGCTGTCATTGTAGAGTAGGTGGAGGAAAAGAGGAATTATGGTAACACTAACGATAAACGGAAAAGAAGTAGAAGCTGAAAATGGGAAAATGCTTCTTGAAGTAATACATGAGAACAATATTGATACAATCCCTACCTTTTGCTTTAACGAGCAAATGGAACCATATACATCCTGTTTTATATGCGTAGTGGAAGTGGAAGGGGCGCGGGGACTCAGCCCGGCCTGCGCTACCACGGCAGAAGAGGGAATGGTAGTTTATACACGGAACGAACGGGTTAAAGAATCGAGAAAAGCGAACCTGGAACTGTTGTTGTCGAATCATAACGCGGACTGTTATCCGCCCTGCCGCCTTGAGTGCCCGGCAAATGTGGATGTACAGGGCTACATAGCTCTTGCGTCACGGGGATTATACGCCGAAGGCCAGAAACTGATGCGGGAAACAAACGCCATGCCAATGGTATGCGGC
>JAAENB010000195.1 GCA_024224995.1 bacterium | reverse complement strand
TGACCAGGCTACACAGTTAAAGAAAGACGCGAGCTCCTTCTTTTCCCCTCCCTGGACATAGGTTCTGTTCGTGGCAATTGAAAAATTGGCGACTCCTGTACCGCTCTGAGTGTAGCGGATCTCCGGATCACGGGTTAATCTGCCGATTAATATTACTCTGTTTAGATCACTGGCCATAATACTCCAATCTCCCTAAGCCTGCGGCTTTTTCTTCATTTTTACAAAAAGCTGCCGCAGAATATCCCTGTTCAGCCGAAATTCACTAATAATTGTCTGAATAGCTTCCGGTGGTGAGTCAATATGCAACAATTGATAATAGCCTTCCCGCTCTTTGTCGATCTCGTAGGCTAATTTTCTTACTCCCCAGGGGACTTCCTGGATAATAGAAACTTCATGCTTGGTGAGAATCCCCTTAACTTTTTCAATAAGAGGTTCCACTTCCTTGTTTCTTAGAATTACTGTTAGTTCGTAACTGTTCACTTTGTTCTCCTTTTTGTGGAATTTGCTGCTAAATTTTGTTCGGTTTCTACCACCACAATTTTAGCAAAAAGGTATAACATAATTTCCAAAAGGTAGTTATTTTTTCAACAATATTTTGGTTTTATGCAATAAAAAATCACGATCAGGGTAGCGGCACGCTGTGCCGCTACCCTGATCGCTGTATATCGTCTTCGATCATCCCGTCGATTAATGAAATGGTTCGTTCCGTTCGACCGGCTATTTTCATGTCGTGGGTTACTATTATTATGGTTGCGTTGGTTTCCTGTCCCAGCTCAAGTAGTGTTTCTATTAGATGACGGGAATTTTCCCTATCCAGGCTCCCGGTTGGCTCATCTGCAAGAATAATATCCGGTTCCGCCACTATTGCCCGTGCTACCGCTATCCGCTGGCATTCTCCTCCGGACAATTCCGCAGGCGTATGACCGGCCCGGTCTTCCAGCTTAAAACGCTCTAAAAGCTTCCAGGCTATATTACCGGCCTCCCTCTTTCTCATTCTTCTTATTAAAAGCGGCATCATTATGTTTTCAAGGGCTGTGAATTCCAGGAGCAGGTTGTGCTGCTGAAAAATAAAGCCCAGGTGCCGGTTCCGGAACGTTGAAAGCTCCTCCACTGTCCTGCTTCCCAGGGATTTTTCCATCAGGAACAGTGAACCTTTTTGAAAATTGTCCAGGCAGCCGATTATATTAAGCAAGGTCGATTTCCCCGCTCCCGAAGGCCCTACTACCGAAACAATCTCCCCTCTTTTTATATCAAGGCTTATTCCCTTTAAAACCTTCAGGGCATTTCTTCCGTATCCGTATATCTTCTCAATATCACGGACACGGATAATGCACTCCTCTTGTTTAATCTCTTCCATTTAAAAGTTCCTCATTAATATTCCGGATCTACTCATACCGTATTGTTTCCACCGGGTTTTGCCGGGACGCGCTCCTGGCCGGAAATATGGCTGCTACTGTAGAGAGAAATAGCGCGATAATCGCAATCAATACTACAAACTCCAGGTTAACCTCCGCCGGAATAGTATCTATATAATATACATTCGTAGGAACCAGCGTTAACTTATAAAAGATCTTCGGCTCATAATAAAAATCAAACCAGCCCGAAAATATACTGCCAAGAGCGTTAACCAGGTTGTAGAACTGAAATATCACTGTATTGATTACCTCTTCTATCCACAGGACAATTGCTTCCAGGTTAAGCGCGGCTGCCACGCCTAAAATTACCCCGGAAACCGTCCCTATGAGCCCTATTATAAATCCTTCAAGTACAAATATTATCATTATGGAAATTGGTCCCGCTCCCATTGATTTTAATATCCCAATTGCCTTTCTTTTCTCCATCACTACCATAATCAGGGTTCCCATAATGGTTATTCCTGCTGATATTATTACCAGGAATAAAATAATGGTCATGATCAGTTTTTCCATTCGCAGCGCGTGAAATAGATTCTTATTCTTATCCTCCGCGCTTATTGTCACATACTCAAATCCAATTGCTGCCTGTATCCGGGATGACATTTCACGCATTTTATACAAATCATCAATCTTTACCCCGATCTCCCAGACCGTATCCCCTACGGAATAGAGTCTCTGGGCATCGGGCAGTGACATTAATACCAGCTTGGTATCAAAATCATAATACCCGGTCTTAAAGTAGCCCAACACCCGGAACTTCCCCATTCCCGGTGTTAATCCCATTTTCGCGGTTAATGTCCCTTTTGGCACCAGGAGCTCTATTGTTTTGCCCACGGTAATCCCGTAATTTCTGGCAATCTCCTTTCCTATAAAAACTCCCCGTTTGGTGGTATAATTCTCTTTTCCCTCTTTTTCTATAAACTTTAACACATCAGGCGGTGCATTGCCCTTTTCCCCGATCCCCCGTATCATCATAAACATTACATTGGTCTTGTTCCTGAGCAATGCCTGTCCCTGGAGAAAAGGGGTTACGGAGTGCACTCCTTTAATTGTCTTCACCTTTTCCACCAGCTTCCGGTAATCCTTTATCCGGTTCCCCCGGACCTGCCCGCCAAGGTTGGAGATCGTAATGTGCGCGTCTATATCCAGTATCTTATCTTTTATTTGCGACTGGAATCCGTTCATTACGGAAATTACCACAATGAGGATAAAAACACCTATAAATACTATAATAATAGAAAGCAGGGTATTAAAAGAAATAAATCCCTGGCTCTTCTTCGATTTCAAATACCTGAAACCGATAAATAATTCGTATAATCGACCCATTCTCTGTTTTCCTTTTTTACGTTCCTTTCTAACGCTTTATCCGCATAAGGGTTCTGTTGGACATGAGCCACCCTTCTTGTTCCCGTTCTGTTCCTATGAACCGGATAAAGACCACATCTCCCCGTACTACGTTTACGGGCTTTTTTGTTTTCCTCTTTACTTCACTGCACTCAAAATAGACCATTCTGTGTATATAGGAATTCCCGTCCTTATCTTTTTTTACATCTTCTTTGTCCAGGTCTTCTATTTTTGTTACCATCAGGTCGGCCAGGTAATATTCCATATACATATCTTTAAATACCCCGGCAGCCTTGGGATATGCTTCACATTTCGCGTAATCCTTATAATTCAATGTTTCTGTTGCTTTTGCCCACTTACGCAATATAAAATCGGGCTCTACGAATTTTTTCTCTTTTTTACACCCCCCGGTGACAACAAGCATCAAAGCCAGGGCTATTACAGTTTTTTTCATTATGGTCTCTCCTGAAGGAATCGTTCAATTGTATTGTGCACATAGATCCATAGAACTCTTTTTGTCATTCACTTTTTATTCGCCTCTCTTAAGAAACTAAAATTTTACACAGGGGCTTCCTTCATCATAACGAGGGGCTGGAAGCCCCACGCTATGAGAAAAACCCATCATCCTGGTGAACTATTTTAGAAACAGGGCCTGTTCCCGGAAGATATTATCCGGGGTTATGCTCTGCTGCCCTATGGGGCTAAAACCCCGGGCTGAAATTGACTCATTTCCAAAAACTTTTGCGCCCCTTCCGGAATCT
>JAAENB010000194.1 GCA_024224995.1 bacterium | reverse complement strand
TTTTGCTTGTGCGCGGGCGTAGAAGCAGCCCGCAGTACTATTTAGTCTCTGATCTATATTTTTCCCGCTACACAGGGTCGATCGTGTCTTGATATACCGAAAAACGTCATTCGGAATGTAACCTATGGCCGGAGCGATGCCTCCGCAGGTTGTGAGGCTGTTTGAGCGGAGCGAGTTCCGAACATCTGCGGAGGTATTGCTCCGGCCATAGGTTACATTCCGGGTTCATATACCTTATATATGCCCCGCTCTGCGGGGGCAGCTGCTCTATAGTAAATCAGCGAGCATTTCACCAGTTTGTTCGGGAAGGACAATGGTTACTTTGGAGAGCCTTGCCAGGGCACTTTCGGCTGAAGAGGTCATATCACTGGTGGTAACGAATAAGCCTTCTCTTGCTTTGGCGTCATTTACTGCCTGGGCAAAGTTTCTTAAGGGTATCTCTCCAACTTTTGCCCCTTTCCACCTTCTTACCCAGACCAGTGTTTTGTGATTGTCGGACCGGGCACGGGCCATGAAATCGACACCGTCGGACTCACGATAGGTTTCGAGAATATCTTCAACAGAATAGCCCAGTTTGGTTACTAACCTGTTGGCGATTATTCTAAAATTTTCCACGTCAAGGCTGCAGAATCTTAGCACTAATTCGGAAGGATCGGCACTGACGAACCCTTTGCTCTCTCCCGGGCCTGTCTTGCTTGCGCTAACCCTGGTGGTTGTCGCGATACTACCAAGATCAATTGGCCTGTTGCTTTTCAAACCGCAGATATTCCAGAGGAAATCTTTGGGGAAGACATCTTTAAGCCATTCGTCTATATAATCAATTACCGATTCTTCCAGGGCTTCGGTCTTTTGCCTGGTATCGGCATCCATCTCTTTCCTGAGAATGGTTATAAGTTTTTGAACATCTTTGTATCCCCTGTCGAGCTGGTATAATTGGTTCCAGTATTCATATGCATTACTTGTTTGTTCGGCTTTAATAGACGCGAAACCGAGGTCGTAGAGGATCATTACCTGTTCATCAATCATATCGTTCTCTTTCGTGAAAGCAAGCAGCTCCTCAAATATTTTCATCCCCTCTGAGGCCTTTTTTGCCTGGATGTAGAGTATGCCGAGCAGCCGTTTGGCGATAAAGATCGCTGTTGAATCAGGGCTGTTGTCGACAACCATTTTTGCGTAATTGACGCCTGTTTTAAAATTACGTTTCCGTTGCTGAGCAAAGGCCATGGCTATATTCGCAATATCGGAATGGGGATCTATAACCAGGGCTTCTTTAAAATACTGGATCGCCTCTCCTGTATTCATATCCTGGTAATACGCTATGCCGGCACCAAAAAAGACCTCGAAATTTTTTGGAGATTTTGCCACAAGCCTGTTAAATTGTTTTTCCGCTAATTCAAAGAGCTCCTGTCCCAGGGCAATAAACCCAACCTGGTATAAGGCTTCTTCATCGGTAGGATATACGGTGAGAATATCCATATAGGTTTGAAAAGTCCTTTGCATATCATCCCGGGATTGATATGCTTTTGCCAGTTTTCTCCATACGTCTATTTTGTCCACTTCGTAATTATATTTGTTAATTCTCACGATTTCTTCAAGATGAAGCACTGCCTGATCTGTTTTTTTCTGCTTAAAATATAAATTCGATAGTTTATAGTGAATGCTAAAGTCATTTGGACTGTTTTCAAGGATCTTCTTGTATTCAATTATGGCTTCACCTACCATATTTTGTTCAACAAAGCTTTCCGCTTTGTTGATTGGATTTAACCGCGGCGCAATCACAAAGAAGTATAGTACAACCGCGACTACAATTATTGTTATTGTTATTAAAACTGGAAGAAGCATATTTTTACCGTCTACCGTACTCCTTAAAAAATAATCCTTTACCTGTTAATTATCGTCATAGGAGGGCTTTATATTAATAAAGAATTTGATGGAAAAACAGCGAGGAACACTAAAACGTTACTTTCGTATGAACCGTACAACAGAAGGCCAGCCATTGATAATATATGAATTTCCCTCCTCTTTTTTTATTATAAAATCATCTTCCGGTATTATTTTTGTCTTTTCCGGGAGATTTATCATTATATCCGGAGGTACATATTTGGGGAGCTTTTCGAAATGAAATTGTATCTCATTTGCAGTTAAAACTACCCTGATATTAATAAGTCCGAATCGTGACGGAGCGTTATCAATTATAATTTCCGGACCCGGTTTAAACCATTCTTTTTGGGGTACGGGAAACAGGTCGAGCCGCTCAGGTGAATCGGTAAAGAGCATGTTTCTTGTAAGAATAAAAAATAAAGAACTGATGGATTTTGAGTTTCCATTACCCCAATTTCCCCTGAGAGTGAGTGGATTTAAAAAATCCGGTAAACAGTAGCTTTTTCCACCGATTCGAACTAATTTTTTATAAATATCATATGCTCTTGGATCTTTTTGAATAATCAAATTAATCGCGATAATAAGAGTTGAGTAGATATCCATTCCCTGGGACTTTATATGAAGAGGCAGTTCTTCAAAATGCTCAAATATAGCATTTATGATCATTTTAAATGTATGTGAGTCGATATCTTCAAGGTTAAAAGGAAAACCGGCATGGATATCGTAAAAGAAGAATTCATTTATATTTTTCAAAAGCAAATTATTGTCTGTTTCGGCATCTTCATCAATATTGAGCGCTATGTAGTCTTTAATATGATTAAGAAATATATCGGAAAGCCTTTTAGATTCTTTTGCGAATTTTAATTCATCTCCAAATATTCCCATGCACCGGGCAAGGTATGAAAACCGGTTTAATGAAAAAGAGAGGATTACCAGGTCGAAATAATGAGGAATTTGCGCGAAGTAACCGGTAATAGAATTTTTAGGTGTTCGTATCTTGTTGTGGGATATTGAATTTATGGAAGCCGCATGTTTAAAAAGAATAGCTGCAATATCTTTTAAAAAAGTGTAATAGGGCCGGAGATAATCAATGTCGCGGGTATGAACAAAATAGTCTGCCAGACTGTTCAGGATATAGCAGCCGTTTATTATATCCTGAAAATCTGTCTTTTTTTCGTTTATTTTGAAATTTTTTACAAAAAAATCGATCAATTTTAAGGATTCCGGGTAGTAACCCATTTTATTATATCCCAGGATAATATAAAAGATCGATCGGAAATCTATTCCCTTGCCCGTTGATTCTGCCGGATCATTGTTATTCATATCATTGGAATATATGTCTTTTTTAAGAAAATTTAATGCGGATATTTTTGAGTTATAAAACCAGTTTTGAAAGATTCTGTCGGGGACAGTGATATTCATCCCTTTCCGGATTCGTATTCCGGAGTAGTCTATATATTCTTCCCGCAGTTTTTCAAAATCGTAGTTCCCCGGAGGGATGTCACTGTTTTCGCTTAAATTTATTCGGAAAAAAAGACGGTTTTTGCCCTTATTCAGGTTATATCCAAGAGCAAAGGTGGCCATACCATGGGGACAGGAACTTTTTAACGGGCTGTTTTTGTCGTTTATATCGATATCGCCGGAATTGCCATTACCTGCAAGTAGAAAATCAGGATTGCGTGATATTGCGATACTTTTTTTCCCATCAATATTCAATAGCTGAAGTTCCTTAAGGTATTCTATAGAGCTTATTCCCCCAAGACCCAGGTTGTTATAAGGACGGATGACAAGAAGCAGTGCTGTATATTGCTCTTTGCCGAGCATTGCGCACTCTATATCAACAATTGCTTCGTCAATGGAGCTCCGGGCTCCATATATTGCTTGTTTCAATTTAAAAAAGGGTTCGTTCCAGGTTGAATGCAAAATGGCCGTGTCCGCATCCTGTTCAACTGTATATTTTTCTATGGAATTTTGAGACCTGAATATTGATTTACCTGTTGTAACCCAGTATTCAATAGACCAGGAAGCATATGAAGGGCTGAGCATTCCCGAAGGATCAATATGTAGTTCTTCTTCAGATAAAAAATTTGTAAATGAATTCCATTCCCTCAAGCTATTGTTAAGAAGAATAGGGGGAACGATATCTCTAAAGTGATCGGATTGAGGATCGCATGAATAATGTAACCAAGCTGGCCATTGAAAAAAGGAGAATCTTTGAAAAAGGGAATAGCTTTCTATCCCCTTTATAAAAGACTCACTGAAATACATAAATTTCTTTTTTTCAATAGATAAATCTTTAGAATCGGCCAGATTTGTTATATTGTTCTCGTCTTTTTGTTTGACCTGACGAAATTTCAATTTTTACCACAAAGAACGAAACTTATTCATTTTTAAAGGAATTTAATGTTTCTTCTTCCGTGTCATAAATATCAAACATGTCCATTAATTCTACTACTTCAAAGATTTTCTTAACAGCGTTATTCATATTACAAAGCTTGAGCTTTCTTTTTGATTCCTTCAATATTCTCATTGTGGAAACAAAGATTCTAAGACCGGAACTGCTCATGTATTCGACATCTTTAAGATTGAGTAAGAGATGGCAATCAGGTTCATTTTGAATAATACTATTGATTTCTTTCTCTATATCTGCAGATAAATGAACATCCAGTCTGCCAGTTAGATATACGACAACAACATTATCAACCTTTTTGGTATTTAATTTCATTTATATCTCCTCTATAACAAAATCATAATTATGATCTTGTACAACACTCTAATATATTTATAATAATTAATCAATTAAAAAAATTTTTTTTTGTAACTTCTAGCGCAATAAACGTCTATTCTTTGCCCTCTTTTGCCTCTTTCCTGGTAACCAGGAGCCCTGTGATAGTTAAAATGAAGATTGTCGCGAATATTAGGCCAATTATTACCACTATCATCTGTCCGTGCTGTACTGGTACTTCTGCTGTCTTGTTTGCAACCATAGTTAGCCTTGCTGCTGCTTCTGCTGCTGTTTCTGCTGCCCCGTTTGCAACCTTCGTTAGCCCTGCTGCCGCTTTTGCTGCTGCTGCTTCTGCCCCGTCTGTAACCTTCGTTAGCTCTGCTGCTGCTTTTGCTGCCCCGTTTGCAACCTTCGTTAGCTCTGCTGCTGCTTCTGTTGCCCCGTTTGCAACCTTCGTTAGTGCTTCTGCTCCACCTTTTGCAACTTTAGTTACCTCTGTTGCCGCACTTGTTTCCAGAGTTGTCTCTTTGATCCTGAGAAGTAACCCGTTTTTTATTAAAAGAATTGACGCAAATAATGGAAACAATGCTCCATTATAGTATACAAGCCCCCGGTATCGTAATGGATCAAATAAGGGAAGGATCATCGCAGCTCCTGAAGTAAAAAGAAGTGCCGCAAATCCTCTGGATATAAAATAGAGCGGGCCTACAATTCCGTCATTTCTTACCTGGTTTAGCCAATCAGGCGGGATTTTTTCTACAAAACCCAAAACCGTCAGGGGAGTAATATAAAATAAAATCCCCATAACTATATATATAATGCCGTCAAAAAGGATTATTCCCTGCAGCATATTTGTCAATTTTGACCTCATTCTTCATACCTCCGAGTGATTAACACCGTTTTCTACAGACATAGAAAGCAAAGATTATATAATCATTTTATATTCAACAACTTATTTGTTATTTCTTCGGAAAGTTCCATTATTTTTTCTATTTTTAGTTCTTTTTGCGAAACTTCCATTACCAGGTTTTTATGAGCCAGAGTACTGATTTTTTCATCATACCGTTCCTGTTCTAAAAAACCGACATACTTATCGTAAAAATCAAGTACTCTTCCTTCCGGGTACCGCATGTTTTCTTTGTTATTAATCGATATATAGGTTATTTCATCAAGATCGGTCCTGAATAATTCTTCTGCCCGGATTCGCTGAAAGGGATACCCTGAACTGTATTGATCTCCGGCTATTTCTTCCGATTCAAATACAGGGTCTATCAAAAACGATGTTGCTACGATGTCTTTTAAATATCCCGTACTAAACATCCTTGTATCTCCCTTGCTGCCGCTTACCAGCGCCAGGGGCAGTTGTTCAAATATTTCGAGCCGTTTATTTCGGCATAATTCCTTTGCGAATTTTGATATGCTGTTTTTTTTAAAGACATGCTCCCCGGGAAATGTTATGTTTAAAAAGCTGTTGATTTTATCTCCTGAGAAAAATGAACTGATGCTTTTTTTTAGATCTTTTTCGTCTTTGCTGAGTAGATAGAAGGCGATCATCATATAGCTCATCGACGAAGAATACAGGACATCATAGCTTATCCCTGATTTTTCCAGAACGCTAAAAAACCCGCTAAAAAAGATCGAATTAAGTAAATTTGTCTCCAGGGCCAGTCCTTTTCTTTTTTGTGTTATTAGTTTGATAAAAGTATCTACCGGGGACTGTTTTGTGAGTTCCAGCAGCCTGGTATACCGGCTTTCTTCGTCCTTCCAGTCGTACCGGCCAAGAACCAGGCCTCCTTCAAATTTTTTGATATCCCCCGCGTACTGTTCATTGACCGTATAATATACCCGCTGCCCTTCTTTCAGGTTTGTGTCAAAAATGGTATATACCCGGCTTAGATCCTTTGTTTTCTTTAACAGGGTAAATATTGTGTCGGAAAGCCGGAGAGTCGCGTCCCTGAGAATGGGATCATGATTGGAAATATCCAGGATGATATATTTGTATTCTTTTGATAGAATAAAGAGGATCGGAGACAGGATGGCAGGGTCTACCTTCACTTTTGAACCAAATGAAATATTGAGCAGATCCAGGTTCTCATGTATGTGTTCGATCCGTTCATTGATCATTTTTTCCGGCGGTGAACTGCCGGCTTTTTTATGTGACAGGGGGGAGGATACCTTTTTTTCAAAAAAATTAAAGATTGAATTTCCCTGGTAAGAAAGGTCAAGAACTATGGTTTTATTATTGCCGCCTGTCTCTGTTGAAAGAGAAAGCGCCAATAGTGAGGCAAAAAAGGACTTTCCCGATTCTTTATCCGGGCTGTATATTGATAGGATTTTGCTGTTATTTCCGAAATATTTTTTTCCCACACCCGATATTTCAAATCCCATCCTCTCTATTATTTTTATATATCCCCGGAGCCCCTTGTATGATGCCAGGAAAAATTTATACATATCTCCTTCATCAAAAATCATCAGTGTTGATTCCATAAGCGCTTTTATGGTTCCACTGTGCTTGTTGTCGGAAAAAGGTATCGATCCAAAGAATGATCCGGGCGCGAGATATACTATATCCGTATGTCCAGGGGCCTCAATCTCAAAGATGCCATTGATAATAATATTAAAGGAATTTCCTTTTTTGACATCAAAGATCTGTCCTTTTTTTATTGCCGATAATTTCCCGATCTGGCGCAGCCAGGCTATTTCCTCTCCGGAGCAGTGTCGAAAAAGCGGTATTTCATGTATTATTTTTTTGATTATGTCCATAGATAGATCTGTTGCACGGGTATGTGTTGTCTTTTAAATCTTTTTAAGCATATCTACCAGGTCTGCTTTCCCGAAGAGTTCTACAGGCCTGGTGTTGGCGAAATCTGTTGCCTGTGGTGAAAATTCGCCGGTTGTAATGACCACTGCCCTGGTTGCGTTCTTGGGTTTCATTTTTTCCTGAAGTTTTCTTAGTAATGTTTCATGTACCGTATCGGTTGTTCGAATAATCCGTATAATTCTGTTTGATTGCCGGGTATTTCTCCATTTTCCTTCCGATTCTATGGCAATCATCTCAATCTCCGTATCACTGATTATTTCTACATCCAATACGTTATATCCCATTCCCTTGACTATTTTGCGGCTTGTATGTTCAAATTTGGATAATCCTGCGATAAGGAAGTCTTTTATCCTATCATCCTGCCGAAATTCCGAGTATGATTGCAGCTTTTCCTGCACGTCCCTGAACTGGCTGTTGACCTCTATTATTTTTTCCCAGTTTTGTATTGCCGCGTGAATATCCCGTGTTTTTTCCTGGCACTCCGCTAGAAAATAACGGAGATTTAACGATGTTTCACTTCCTTTCCTGGCAAATTTTATTCCTTTGTCAAATTCAATTACTGCTTTGGGGTATTGTCCTTTTTCCATATAACAGGAACCCTTGGCCAGGAAACTTTTTACTTTTAGTTCGTCGCTCTTTTGCGCTGTTTCAAATTCCTTGATGGCCCATTCATGGTCCCCCTGGTGTCTGAGTACAAGGCCCAGGAAGTAGTGTGCTTTATAATTCGAGGGATCTATTTTTATACAGTTTATAAACATCTGTTTAGCGTCCGGGTAGGAACCGTTCCGGTAATGGATCTGGCCCAGGTAATAAAAGGACAAATCATGTTTGGGATTGATCGAAGAACTTTTTTTGATAAAGTTGAGCGCTTTGTCCATTACCCCTTTATTATAGAAGATAACACCCAATTCAAAGTAATTTTCAAAATTGCCGGGATCAATTTTGGTGAGTATGAGATATTCCTTTCGGGCTTCTTCCATTGCTTTGCGATCTTTGTAGAGCTTGGCCAGCTGGGTTCGGATATTGGCTTCCCGCATTCTATCGTCAAACCTGCCCAATTTTAATACCTGCCTGTATTCGACTATGGCATACTGGCTGTTTTTGTCCTGTCGGTAGGCCTCTGCCAGCAGATAATGGGCATAGGGATTTCTGTCGTCTTTTTCCAGGATATCGTTCAGTTTATTGATTGCAAGCTTGTACTGACCGGCTTCGATCATCCTGGCTATTTCTTCGATCTTGCGGGGCAGAACATAGGTGGTTAATATATATAAACCTATTAGTATAAAAGTAATAGCAAAAACAAAAATCATCACATAAGTAAACATTGTTTTTTCTTAGTTCCTGGATTATTTAATAAAGTAAATACACGTCTATATTGTATCTTTTTTGTGATACCGTGTCAACTCCTTATAGTTTGTCTTTCACAAAATCAAAAAATTATATTGACAAAATAAGGTATCATTCAAAATATATATAAAATAAGAACGGGGGCGTAGCTCAGTTGGGAGAGCGCTTGAATGGCATTCAAGAGGTCAGGGGTTCGATTCCCCTCGTCTCCAATAAGCAATATATAAAAGCGAGGATTTCAAATCCTCGCTTTTATTATGGTTTCCCCTCATTTTTCTCGAAGTGATGCCGCGTAACATCGTTTTTATTTATTCCCGCTCTTTTTCGATCTCATTCCCATGAACCGTAACAAGTTTTTTTATGTAATATTTACGTACTCCCGCCGGTATTGAGGCTTCTACCTCATCTCCTGCTGTTTTGTTGCCCAGAGCCACCCCAATTGGTGAAGATAGTGATATTTTTCCTTCAGATGGGTTTACTTCGTTGGATGATACAAAGGTAAATACGATCTCATCGTTGGTGTCCAGATCCAGGATTGTTACTGTAGATCCATACCCGATTCTATCTTTTGGCAAACTGGCAAGGTCGAGTTCATTCAACTGGCTTAATTGTTCGGTTAACTGGGATATTAGAGCCTTTACAAAGGATTGCCGTTCCCGGGCCGCATGATATTCTGCGTTTTCCTTGAGATCTCCGAATTCTCGTGCTGTTGATATGATTTTTGGGAGTTGTACCTTGAATTCGTATTTAAGTTTCTCAAGTTCATCTTTTAGCTTTTTCTTTTTAGCCTCGATATCGGTACTCATTTTGATCTCCTGATGCTCATTCTTTATTATTTAGTTTTATTAGTAATTTTACGTTTTTATTGCCGTCTTTTTTGACTGTAAAACCATTTTCCCTTAAAGCCTTTTCAATCTTATAAGTCATTAAATCAACAACTTTTTTTTGCATATAATGTCCATCCTTGGTGTGGGGGAGGACCACATCCGTGTGATCTCCTGCCGTATTAATACGCCTCAATCTTTTTTAATTCTCTTTATTCTTTTTCGGTATTTTAGAGCGGCAAGTTGAGTCAGTTTTTTTATGCCGGCGGCGCAGGCGGATTTTTGGTAATTTCAACCAGGGTTGGGGCAAACATCTGTTTTTTTTGGGTTATTCCGGAAATTAGTTTGATAATAATGAATGCCAGGATGAGTCCCGCGAAGCCGAACAATGCCGATGCCAGGTCCCGCTCCATAGAGATCCTGTCATAAAGCAGGTAACCGCTTACCAGCCCCAGCATTAGCAGTATTACCGGGAACAGGTAGAGCAGGGATGAGGCCAGCACCACTCCCCTGGCTTCGATCCTGAAGCTTACGGGGTCTCCTTTTTTGGCTCCTATGGTATTTTCAATCCATATTGTCCGTTTTTTGTCAACTGTTCCCATCATGCAGTGCCCTTTTATCGCGCAGGTGCTGCAGCTTCCCTGCGGTTCCGCTTCCACAAGTACGGTGCTGTTTTTTTCTTCTATTATTATTCCCTGTTCAAGGGATGAGTCTGTTTCCATTGCTGTTTCCTTATTACTTGTTTATCACCCTTATTTATTCTTCTTTTAATTCCACTACTTCTCCGAATTTTCCCAGCAATTTTTTTACTTCCGGTCCGCCTACTACCACCTTGATGAGTCCGTTTTCCAGGAGACTGGCGCTTTCCTTGCGGATATCCCCGGTACCGGTTTTATTAATAAAATCCAGGTATGTAGTATAATAATCTTTTGGAAGATTGTTATATTCTATATCGATATAGTTGCTTAATATATTCAGCGGGGTGTCGAACCTGAATATATAACTGTTGTTAATATACTGCTTTGCCCATTCCAGTTCTTCCGCTGCCACTTCTTTTTCTCCCATTTTGCTGATATTGTCGAGCAGCAGTGTTAGTACGGTGTCGGCTTTGTCATTTTTTGTCTGGGCAAAAGCCAGGAAAAGGCCGGTATTTCTCCTGAACCTGCTTATTGACTGTACCGAATAGGCCAGTCCCCGTTTTACCCGTATCTCTTTCATTAATCGCGAGGTAAATGATCCTCCTCCCAGGATATAGTTCATGAGTGTTAGTGAATATGCTCCTTTATAGCTTATGCTGGGGGCTGCTGTTCCCACTACAATAGTAGACTGTGGAATATTTTTGGGGATAAAAAAGATTTTCCCCCGGTTCTTTTTTATCGCCTCCCTGGTTTCTTCCGGATCTATTATATAGTTGATCTGTTTTCCCCGGGGCAGGCCGGATAATTTTTGTTCCGCCCTTTTTTTGATCTCACGGAAGTTGACTGATGAAGATATGCCAATGAGCATGTTTTGCGCGGTAAAATGTTTTTTCCAGGCCTCTATGAGCATTTCTTTGGTATAGGAGTTTATTCCCGCTTCTGTTGGGATTGCTCCATAACCGATGCCGTTGAAGATCTTTTCCTTTGTTTTATCAATTGCCACACTGGCGGGATCGTCCTGCTTTCTTTTTATCCGGTCGTTAATGAGAGACCTGGCTTTGGAAATATATTTTTCTTCAAAATTGGGATTTTCCAGGATATCGGCCATGATATCAAAGGCTTCATGTATGTATTTTTTTAGCACTATAATCGATATATATGTTCCTTCATAGGATGACGATATCGATATTTTACCCCCGATGAAGTCTATTGTTTCATGGAGCTTCTGCCCGGGGTATTTTTTTGATCCTCCCAGGGAAAGGGTTTTAGCCAGCAGGTCCGATATGCCTGCGTTCTCTTTTTTTTCATACAGTGTCCCAAAACCTATTGAAGCAATTATCGATATTTTGGGGAGTTCTTCCTGTATATAAAAGACCTTTCCCCCATTCTTTAACCGGAACGCTTCCACCGGGGGGAGCTTTATTTTATTAAAATCGTTCTCTTCCGCTTTTATCGGCAGTATGGAGGTGCTGAGAACTGTCAAAATGAGTATCAGCAGGGCGCGGTATAGTTTATGTTGGTATCTTCTCATTTGTATAAATCCTTTTTTGATATTGATTGGTTTTCATTGAAAAAATTATGCTGGTGCTCCGGAGGCTTATCACAACGCTTCCGTATGGCGTTATTACCCGTTAAAAACAGAAATTATTTCTTTTTTCTGCTGTCGTATAAAATTCCCACTATCCTGTTCTTTTTCCGGAAATATTTTTTCGCTGTATTTTTTACATCCTCTGTTGTTATGGTTTTTAGAACTTTCATGTAATTTGCCGAGTATTTCCAGTCATCGAAAATGACCTGGTAATAGCTGAGCATGCTTGCGATGCCCTTGTTGGTGTCGAGCCCAAAGACCTGCTGCGATTCCATTTTATTCAGAACCTTTTGGATGTCTTTTTCCGATATGTCCTCTATCATTTTTTCGATCTCTTCGTAAATTATTTTTTCTATCGCTTCCGGATCGTGAGACTCTTTTGGAGCCGTAAAAATTATAAAGAGATTGTTGTACCGCCCTCCCGGAGCCCCGTTCCAGGAGCTGACACTTGAGGCCATTTCTTTGTTTAGAACAAGTGATTTATAGAGCCGGGAGCTCTTGCCGCCTGCCAGTACCTCTGAGATTACATCAAGTATATAATCATCCCGTGACGGGAATGTCGGCTTGTGCCAGCCTATTACCAGGTTGGGATTTGACTCAAAATTGTAAGAAAACCGTATTTCTCCTCCCTGGAGAGGTTCCTGTATGGCGGTTGCTATTGGATCGGGCCTGCTTTCTATTTTTCCAAAATATTTTTCTATGAGTTGATATGTTTTTTCCGTATCCTGTTTTCCCACAATGGTTATGGTCATGCGTGAAGGAATATAATATCGCCGGTAAAACTCCCGGACATCCTTGATCGATAAAAAGGGGATATTTGATCTCCACCCGATTATGGGATGGCGGTATGGATGGGCCATAAAGGCATGGGCGATAAACCGTTCAAACAGGCTTCCAAATCCCCTGGAATCATAACGCATGAGCCGTTCCTGAATGACATTGTTTCTTTCAAGGTAATACTCCCTGAGTATGGGGTTCCGGAGCCGTTCCGATTCCAGCTCTGCCCAGAGCTTAATCTTTGAAGAGGGCAGTTCTATGTAATACCCGGTCTTGTCTTTCGAGGTTGAGGCGTTAAATCCCACTCCTCCGTTTGTGGTATAGATTTTATCATAAGGAGAGCTTATAACATATTGTGAATGCTCTTTCTGGAGTTGTTTAAGTTTTTTCTCCAGCCCGGGTATCATCATATTTTTGGGATTGAGTATTTTGAGCTTGTCCAGAGTCTCTCCCACTGCTTCTATCTTTTGGAGAATGACCTTTTCTTTTTTGAAATCTTTTGTCCCTACTTTGTCGGTTCCTTTAAAGAGCATATGCTCCAGAAGGTGGGCCGCTCCTGTTGTTTTATAACTCTCATCGGAGGAGCCTACTTTGAAGGCTATCTCAAAAGCCAGGGTTGGGGAATATCCCCTGTTGAGCATGATGAGGGTTACTCCATTGGATAATTTTTTTTCAACGACGCTTTTTTTTAAATATTCCCCTGCGTCTTCTATATCAGCATAATTTTCTCCCTGTAGTATTACCAGGAATAACAGGGTGATAATCATTGTTATTATCGTATGTTTCATTTTATGTCTCTGTCTCATTAAAGGTTTTCTCCTGTGTCCTATTTCTTTTTAGCCTCTTCCTGGTCTCTTAATATTTCTTCCGCCAGGATCTTTAATTTTGGTGAGACTTTAATGGGCGGTATTTCTACTTTTTGTGTTTTTCCCATTAATTTGCCCAGGGCAAAGAACATTCTTTCGTATATTTCACTGACTTTGTCGTTCCTTTTAACCATTTTGTAATATTTCAGGGCTAATAAAGGAAGCTTTTTGTCGTAAAAATAGTAATCCGCTATCCTGGTTAGTCCGTCACGATACTCTGTTTTTACAAAGATAGCAGCTGCTTTGTCTATGTCGCCTTCATTAAAGAGCTCATTTCCCAGGCGTATGAGCTGTACTCTTTCTTTTGAGTCCATAATTATCCCCTGGTTTGATCTATATATCCATTACGGGAATCATTTTTAATAGATACAGTTAATAACTCAAGTAATATACCTGTTCGCCGGGCAAAAAACCTTGACAAAGAATATCTTAATTATATTTATATGAGTATTGCTGACACGGTATTTACAGTGTCCTAACTTGTTTCCCGGGAGAGATTTATGTATCCGACTATTTTTACCTATAAAATGATTACCATCGGCGGCTTCGGCATTATGCTTGGCCTTGGATTTTATCTTGCTTTTTTACTCCTTGAGAGGGAATTATCATTTAAAGGCGTTGATCCGGACCTGGCTTTCAAGATCATTCTTGTTGCCATTGTTGGCGGGATCACCGGGGCCAAACTTTTTCATGTAATGGAAAACTTTAGTGAATTTCTCCGGGACCCAAAGGCAATGCTTTTTTCCGGAGCCGGGCTTTCCGTATACGGCGGTTTTATTGTGGCGATTTTGCTGAATATTCCACTTATTATAAAGAATAAAGTTCATCCTCTCATTGTTCTGGACGGGGTTGCTCCTTGCCTTGCTATTGGTTATGCTGTTGGAAGACTGGGCTGCCATGTTGCCGGTGACGGATGTTACGGCATTGCAACCTCCTCCTTTCTTGGAGCAGCTTATCCCAACGGGCTGATCCCTTCATCGGTCGCGGTTCTTCCAACTCCACTTATTGAATCTTTTGTTTCATTTATGTTTGTTGCCCTTCTGCTGAGGTTAAGAAAATTTGAATTTCCTGTGGGAGTGATATTTTTTGTATATTTTATTTTGAATGGTTTTGCCCGTTTCTTTATTGAATTTGTCAGGACTAATAGAGAAGCTGCCCTGGGACTTTCGCACGCCCAGTTTATTGCCATTGGTTTTGTAATTACCGGAAGTATTGGTCTTGTTTACTCTTTGACGAGGGCTAAGGCTGAAGGATAACCTGCTTATTCATGCCTCTATTCCAGCGCGGTAACGCGCGTATATACTACGAAGATACAGGCTCGGGTGAGCCTGTTATTGCCATTCATGGGCTTATTATGAATACCACGTATTGGAGCAGGCCGGGTGTTGCTGCCGCCCTGGTAAAAAAATACCGCCTGGTTTCCATGGATATGCGGGGCCACGGAAAGACTGTTGTTCATGGCGATCCGCAGGGATTTGATGTAACGACTGTTGGTGAAGATATCGAAGCTCTGGCCCATTACCTGGGATTTGACCGTTTTTACCTTCTTTCTCATTCTACCGGGGGATTTGCCTCTGTCCGTTTGGCCATGAAAAAGAGCAAGCGTATTGCCGGTCTTATTCTTACCAATACAGGCTCTGCTACCCAATTTAAAAAAGGAGATCCTGAAGAGGCCCGTCAATTTATTGATAAGTTTGCCGCCGGCTTTGAAAAAGCTTCCTGGGAGCAGATTTTGGCCTTTTCAAAAGTAAAACCCTTTCCTTTTTTTACGGGCATTGCTGAGGCCGAAAATAACCAGCCCCTCTGGGACATGAGCCTGGATATTATGAAATTGAACAATGGCAAAACAATCGGCTCTTTTGTCCGGTCATTCTACACCGATCCCGATCCCATGATTGAAGGTCTCCGTAACATAGACTGCCCGGTTCAGATAATTATCGGTGATAAAGATAAACTATTTTTTGAGGCCAGTGAACTCATGGCCCGGGAAATTCCCGGGGCTGAACTCATTATTTTGGAAGGAATCGGGCATATGAGCGCTCTTGAGGCACCTGAGAGGGTAAGCGGTGAAATTCTTCGGTTTTTCTCAAGAAACTCTTTTTAAATAGGGCTTGTTTGTTCAGGGGATTCTGCCGGGGGTTGGTTTTTGCGAGGGAGAGGCGTTTTTGTGTAGGGGAGAGGCATGCCTCTCCCCTACACGTACCGAACCCTCCGGGCAATGATAATGATACCCGGGCTGAAACCGATCCATTTCTATAAACAGTTTCTTCCGTATTTTCCCCCGCCGGGGCGGGGTCAGTTGCTCTCAAGAAACTAAAATTTTGAACCAGGGCTTCCTTCATCATAACGAGGGGCTGGAAGCCCCACGTTATGAGAAATACCCATCATCCTGGTGAAATAATTTATAAACAGAGCCTGTTCCCGGAAGATGTTATCCGGGGTTATGCTCTGTTGCCCT
>JAAENB010000193.1 GCA_024224995.1 bacterium | reverse complement strand
CCCAAATAAACACCGTGTACGCGTACCGAATCCCCTCGCAGGGGTCGCATCCCTCCTCAGAGTCTCCATAGCCCTGGCCTGAAATCAGCTAGTAAAGGCGTTGCACTGCAACGTCTCTCAGAACCAAACCCTTTTCCGGAGCATCTTCACAAAACAGACCCCGGTATACCCACAGTTTCTTCCGTATTTTTCCCGGCCCAGCCGGGTCCGCACTCTCAAGAAACTAAATTGTGCAAGTGAGCGGGCCTGGAAGCATCCCTCTTCTAAATGCTGCGGAGCGAGTTCCGAACGTTCTGCAGAGGTATTGCTCCGGCCATAGGTTACATTCCGGGTTGATACACCTTATATTAAGACGCGACCACAGGGGCCGGTTTCTTGCCTTGCCCCTTGCCCCCTTTCTCCTCTTTTCTACTTCTTATAACTTTCTTTAATAAAATTATTTAAGAAATCTTCCGGGTTGTCTACAGCATCTTTTGTAATGGTAAAGCTTTCAAGGTTAATGAGCCGTATGCCGTGAAAATAATCATGAAAAAGGTCGTTGCAAAGTTTGCTTACTTTTATATTCTCTTCCTGTGCTCTCCTGTCAATTTCATCAATGGCGTCCTGTCTAAACTCAAGAAAGATCCCGTGTTTAACCATAAATTCTTTTTGAAAGGTCTGGATACCGTCTTCAAGAAGCATTTTATGCAGGAGCGGAGCGGGATTTTCAATAAGTTCTTTATCAACAAGCAGTTTTTTAACGTTTGTTGATGGTAAGGACTTTTCAAATTTGATTAAAGCCTTTTCAAAAACACTTAAAAGCCCCCTTGCCCCGGTTTTTTCAAGATAGGCTTTTTCCGCGAAGATTTGAAGCGCGTCATCTGCGAATTCGAGATCAATATCGTACGATTTAAAGTCGAGTTTTTTCCCCAGAACAACGGTACTGTATTCATTCTTGAGAATTTTATAAAGACCCGCAACATCAAGGCTGTTTAATACAACATAAACCGGTAATCTGCCCACAAATTCCGATTCAAAACCAAACTCAATGAGATCTTCAGTTTTAACGTTTTTGAATGCACCCTGGACATCATCAGCCTTTTTCCGGGTTTTGTCGAAACCGATTGCCTGCCTGTTGAGCCGTTTATTAATGATTTGTTCCAGGCCGCCAAAGGCACCGGAAACAATAAAGAGAATATTCCTGGTACTGATCTTTCTGCGGGAAACTTTACCGGTTTTTTGCGCTTCCATAGCGGCCTCAACCTGTGAAGCAAGATCGTGAGGTGTTTTAAGGTCAACTTCAGCGTCTTCCATCAGTTTTAACAGGTTTCTCTGAACCCCGGTTCTGGAAACATCAGGACCGTGCAGCCCGCCGGAGGAGGCGATTTTGTCAATCTCATCGAGATAAACGATTCCGTATTCGGCTTTGTTGATATCGCCATCAGCTTCATGAACAAGCTCTCGAATAAGATCTTCAACATCACCGCCCACATACCCGGTTTCACTGAATTTCGTAGCATCGGCCTTAACAAAAGGAACTCCCATCTTTTTCGCAATCAGTTTGATGATATATGTCTTTCCAACACCTGTAGGTCCAATAAGAAGGATATTACTTTTAATATACCCAATAAGACGCTCTTCTTCGGATAAGGTGTGTTCTAATTTCATCCTGTTAAAATGCGTACAGACTTTTGTGGCAATAACCTCAACGGTATTTTCCTGGCTAATAACATATTTATTTAAATATTCTTCCAACTCTTCCGGTTTAATGTCAAAATTAAGTTCCGATTCCTTGATTTTGTCACCCGGTTTATCTCCCACTGTTTCGGGATTCTGCTGCGCTTCACTTGCTTCAAACTTAAGCAGTTCTTCCAAATTCTTTTCCGGATCAAATACTGGTTTTGTCATACTCCAACCTCTAAAAACATTATATATAAATTAATTTGCTCGGATATTCAATATAACCGGCACAATACAAATTTCATGTTCCCATAAAAGATGTCACTATTATAAATATACATACTCAATTCAAATAAATTACAATTTTTTTTTAAAAAAAATAAAAAAGTGCTTGCAAAATACTACACGCTTTTGTACCATACAAACGTATTTGAGACAAAGGGGCCTGGTATGAACCATAAATTTAGAGAAATTTTCAATGAATATAAAACCAAAAATACTACAGGCGCTCACAGTCAAGGGCAATGTCCGGAATGCGGCAATACATTGATTCCCGATTCGGGCTGCTTCTATTGTCGATTTTGCGGTTTTTCTCAATGTTCACTATAGCATCAAACTTAAAACTTTTTTATTAAGGCGGAATTATTTATGAAAGAATGTAATAGAATGTCAATGAAAAAGAGTACAGCCGGGGGAAATAACAGTGACACAAATCAAAAGAACATATTTTTTTATGAAACTACCGGAATTGAAAAAAGAGATACGCGTTTTTATGAAGGAAAACAGGCCGGATTGTTCGACCTTGAACAAGATTACGGAAAGCAATACGGAAACCAGACCGAAAGAAAAAAATCAGAAGCAAACCAGCTTAACCGAAGAACACGAAGACGGGAAGAACCGGCATCTCACTTTCGTAAAAATCGTGAAGCCTTTAATACAGCCGTCAGTAGTATCATTGAAGTGTTTGGAGGCGAAGTCGTAGAATTCGATTCACCACAAGAGCCGATCTATGACCTAACATAATGCATGAAAAGAAACAGGGCTACCAGCCAAAACACACTCAGAAGAAACCCACAGCAGCGAGGTTGTATAACCTCGCACCAAAAATCCCGCCAAGAAAAAGTCCTGTTTCTTTATTGAAATAAAAGATGAAGGCGTACCGTATGGTGCGCCTTTTTTCTTTATTTTAAGTGCCGAAGGAGGGACTTGAACCCTCACAGAGTTGCCCCCGGCGGATTTTGAATCCGCTGCGTCTACCAATTCCACCACTTCGGCAATAATCTTTCAAAATGTCTTAATTACTTGTTATAATAATTGGACTTATTCAAGAGCAGG
This sequence comes from bacterium, assembly GCA_024224995.1. The sequence continues at coordinate 4,275 of JAAENB010000193.1, read as the reverse complement.
CAACATTTTCCTACTCAGGCTGCGGGATTTCTTCTACTTCAATATACTTGCCCTTTGCTCGCGCAACTATTTTACCCATCTCGTTTTCAATCTCAGCCCTGTTTTCAATAATCATTTTACTTTTTTTAACGTACCAACCCCTGATATAGAGGTTCTCATTAATAAAAGCAGGCTGGAGATACCTGATGGTTAGTTCACTGGTTAACGCTATAAATTCAAGGTATTTATTAACCGTGATCATAGTTTCATCCAGTAGAGCTGCGATTATTCCGCCATGTATAATGTTAGGAGGTCCTTCAAGGAACTCATGAGCAGTATACTCACCATAAGCTGTTTTAGTGTCATCGTCAAATTTTAATTCTAGCTTTAAGCCATGTTTGTTTTCCTGGCCGCAACCAAAACATATTTTATCTTCAAATTCAATCATATATGCATTTTTTTTATATAAATAATATTATGTCAACTACTTTTATTATTGCCGTTTTTTTCTACTAACCGAGACTGGAGCATATCAACCTCTTCCTGGTCAAGCCATTCATCAATATGCTCCGAGACATGTTCGGGAAGTGAGTTAGTTACCATAAGATACATTTCGAGAGCCATGATAAGGTCTTCTTTCGACAGAACTCCCTGGGTTACCAGTACCTGGCCAAGTAGTCGCTCAGGGTTGTGTTTCTGCAAATCAAGGGCATCATTCAGTTGAGCATCGGTAATTATGCCGTTTTCAACAAGAAATTTACCCACTTTAATGTTTTCTTTGTTTTTTTGTTCCCCCATCGAACTTGTTGATCCTCCCCAATAGTCGACAACATGTCAAAAATAGTCAGCAAAAACAGGACAGGAGCGAGAACTCCCGCTCCTATGACCTTAATTCTTTTCTATTCTATCTATATTAATTTTTATTGTCAAGCCCAAAATTTCTTGACTCTCATAATAATCCGGTATTATATTATATAATGATGCAGCTGTGTAGATAAATATAAAATTTATTGCCCGGAAGGTCAAATGAAGCCACGAACTATTAACCTGTTAACTTTTGTACTCCTGGTTTTTTTCGTCATTATTACAAGTTATTCAGTCCATTCCAGAAAACGATATTCCTATGTGGGCGCTAAAGCCTGTAGTAAATGCCATTCCGAAGAGTCTATTGGAAACCAGCGGGCTATTTGGGCCGCTTCGCCTCATTTCAAAGCAGTGAAAACACTTAAAAAAGAAAAAGCAAAGGCAATTGGTGAGAAAGTGGGAGTCGCAAATCCGGCAGAAAGCAGGAAGTGTTTAAAATGCCATACCACGGGCCGTGGAAAGGTCGCTTCATTAAATGAAGAAGGAGTGGGATGTGAAGCCTGCCACGGCGCGGGAGCCGGTTATTATGAAACTGCGAACCATGTCAATTTTTTGAGTAGAAAGAACGGGTATAAAAGAGCAAAAAAATTTGGAATGTATCCTGTACTGGAATATGAAGATAATCTTAAAAACAGGGAAAAGCTATGCCTCCATTGCCATAATAAAAAACGGCTTTGTTTTCCTGAGACATCAAAGGAAATAATGAAGCAAAAAATAACGATCCAGGTTATCGACAAAATGGAAAAAGGAGATTTACGCTTTAGCCATAAACTCCGCAGGTTTTAGTCTCAGGGGACTGAATTTTTTTTCGCAGCCATTTAAAACCGTCTGCCTTAATAACTGTTTTTTTAAAAAGGGTCATTAAGTGCAGCATTCCTTCTATATTATCTTCATGCAGGAGATTGTCATAGGTGAAGATACTGTTCTCATTTGTATGATAGATCTGGCTAAGGGTCTCTTTTGAGAAAAATGACAGCCCTTCGTAATTTACCGACTTATTGATGGTTCCCACTACAGGAATAATCTCTTTTCTGAATAGAATATCAATCAAAAAGCTGTATAACTCATCAGGAGAGAGGATGAATTTTGTTAATTTGTTCAGTCCCGAGATGAGCTCATGGACAAAAAGGCCCGTACTCATGTCTCTAAAGGCTATTACCGGGATCCTTTTAAGATCCGTTTGTGAATAGGACTTTCTTATGAGATCATTCAGATCAAGATTTTTTAAGCCAAGATTCATAAGGATCAATTGGAGATTCGCCTGACCCAGGTTTTTAAAAAGGGCATCTGTTGAAGCAGCAAAAACGGGTTTATAATTGAACCGGGTAATGATACTTTTTAAAATTTTCTTTGTGGTTGGATTATCGTCAAGAATCAGTATTTTTCCCGCGTTTGTTGCGGCTTCTTTATTAAATACTTTAATATACGCAAGGAGCCGTTTAATATCATCAGCCTGGATCACGTCCGATATGCCGTTTTCAAGAAGTATTTTCTTCAGGGCATCGGTTAAGTCGTTAACTATACAAATAACCCTGCCGTTCCGGCTAATGGTAGACAGGAGCATTCTTGTTGCGGCAATGTTCTCAAGATCGGGTTCCACGATCGCGTAGTCCCAGGAGCGGCTTTTTTTTATTTTCTCAAATTCATCCTTCGTAACCGGCTGGTTGTAGGGGATTACAATCTGGTCTGCCTTGATCAAAGCGTCTTTATATCGGCTGTTCTGGCAGGTTATTAGTAGAACTGTTTTCATTTTTATGGTTATCTCTGGTATTATGTCTCATTATAGGCAATTTAAAAGGCCAAAATTCAATACGGGAATATTGGCCTTATTTGCATACAATATATTACATTAATTTTTAGTCAATTAATTTACCATCTCAAGGGATTTTTTTTCCGGCAGAGCCGGATAATGATGAGAAACCGCTGGGAGCAGTTTAATCTTTTAGGGTGCGCTCGGAAATTAGTCCCTGCTTTCCTCCACCCAGTCGAAAAAACGTCCTGTTTTGCGCCTGGGCGTCGCCATCGTGGCTCCTGTTCCGGAAAGCAGGGACTAATTTCCTGACAACGTTAAAAATCCTAAAAGATTAAACTGCTCCCGAAACTGCTTAACATGGGCATAGTGAAATTATTCTTGACTTTCCCGCAGCTTTACCTATAAAGTACTTTTTTATTTATTTTGATGATAAAGGAATATCAAAGGTTATGAAAAAGTTAGTAGCATTCTTTGCTGAAAGATCACTAATCGTAAATGTTTTATCCGTAGGTATCCTCATCGCGGGGGCCATATTTTTAATCAATGCAAACAGGGAAGCCTTTCCCAGGGTTGAATATAACTGGGTTCTGGCACAGACTTTGTATCCCGGCGCAAGCCCTGCGGATATTGAAAAACATATATCCATTGCAATAGAGGACCAGCTTCGTGAAGTAGACGGTGTTGAAGAGATCTATTCAAGCTCCATTGAATCCATGTCAATTGTGGCGGTTAAGCTTGATCCCGACCTTGATGATATGTCAAAAATCGTTAATGATGTTAAAGACGCTGTTGATATGGTTTCCGACCTGCCCGATGACGCGGAAGACCCTGTAGTAACTGAGCTCAGTACATCTCTTATCCCGGTAATTGAAGCTTCTGTTTCCCGTGTTGGCGGAGCGAACAATGATGAAGAAGAAAGAGAGCTTCGCTGGTATTCAAAGATGCTTGAAGACAAATTAAGAGACCTTTCCGGTACAGCCCGGATCGACCGAAAGGGGTACCGTGACAGGGAAATGATTGTTGAAGTAAATCCCAACCGTCTTGATCAATATTATATCGGCCTTAATGAAGTAATCAATTCCCTCTCTCAAAAGAATTTGAATTTTCCCGGCGGCCTGGTTAAAACCAGCAAAGAAGATGTGATGATCCGTACTATTGGAGAGGTTGAAAACGCTCCTGATATACGAAATGTTCTCGTTAAGGCCAATGACCAGGGAAACTGGGTCAGGATCAGAGACATTGCTGTTGTGAAAGACTCTTTTGATGAAGAAACCGAAACCAACAACGTGAACGGGCGAAAATCGGTTACTCTTACAGTTATGAAAAAAGAGCGTGCCGATATCATTGAATTGGTTGATGATATCAATCAAGTTGTAGCCGATTTTGAGAAACAATACGAAGGAAAGTGTAAAATCGCACTTTCCAATGATCTGTCCTATTTTGTTAAACGAAGGCTCAATGTATTGGTGAATAACGCCATTGTTGGTCTTATCCTGGTCTTTCTTTCACTCTATATTACCCTGGGATGGAGGATATCAGTGGTTACGGCCCTGGGTATTCCTCTCGCGTTTTGTCTGACCTTTATCTGGATGGGACAGGCAGGGGTTACCATTAACCTTATGTCAATGTTTGGGCTCATTATTGTTCTTGGTATGCTTGTTGATGATGCTATTGTTGTG
>JAAENB010000192.1 GCA_024224995.1 bacterium | reverse complement strand
CAACCTCCTGGGGGGTGAACTGCGGTACCAGGATACATTTCGCGCCTCCCATAAAACCGCCGTTAATTGTTATGGCGAGACCGGCGCCGTGAAATATGGGAAGGATCGCCAGCATGCTGTGGCTATCATCAAGCTTTCCCCAGGCAGCGCACTGCATCCCTTCGGAAATAAAATTATAATTCGACAGCATAATACCTTTCGGCGTTCCCGTGGTGCCGCCGCTGTAGAGGACTACCGCCATATCATCGGTACTCATATCCGTTGGCGGAGCTGTTGGGTTATTGGCCTTCATAAGGTCTTTCCACCACCGCACCCGGGGATCGGCCGGCACTTTCGGTATCTTCCGTCCCTTTGTAAGCTTAAACCCGATCCCCTTGACCAGTCCCAGGTAATCGGGAATTTGTGTGAGGATCAATTCTTCCAGGCAGGTATTGTCCATCACTGTTTTGAATTTATCGTAAAAGGCATCAAGGGTCAGGGCAAACCGGCTCTTGCTGAGGGTGATATAAAATTCGATCTCCTCGTGAGTCGACAAAGGATGGATCAGGGTTGCCACGGCTCCCAGTTTATTGGCGCCATAGAGGCATATGAGCCCCTGGGGCGACGTGGGCATGGAAATGGTAATTCGATCTCCTTTTTTTAGACCCCGGGCTGCCAGGGCATGGGCAAAACAGTCGATCTCCTCGATAAATTTTTTATACGTCGATGTATAGCCGAAAAAATCATAGGCTAATGAATCGGGGTATTTATCCCTGGTTCGTACCAGTGACTCATAAATCGTAACTCGCGGATAGTCGATGGAGTGGGGAATATCTTCATAATATTTCAACCACGGTTTTTTT
>JAAENB010000191.1 GCA_024224995.1 bacterium | reverse complement strand
CTTGTTGTTGAAGGCGGAATAGTAGAATTTTTGGACATTTAGATGATAATCCTGGCAGAAAGTGCGGTTAAAAAGGATGATCTCGACAGTGATGAAATTCAAAAGCAGTTAAATGAACTGGGATCAACAGCAGTAGATCCTTTTTCAAAAGATGGCTTTTTGATAACCCTTGAGAAAAATAAACTGCAGGCACGATTAAAAGTAGCCTCCAGATAGAAACTGATAAACAAAAAGAACAGATTTATCTGTTAAATTTTAAATATAGTGAAAGGGATGTCATAAACGGCATCCCTTTTTTTATGCTCTAATAATTAAAATATGTCGATAATATACTGATAATATCTAATAATGTCTCTACTAAAAAAATGATGAAGAGTCTTTTAATTGGCAGCTTTTTTAAGTAGATACTCAATATTAATAGTATTATATTACAAATAGAGATGATTTTACGGAAATTCAGTAGATATGGATAATAGTGGCGCAACAACTACAATACCCGAAGATGTAAAAGAAAAGCTTCCCGGGGAATTGGATCTTGTAGATATTGGCTCAATTGATTTAAGCGAAGCTGAAGCAATTGCCAATGAAGATATACTATTCCTCACGGAAGAAGATCTTGTAGAAGGATTAGAAGATTTTGATCTTATCCCGCTAAAAAACCAGGAAAACAATGCAGCAGAAAGTCCTGGAGAAGATCGTGTGGCCGGCAGCAGTCGTGAACCGGTTGGGGAAACCGGTGTCACTGCCGCTATTCAGGAAGATTCATCAGCAGCAGCTGATGTTGTTGCGGAGTCTTCCGCTTTGGTTACCAGAGAAAAACAAGAGATAGTCGAACAAAAACCGGTAGAACCGGTTGATCTTGTACAGGAAGGGATTTCAGATCCTGGGATTAAGACTTCTCAAAAAGAACAAGAAACCCGGAACCGGAAAGATTATGGCCGTGTCCGGGAAGATCATATTAATAAAGAAAAGATAGAAATACGTCCCAGGGTGAGAGATATGTTACAGGGTATCTCAAAAAAACCAGGGAAACTTGTGCCTGTTAGCGGTATCAATGAAGTTGAAAAACCGGATAAATTTGCGGAATTAGACACGGATGTTGAGATCATCCAGGCTCCTGAAGAGGAGGATGTGTCTGATGCCGCGCATGAAGATGTTTCCGGGAAAGAAGCTTCCTCTTCTCCTGAAGAAACAGACTCTATGGAAAAGAGCAGTGCTCCGGAGCTTGAAGAGACCCCTGAAGAGTCTCCGGCAGCAGGGGATGTGGAAAGCGAAACTATAGAAGAAGAAGCTATAGACGAAACTATAGACGAAATTAATGAAGAATTTATATATGAAGATAGTGACCTCCTGAGTTTGCCGGAAAAGAAAGAGAAACAGGCTGAAGCGGTTGAAAAAGAGGATGTACTGTTAGAAGAATCTCATACGGATGAGAGTGAAAACCAGATTGAGCAGGAATCGAATATAATAGAGGAAGAGATCCCGGTAATGGAAGCAGCTCCTGTGGAAGAGACTTCCACAGATGTGGAGATTTCCGAATCCGTACAGTTTACCGATGATCTTGAAACCGAGAAAGAATATACACCTGTTTTACCAAAAGAAACGCTTCCCGATAATCTACAGGCATTAGAGATGATAGATGATCATGTTGTATTCATTGATGATGATGTTGTTGAAAAGCCGGAAGTTGAACTAACTTCCCTGTATAAAAAGGATATACTTGAAAGGATAGGGGCCGATATAATTGAGGTTGATGAAGCGAATGCCCTGGTTCTGTATGAGGCAGAATCTGAAGCAGACCGTGAACTTATAGCAAATGTTATGATAGACAGCCTTCCTGTTTTTGAGGATTTATTGCTCGATTTTGAAGATATTGAATATAAATATAAAGATGATGAACTTGATTTTATATACAGTGCACTGGTGGAAGAAGATTATAGCAGGTATATCATGGAAATTGACGAATTTCATGGTATTGAAGGCCGGAAAGATATCACCAATGCTGTTGAATTATTTGGGATGACACCGGATGAGATTACCCTGGTCCAGGATAATCTTTTTGCTGATGAATACAAGGATGTTGACCTTGAACGAATGTTTGATCTTCTTAGTTTTGAAGCAAAACGCTTTCGAAAATTTTCTTTAAGCGAAATTGAATGTAACTATATGCTTCCTTTCGATGATAGCCTGATTGATTCCGAAAAGCTTTCTATTGAAGAGGATATTACTTCCGAAGGAGCTCTGATCTTTGAGGAGGACTCAGAAGAGATAAGAGAACTGTTGAATAAAACCGTTGGAGAAGAAAAACCCGGGACGGTTGAGATCGTAGATACAATATATGATATTACTGATAGTGTTGTTATTCTCGAGGATGAAACGGATGTAGACAGGTTTGTTAGTGATTTGCCGGGAGAGAAGCAGGACGACATGAAAAAATTATTTAAATATTTAGACGGACTTTTTGAAAAATTACCCGAAAAAACAGTAAAGAGTTTTGCTAACTCTGAGTATTTTGATTTATACTTAAAAGTATTAGATGATATGGGAATTTAATTATGGGTCTACTCGAAAAGGCGTTACGGTATAAAAATGAAATAAACAGCAGGGGAAAGGAGACTCTTATTGATAAGATTAAGGGGCCTGCTGAAACCGGTTCAATAGAGCCAGGGATTCCTGACCCGGGAAATGTTGAGCGTAAGAGTTTTCAGGAACCTGAAGATATTGATATCGATATCGATAGCAATGATATTGAAATAGATGACATTGAAGACTATGATCCGGAAGATATTGAAATAAGTCCGGTTGAGTTAGAAGACGATGAGATCGTTACCCTGTCCAGTGAGGAGCTTGTTGAAGTAAACGAATTGCAATTAGAAGATGTTATTGTAGATGAATCTGCCGGAGAAATGCCTGGAACAGTTTCCTCTGAAGAACCCGAAATTTCTATAGATGAATTAACTGATGCTCCCATAAAAGATGAGATAAAAGATGAGATAAAAGATGAGATAGAAGATGAGATAGAAGATGAGATAGAAGATGAGATAGAAGATGTTGTTGAAGAACCGGTGGAAGAAGTTCCGGAAATAGTTGACATTCCGGCCGTTCCACCAATGGAAGCGGAAGAAGAAATCTCGCCTCAAGTTTCGGAAAGCACCAATGATGAATATTCTGTAGAAGAAACGGACGACTTTAAAGAAAGTGGGATTGATTCCAATGACTATATGGTCCTGTATGAAATAGAAAAGGAGATTATGAAAGTCCATTCCAAGGATCAATTATATGACATGATCCTGTTTTCATTAATGGGTATAATTGGTGCAGCGTCATCATTAATTATGCTTCCCGATCCTGAAGATCCAAATAAGTGGATTATTGCGGATTCCAGGGGAGGGACTATTGACAATAAAGAATTATATTTTGATCCGGCATCCGGTATCCTGGGAGAACTTTTTTCTCGAAAAGATGTTGTTGATATTGAAGAGTTTAAAACAAATGAATCAATGCTTGATGATTACTATAAGTATATTTCTGTTGACGGCAGGATTATTGTTCCTCTAACAAGTGATGAGGATATTGTAGGAGCAGTAATCCTGGGTGATAAATTGACTGCTGATGATTATAGCACCCAGGAAAAGGCTTTTTTATGCTCTGTTGGTGAAGTCTCCGGTATAACCCTGAAAAATATTCATTCCATTGAAGAACAAAATAAAGAGATAGAGAAACTTAAAAAAGATCTTAGCACTATTAAAGATATCGATTCTTTTCAGACAAAAATTATTGGTGGGAATACTATTGAAAAGGTTACCGCGGTAATTAATAATGAATTCAAAGAAATGGGAATAGAGAGCTATTCCATATTTATTAAAGAGAAAGGCAAGAATTCTTATGTGCCCGTTTCCCTGGAAAAAGAAGATCTATTATTGTTGCGAGAAAATGATTTCATCATACAGGATAAAACTGCTTTTGTTAATCTTTTGGTCAATGGTGAGTTACCCGTAGTAATTGATGATTACCGGAATTCAACTATTGTAGAAGAGGTCTTCCCGGAAAGGTATGTCAAAAAAATGTCATTGTTGCGAGCGTATCCATTTGTTCTTGGGCATGATTTATTTGGTTTTTTGCTGCTATTTCGTATTTCTCAAAATGCTGATCTTCCTATAATAGATTTTAAGATGGAGCGTGTGTCACGTTTTCTTATAAGCTACTTTATGGGGATCATGGATATTGATGTTGTTGAGAACAGGTATATTGATACTGTTGAAAATGTTTACCGAAGAATTGAGGATGAGCTTTTTAATGTGAAAAGATTGGCGATTCCCTTAACCCTGGTTCTTTTTTCCATTAAAAATTATAAGCGTTATCAAAGTCTTTTTGGACATGCTGAAGTTAAAAGATTGCTCGACAATTTCGAGAACATAATTCGAACACGGCTTTCGGATACTGATTTTTCCGTTCGGTACGACAGGAGTAAAATATTGATGGTTTTGCCGGGTAAAGATAAAAAGTTTGCCGTGCCTCTTGCGAACTCAATCAGGAATGAAATTGTACATTCCTTTAAGAAAAGGGAGATTCAGCTTTTAGTCCCCTTTCTCACCGTTTCCTACCCCGAGGATGGAGAAGATGTTTATAGTCTCATAGATGCAATTGATTGAGCTTTCTTATTGTTACCGCCGCATTTTCGGTTTATTTTTATACGTTTGAAGAATGTACCCTGTTTTTTGAATAGTTATTAAAATAATGGTTGAAAACATCATCAATAGATAATTAATTGATTAAAATTTTACGTGAGGAGTAATTCAGGTGTTAAAAATATACCCGGAAAAGAATGAGTATCTTGAGCTGGCAGAGGAATATAACCTGGTTCCTGTTTATACAGAGCTTCGTGGAGACTTTTATACGGCAATTTCAATTTTTCATAAAATAAAAAAGGGACGATACCAGTTTCTTCTGGAAAGTGCTGTGAGCGGCAAATACCTGGGGCGCTACTCATTTATGGGGAATTCTAACAGGGCAATAGTATGTAAAGACAATAATGTATCACTTTTTGAAGGGGATAGAATTCTGGATGGCGGCAAATACGACAACCCTCTCCAGTTTGTGAGAGAATACTTCCAGAAGATTGAACCTTATAAGAATGCGGATCTTCCCCCCTTTGTTAATGGAGTTGTGGGCTATATAGGCTATGACAGCATAAAATATTTCGAAAAAATAGATCTGGATGCCCGGGATGAGCTTAAATTTCAGGATTTTGAGCTGATTATTGCGGATAAAGTAATTGTATATGACAATTTGACCAGTAAAATGTATCTCATCTATTCTCCTGTTATTGATGAGAACGAAGACCCGGCTAAATTATATGACAAAGCTGTTCTAGAGCTTGAAGCAATGGCTGATGAGATCAAAAGTTTTAAAGAGGTAGAAATTCAGCCTTTTATTGCAGACAAAGATAATGGAAGAATCGCGTATAAATCTAATTTTTCCAAGAAAAAATTTGAAAGCGCTGTAGAAACGGTAAAGAAACACATATTTGATGGGGATATTTTCCAACTTGTATTATCACAACGATTGAGGGTTCCTGTTCAAGGGGATGCCTTTAATCTATATAGAGCTCTCAGGATTGTAAATCCCTCTCCTTACATGTTTTATCTTAAATGTAATGATGTTGAAATAGTAGGTTCTTCCCCTGAAATACATGTTCAACTCAATGATGGTAAGGTCACGGTTCGGCCAATCGCCGGTACCAGGCCAAGAGGCAAAAATCCGGAAGAAGACCGGCTCCTTGAAGAAGAACTGCTTTCCGATGAAAAAGAACTGGCAGAACATTTGATGTTGGTAGACCTGGGGCGAAATGATGTGGGACGGGTTTGTCAGAGTGGTACAGTCAAACTGGATGTTTTTAAGGTTGTTGAGTATTATTCTCATGTAATGCATATTGTTTCGAATGTAATAGGGAAACTTTCTAATGAATTTGATATGTGTGATCTTATTGAGGCAACGTTCCCGGCAGGAACCGTTTCCGGTGCCCCGAAGATCCGGGCAATGGAGATAATAAGTGGACTTGAACCTGAGCGAAGAGGAATATATTCGGGGCTTGTTGGCTATTTTACCTATGATCAGAATTTTGACAGTTGTATTGCCATAAGAACTATGGTAATAAAAGATAATATGGCATATCTGCAAGCAGGAGCCGGAATTGTGGCCGATTCCGTGCCTGAAAAAGAATACTATGAAACACTGCATAAAATCAGGGCCTTAACTAAAGCTATTGAACTTGCCGGAGAGGACGTATGATATTATTAATTGATAATTATGATTCATTCACATACAATTTGAAGCAGTATCTCATGGAATTGGGGCAGAAGGTTGAAGTTGTCCGTAATGACTCTGTTTCGCTTGCTGATATTGAGAAAATGAATCCTTCTCATATTGTTGTATCTCCCGGACCGGGCCGTCCGGAGGATGCCGGTATAAGTGTTGATGTGATAAAAAGATTTTCCGGCAAGATCCCTATACTTGGAGTATGCCTTGGGCACCAGTCTATTGGGTATGCTTTTGGCGGGAAAATTGTTCCGGCAAAGAAGTTGATGCATGGGAAAATAAGTAAAATAAATCATAATGATACAGGTGTTTTTTTGGGTGTGCCGAAAGGGTTCGAGGCAACACGGTATCATTCGCTTGTTGTTGATGAGGATTCGTTACCTCCGGATTTGGAGGTAACTTCATATAGCGACAATAGTGAAATAATGGGAGTGAAACATAAAAATTATCTCACCGAAGGAGTCCAATTCCACCCGGAATCAATTTTGACTTATGAAGGAAAAAAGATATTAAAGAATTTTCTTGAATATGTGTATGATAAAAAAGCTGATGGAATTATTATTCGTGAGGCTCTGGGAAAGGTTATTGAAGGGCATGATCTTACAAAGGATTTTGCTGTTTCGGTGATGAATGAAATTATGGAAGGAAATACCACAGATTCCCAGATTGCCTCTTTTCTTACAGCACTCAGGTTAAAGGGGGAATCTGTTGATGAAATTACTGCTTTTGCAAAGGTAATGAGAGAAAAGTCAATTAAAATAGAACCGGAATCTCGTGATCTTGTTGATACCTGTGGTACCGGCGGAGATGCGTCCGGGACATTTAATATTTCAACTGCCTCTGCCATTGTTACGGCCGGAGCCGGTGTAACCGTAGCCAAACATGGTAATAGAAGCATATCGAGCAGGTCCGGAAGCGCGGATGTCCTGGAAGCGTTGAATGTTAATATCGATATACTTCCCGAAGAGGTTACGGAGTGCGTCAACCAGGTAGGCATAGGATTTCTTTTCGCGCCAAAACTCCACCCTGCGATGAAGTATGCCATAGGGCCCAGAAGGGAGATGGGGATCAGGACCGTTTTTAATATCCTGGGCCCTCTTACGAATCCTGCTTCGGCCAGGTTCCAGGTTGTGGGGATTTATAGCAGGGATCTTGTGGAAATAATAGCTGAGGTTTTGCAAAACCTGGGAATCGAAAGAGGGTATGTTGTGTCTTCTGATGATGGCCTGGATGAAGTATCTCTTTCTGCCCCAACATTGATTGCAGAGATCGGAGAAAAGGGAATCGTGGTTGATACGTTCAGTCCCGAGAAAATTGGATATACAATGAGCTCTCTTGAGTCAATAAAAGGAGGTTCCGCTTCAGAGAATGCCGGTATTATAAAAGCCATTCTTTCCGGAGAGAAAGGCGCTCAAAGGAATATTGTGTGTCTCAACGCCGGTTTTGCCATAGCTGCCGGTACAAAGGTCTCTATTGAAGAAGGTGTTGCATTAGCAGAAGATTCTATTGATTCGGGAAAAGCAAAGGGGATCTTAGAGTCTTTAGTCGAATTTACAAATAGCATTTAAAAAAAAATATATGCTTACAATAAAAAAGCAGCTATCTGTATGAATTATCCTGTTGTAACCCCTAATTTTTTCTAAACAAAGATTGGTAATAATGGAAAGCAAACCGTTAAATATTCCCCATATTGATGAGATTTATAAAATTCTCATTGATGGTATTAATTCTGTTATATATACACTTGATAAACAGGGGAATTTTATATCTGTGAGTCCTGCTATTCACAGGATTACCAGGTTTTCTCAGGCTGATCTTATTGGGTCTTCGTTATTACGGCTTATCCATTCCGATGATAAAGCCCGGTTTGAAGTGTTTTTTGATAAAATCCTATCCAAAGAATTTACCGAGAAAAGAGAAAGTGGAGAGTTTCGAATTATCGATGAAGATGGAGCTATTCACGATGTTTTGCTTTCTAACTATTCCGTTGTTATTGATGGTGACCTGCGCTCCGTTGGAATAATGGCTCTTCTTAAGGGGACGGAATCGGACGAATGGATTCGGAAATTGTCAAGTGTGATTGAACAAAGCCCTGTTTCCATTGTTATTTTTGATATTGAAGGATTGATCGACTATGTGAACCCGGGCTTTTCCAGGATGACGGGGTATAGCCAGGAAGAAATTATTGGCAAGGATGGCAGGTATTTAAAGTCAACTAATCATGATGAGCCATTTTATACCGACCTCTGGGCTCGTGTCAGGAGCGGCAGGGAATGGTCCGGTGAATTTAATAATACAAAGAAGAATGGTGTGTCTTACTGGGAATCGGCAACAATTTCTCCTATTCGTGACAGGAATGGGGAAATAACCCATTTTTTAAAAGTGGGGGAGGATGTAACCGAGCAAAAGCATATGCTTGATGTCGTGGTTAGTTCCTATGAATTTATTGAAAAAGTAATGGATAATACCAACCCTATTTTTGTGATAGATAAGGAGGGTCTGTTTATTATGGTTAACCGGGGATTTCCTGAAATGACCGGCTATTCCATTAGTGAAGTGATTGGTAAACATATATCCATGCTGTTTAGTGAAGCAATTTATCAGAAAATTATTTCCCTGGTTGATGTGGTTTTAACAGACCGTGAACAGGTTACTCATTTTGAAACAGAAATGGTGAAAAATGTTGGCGGTACCTGTATTATTTCAATGAATCTTTCTCCGCTTGTTCGAGAGAATGACGTTGCCGGAATTGTGGGAACTCTCGAAGATATAACAAATAGAAAAAGCGTGGAAGACAAATTACGGCAGTTATCCAGGGCTGTTGAACAGAGTCCCGCTTCTGTTGTTATAAGCGATACTCATGGTTTTATTGAATACGTAAATCCAAAATTTTCTTCTCTAACCGGGTACACGCTGGAAGAAGCAATAGGACAAAATTCCAGGATACTAAAGTCGGGTGAACAGTCCCCGGATTTTTATAAAGAAATGTGGGAGACGGTAGCTGCGGGCAGGGAATGGAGAGGTGAGTTTCATAATAAGAAAAAGAATGGAGAATTGTATTGGGAATTTGCTTCTATTTCTCCCATCAGGAATAATAGAGGTGAAATTACTCATTATCTTGCTGTTAAAGAAGATATTACCGAAAGAAAGAAAGCGGAAGAGGCTTTACGGATTAGTGAGGAAAATTTAAGAAAAAAAAACCAGGCTATGGAGCGGGAGCTGAACTATGCCCAGATAATCATAAAAGAGCTTCTTCCTTCGAAAACTCCCGAATACCGGTATTTAAAGATGGAATACCGGTATATGTCTCTTGAAGCTATTGGTGGTGATTTTTTTTCATTTACGGAGCTGCATGAGAATGGGCTGGGAGTATTTCTTGGAGATGTATCCGGTCATGGAGTATCGGCTGCTCTTTTCCTGTCGCTGGTGAAGTCCGCTACGGAAAAGATCGGTATGGAATACGGCAGACATCCTGCTGAATACCTGCTGGCGCTAAACAGGGAATTGTCGACGCGGATGTCTTCCTATTTTTTAACTGCTGTATATGGTTTTTTTTATTGTACGGATGAAGTGAAACAGTTTACCTTTGCCAAGGGTGGTCATCCACCGCCAATATTATATCGAGCTTCGAAGAACTCCATTGAGTTCCTTGCTTCAAAGGGACGGCTTATTGGGATGTTTGGTGAGGATGATATGGATATTGAAGAAGTGGCTGTTAATCTTCAGCCGGGCGACCGGGTCTTTCTGTATACTGATGGAATAAATGAGACCGTTAATGAGAAAAAACAAATGTTGGAAACTGACGGATTATTAAATATTATACAAAATAATGTTTTAATGGATCTTTCTGATTCCCTGGACTCGATTATTGATGAGGTGAACAGCTTCCGGGGAAGCGCTCCTGATGAGGATGATATTGTCCTTGTGGGATTTGAGGTAGTATAAATATAATTAGAAGGGGAGTGTACGATGATTAAAGAATTGCTCGGTTTTGCTGATATCGGTTTTTGCCATGTTGAGTTGGATGGAAAGATAATTACCATTAATGAGAGTGCAATGAGAATTCTGGAATTAGATGATTCGGCTGGTCCCGGGAATTTGATACCGGATCTTATTGGAGAATATCAAAATGTATTTGATGGTGGTAATTTACTGAAAACCGAAAAGGGAGTTGAGCTGCACCTGGAAACAGCAAAAGGAAATAAGAAGTGGGTACGTCATGATTTTTTTGTAAGTACGGAAAGCAACGATACCGGCTCCGGGGAAACTGTCTGTTTTTTACTCCGGGATATTACGGAAAATGTTAAGTTAAAGCAGGATCTTCAACTGGCACGGAATCTCGAAGCTATTGGATTCCTGGCGGGTGGTATTGCTCATGATTATAATAATGCATTGACTGCGGTTATTGGAAACATTTCTCTTGCCAAAATGGATATTGATCCCGGTAACGCGAGTCTGCTGGAAATATTATCCGACGCAGAGACCGCCTCTTTTCGGATCCGGAAATTAACACAACAACTTGCAGCATTTGCGAAAGGAGGACGACCGGTAAAAAAACCTGTGCTCATGGGAGGAATTCTAAAAAATATTACTGATTTGTTGTTCCGTAGTTATGCCGGTGTCTGTTCTCTGGATATAGAGGAAGGGCTTGGGAAAATTGAGATTGATGAAAAACAGGTATCCTATGCTCTTGAACATATTATAAATAATGCTAAAGAGACTAAGCCCGACGGGGATGGGGAAATATGGATACAGGCAAAAAATGTTTCTGTTGTAGAAGAAGAAACCCATCATGAGATGGAACTGAGAGCCGGTGATTATGTATTGATCTCCATCAGGGATGAAGGCAATGGTATTGCTGCTGAAGATAAATACGCCATCTTTGAACCGTATTATACTACGAAAGAAGGATATATTGGTATGGGACTTGCGATCTCGTATGCCATTATAAAAAGACATCATGGCTATATTGATGTTGAATCTGAAACAGGAAAAGGGGCCACCTTTTTACTGTATTTCCCGGTAATTGCTCAAGCTGATTACAAAATTTCACGATAAATATTTTTATTATTATATAAAATAAAAGACTTGTAATAATTTTATCTTTAATATATAAATTTAACAACATATAATAGTCGGGGAGCCCTGTTTTATACAGGTATTCGTATCTACTCAAATAATATTTAAAACATCAAATCTCGTGAGGGACATTATGGCAAGAATAAAGAAATTCAATGTAGTACCATATCTTCCGGAAAAATTGAAACCTTTGATGAAGATTGCTAAAAATTTATGGTGGGTCTGGAATTTCGAAGCTATAGAGCTTTTCCGTCGGCTGGATGTGGAGCTCTGGCGAGAAGTTGAACACAATCCAATTAAACTCCTGGGAGCCGTTTCTCAGAAAACATTGGATGAAGCTGCCGAATCGGACAGCTTTATTGCTCACATGGAACGGGTTGAAAAGGAATTAGACAGGCATTTAGGTGAAAAATCATGGTATGATGAGAGCAAACCCGGTTACAAAGAAGCAAAAATCGCTTATTTTTCAGCTGAGTTTGGTATTCATGAGTGCCTGCCTATATATTCCGGCGGTTTAGGAGTTCTTGCCGGTGATCATTTAAAATCATCAAGTGAACTGGGGATACCTCTTATTGGTGTTGGTTTATTGTATCGCTTTGGTTATTTTCGTCAATATCTGAATCTTGACGGGTGGCAGCAGGAACGGTTTCCTGAAACCGATTTTCATAATATTTCTGCTAACCCGGTAATTCATAAAGATAATAAACCGCTTGTAATTAGTGTGGAATATCCCGGAGGAAATGTGTACGCGCAGGTCTGGGAAGTAAAGGTCGGCAGGATTGTATTATATCTCCTTGATACGAATATCGACAAAAATAATGCTGAAGACCGGGCTATTACGGATCATCTTTATGGTGGCGATAATGAAACCAGGGTTAGACAGGAAATGATGCTTGGTATTGGCGGTATGCGAGCTCTTAAAGCAATGGGGATTGGTGTTACGGTTTATCATATGAATGAAGGCCATGCTGCCTTCCTGGCTCTTGAAAGAATACGAATGGCACTGGAAGAGACAAATCTTACCTTTGATGAAGCTCTTGAATTTGTTACTGCCAGTAATGTGTTTACGACCCATACCCCTGTTCCGGCTGGAAATGACCGTTTTCCTCCTGAATTGGTGGACAAGTATTTTTCCGATTATTATAAAAAACTGGGAATAACCCGTGATCATTTTCTAGGAATGGGACGGGAGAATATTCATGATAAAAAAGAAACCTTTTGTATGACGGTTCTTGCCATGAAAACCGCAGCCGGGATTAATGGGGTGTCAAAACTTCATGGAAGTGTTTCCCGGAATATGTGGAAGGAAAATTGGCCTTCTCTACCGGTTCATGAAGTCCCGATTGGACATATTACAAATGGTATTCAAACTTTGTCATGGACATCGGATGAAATGATGAGACTTTTTAACCGGTATCTTGGCCCCCGGTGGATTGACAATCCTGCCAATGATACCATCTGGAAGAATATCGACCGGATCCCGGATTCGGAATTATGGAGATGTAGAGAACGGCTCAGGGAGAGACTGGTGGCTTTTGCCAGGAGAAGACTCAAGGAGCAATTGATCTCCCGGGGAGCTCCTCCAAAAGAAGCTGAAAAGGCTAACTCTGTTCTTGACTCCGAAGCTCTCACTATTGGTTTTGCCAGGAGATTTGCCACGTATAAACGGGCTACGCTTATTCTGCGTGACCTTGACCGGCTTGATGCCCTTTTCAACGATAGGGAAAGACCAATACAGATTATTTTCGCGGGAAAGGCGCATCCCAGGGACAATATGGGAAAAGAGCTGATCAAGCAGGTTATTCATCTTTCCAATGATGAACGATTTAGAGATCATATTGTATTCATTGAAGATTACGATATCAACATTGCCCGGTACATGGTGCAGGGGGTTGATGTATGGCTTAATAATCCAATTCGGCCTAAGGAGGCTTCCGGAACCAGTGGTATGAAGGTTGTTCCAAATGGGGGGCTTAATATCAGTGTTCTGGACGGCTGGTGGGACGAAGCGTATAATTCCAAAAATGGATGGGCTATTGGTAAAGGTGAAACCTATGATGATTATAGCTACCAGGATGAGGTAGAAAGTTTATCGTTGTATAATATTCTGGAAATGGAAGCCAAGCCCGCGTTTTATAACAGGGGAGTTGACGGACTTCCCCGGGAATGGATCTCTATGATCAAGGATTCGATGATAACAAACAACCCGGTATATAATACAAACCGGCAGGTTAAGGATTATACTGAAAAATATTATCTCAAGGCTCACAAAAATCATAAAACCTATTCAGAGAATGATTTTACCGTATCAAAAGAAATGGCCCGGTGGAAGCATGATGTTATGTCCAAATGGGACTCTATTGATATTAAGAATCTTCACTTTAACGAAGAGAGTGAAATCACGGTTGGTTCCCGGGTTTCTGTTCTTGCGGAAGTGGATCTTGGAGATTTAACCCCTGAAGAGGTACAGGTTGAATTATATATCGGCGCGCTGCACCTGGAAAATATTGCCGAAGGTGCTGCTATTCCCATGGAGCAGATCAATAAACTCGAAAATGGCAGCTATCAATATGAAGGGCAGATGTTATGCCTTAAATCGGGGCAGTTTGGCTTTACGGTGAGAGTTATTCCCTATGACAAAAACATGTACCGGAAGTTCGACCCCAGTTTAAAAATAACCTGGAGCAAGTAAGGGGTTTTTAGCGAGGGGCCTTTCTCCTTCTCATAGCGTGGGGTGCGACCCCTGCGAGGGGTTTTAACCCCACGTTATGAGAAGGAGAAAGGCCCCTTTCCTTATAATAAGGAGCTATTATGGACATTGGCGCAATTCAGCGGATGATCAATATGATTGAAGATGCCTTCAAGCAGCTTGGTTGTGCTGTATCTCTTAAAAAAGTTGAAGATATGGCAGTGCTGGTCCATAAAACGATGAGCATTGAGCCGAGAACATTTCATACTCCCGCGCATGTTTTTAATCTTTCAAATCCCGTAAACCCAATACAAACCCTGGCCGCTTTTTTCCATGATGTTGTATATTACCAGGTGGACAAAGGTTTTTCACCGGAAATTCGAACTATGCTGCTTCAGTATATCCGGGAAGAACAAGAAGAGATCTTTATTGCGGATTCGATTGATGCTGCTGACACAAACATAAATCTGGCTCTTGATCTCTATGATTTTAAACCGGGACAAAAGCTATCACCCTTTGGCGGTCTTAATGAGTTTTTAAGCACCCTGGTGATGATAGTGGAACTGGAAGCACTCTTTTCGGTAACGGATCTGCTTAAAGTTATTGTTTACATTGAGTCTACTATTCCCTTCCGGGAGCAAGGTCATTGCGACCTGCTTTTTAAAAGAATTCAATCTGCTTCTTTAAAATATTCCGTATCGTTCACGGATACCGAAATTGAAGATATAATAAAGGAAGCGGTACTTTTTTCGAATATGGATGTTGTTAGTTTTGCCGAAAGAGATACGGCCACCTTTCTTGACAATACCTGGAAACTTCTCCCGGAAACAAACCAGGCTCTTCATATGATTGAAGTCTATTCAATAAAAGACTACCGGGTCTCTCTTCAAAAAATGGAAGGTTTTTTTATATCACTTGATCCGGACACGGTTTTTCATTCATTTAAAGGAGTTCCCTCGGAAAAAGAGTTTCTGCAAATGGCAACCCTTACCAGGAGAAATATTGAGACGGCACGTGAGTACCTGGGGGTTAAACTGGTAACAATTAGCATCCTGGAAGCCCTGGCGGATCTGACGGGCGGAGATGCGCCGCTTTCTCTTTTTATGGGAGACATCCGGAAAGAAGGGGAGAAAATGAGACGGCTTGAAGATTTTTTACCGGTGTTAAATCCGGCTAATCCCGGAGATCAGTTCTCAACGATCTTTCGGCTCCTTGATGCCGGAAGAGCTCACGAGATCAGTTTTGATATGAAGAATTCTCCCCTGTCTTTATTTCTTTATAAACGGATCGGGTATTCTGCTATTAAAGATTTGCTTTCTCATGCCCGGGAAATGTTTAATAGCAGGTTAGAAGCTGCTGATTTCCTTGCTAAGATCGATGCGGAAGTTGTATCAACAATAGCAAAAGCAGCAGCCTATATGGTTACTACCCGGGAAGAGGAACTGCTTAAATTTACGGTATAATGTCTCCTGCTTATTTCCCCGCATTGTTCTTTTCCCGGCATTGTATTCTCCTTAATCTTGTTTATGCTATATATTTTATAGTATAAGTGTGATGAAAAGGTCGAAAGGGGCAAATTTTTTGTATGGTTTATTTTTTTGCATATGTCGATAGTATACTATAAGACATAAGATGTCATTTTATACAATATAGCTGAAAAAGGATTTCTATACATGCGTTTAGTTTTTAGTACTGTAACCATATTCCTGCTGCTTTTTACAGCCCTGCTTTTTGCCCAGGAAAACCAGGAAAATAAAAAGAAAAAAGCTCCTCCGAAGCAATTGAACCTTGAAAAAGCAGCTGATGATATGAAATTCAGGAACGGGATCCAGTTTATAAAATTAAACCGGGACGACAAGGCTATTGAAGCGTTGAACGAGTATCTGGAAATCTATTATAATGGGATTCACCGGCATGAGGCATATAAGCGCCTGGCTGAAATTGCTATCAACAAGTTTGATTACCAGGAAGCCATTAAGATATACCGCTCTTTGTTTGAAGAATTTAGTAATTCAACTGAAGGAGTTGAGGCCTATTATCGAATTGGTCTCTGCTATAAAAAGATGGGGTATGATAAAAAAGCGCTCCGGGTTTTTAAAGAAATACTCTCCAATTTTTCCGATTCCGATTACGCAGAACAAGCCCGCATTCAGGTTGATATGCTGAAGATTTTGAATGAAAATTAGATTTTTTTAAAAAAAAGCCGGTTTTTGAAAAAGATTTGACACAAATGGTGTCGTCGTCAGAATGGCGCTTCTTATTTTTTCATATTCCATCAAGTAAATCAGAGTTTTATTACGTATTATTCTGGACAACTATGAAAATTATGATATAATTTTTTATCTGTATGAACAGGTTTTAGAGTTATATAAGTATAATAATGAAATAATATAAATAATATCAGGAGAATCACATGCCACTTCAGAAAGTAAGAAATATTGGAATTGCGGCGCATATTGACGCGGGAAAGACTACGGTAACAGAGCGAATACTATTCTTTACCGGTATTAGCAGGAAAATGGGGGAGGTCCATGATGGTGAAGCTACCATGGATTTTATGAAGCAGGAGCAGGAAAGAGGTATCACTATTGCCTCTGCTGCCATATCCTGTGTCTGGGAAAATCACCCGGTAAATATTATTGATACTCCGGGACATGTCGATTTTACTATTGAAGTTGAACGATCGCTGCGGGTAATTGACGGTATGGTTGCGGTATTTTGTGCTGTTGGGGGAGTTGAACCTCAGAGTGAGACTGTCTGGAACCAGGCCGACAGGTACAAGGTTCCCAGGATTGCCTTCATTAACAAGATGGACCGGGTTGGGGCCGATTTTTCCGCAGTCGTTGGCCAGCTGGACGAAGATCTGGATGCGAACCCGGTACCGTTCCATGTTCCTATGGGGGCTGAGGATAATTTTCTGGGATCAATTGATATAGTAGAAAGAAAAGCTTATGTCTTTGAAGAATTTGAAAGAAAAGAAATAGAAATTCCTGATGAATATAAAGACAGGGTTAAAGAAGCACGGGATTTCCTTGTGGAGAAACTTGCCGATTATAATGAAGAAATAATGGAACTTTTCCTTGAAGAGAAGGATATTCCAAACGATCTTTTGGCAAAAGCAGCCAGAGAGGCTACGCTGAAAATGCTGATTACCCCGGTTTTGTGCGGATCTGCCTACAAAAATAAGGGAGTACAGCTTCTTCTTGACGCGGTTATATCGTACCTGCCTTCTCCTATTGACAAAGGAGCTATCGTTGGTATTGATATTGATGATGAGGAAAAGTCACACACCCGGAAACCTTCAGTGAATGAGCCCTTTGCCGCGCTTGCCTTTAAACTGATACACGATCCATATGTAGGACAGCAGACATTTATCAGGATCTATTCCGGAGAGTTGAAAAGCGGGATGCAGATATTGAACTCAACAAAAGGGAAAACCGAGCGAATTGGAAGGATCTTACGGATTCATGCCAAAGACCGGGAAGAGGTTCAAACGGCAGTTCCCGGAGATATCGTAGCCTTAATTGGAATGAAGGTTACTAAAACAGGGGATACCTTATGTGACCCGAGTCATCCGTTGTTTATGGAATCGATACATATTCCCCCGTCTGTAATTGAGCTTAAAGTAACTGTTGCAACAAGAAAGGAACAGGAAAAACTTGGAATCGCTCTTAATAAACTGTCTAATGAAGATCCGTCTTTTAATGCGCGATATGATGATGAGACAAATGAAACAATAATTTCCGGAATGGGAGAACTTCACCTGGAGATTATTATCGACAGGCTCAAAGAAGAGTTTCAGGTTGAGGTTGAGGTTGGCGAACCTTCGGTTGCGTACCGGGAGACTATTTCCAGAGAAATAGAGTGTGATTATAAGCATTCAAAGCAGACTGGTGGTAAAGGGCAGTATGCTCATACGGTAATGAGAATGGAGCCGAATGAAGGTAAAGGTTTTGAGTATATCGACAAGATCAAAGGCGGTGCGATTCCGACTGAATATATTCCTTCTGTCCGGAAAGGTATTGTTAAATCAATGGCAAGAGGAATCCTTACGGAATTCCCTGTTGTGGACATTAAAGTTGTTCTTCTGGACGGTACCTACCATGATGTTGACTCTTCGGATATGGCTTTTCAAATCTGTGGGTCGATTTGTTTTAAGAACGGATTTTTAAAGGCAACTCCTATTCTCCTTGAGCCAATGATGAAAATTGAAATAAATACTCCTGATGATTATATCGGGGATGTTGTTGGTGATGTTAATAAACGAAGAGGCAAGATTGACTCTATGAGACGATACCGGAAAGGATCTCAGAAACTTAACGGGTTTGTTCCTCTCAGTGAGATGTTCGGTTATGCTACTCAGCTCCGAAATATCTCCAGTGGTAGAGCAAACTATTCAATGGAGTTTGATAAGTATGTTCCTCTGAGCAAAGGTGTGCAAGAGGAAGTATTGAAAAAGATGGCTGAGAAGAAAAAAGACTCAAAATAATACTATGCTCCGGGGCGGCGTTTATTTAAAATATTCGCTCTCCCCGGACATTCCCCATGACACCTGTATTGGAAATTTATACGGAAGTGTATGATTCCCGGTACATGGTTTTATAATTGACATTTCCTCATTTTACTGCTAGAATTAAATATAAAAAACATCAGACAATATTTTGCACCATGAGCCAGCCAACCGGTCGCTTACCAACGGATGAACCTGTAAGATAGCGAGGGGGAATGCCTATGAATCTTGACGCCGTAAAGTTTTCAACAATTTTTGCTGTTGATGATGACCCAATGAACCTGGATGCTCTTAGTAACTATTTGACAGGATATGGGTTTACCGTAGTTCCGGTAGGAAGCGGTATGGAACTGCTAACAATGATCGATTCTCATACTCCGGATATTATACTTCTTGATATTATAATGCCTGAAATCGATGGATTTGAGACCTGCCGGCAGCTGAAGGCTAATGCTGCTGTACGGGATATTCCGGTAATCTTCATGAGCGCTCTGTGTGAACCCATAGACAAGGTAAGGGGATTTAGCGCAGGAGCGGTTGATTATATAGCCAAGCCCATTGAAGGTGAGGAGTTACTTTCAAGAATTCATACTCACCTCACAATCTATAATTTACAAAACGAGTTACGGACCATGAATGTTCAACTGGAAGAAAAGATCCGGGAACGAACACAGGAACTGACGCAGGCAAATGAAGCATTAAAACAGGAAATTGAATGGCGGGAATCTGTTGAAAAAGAATTACGGGAACGTGAAGATCAATTAACAGCCTCATTGAAAGAAAAGAGTGTTCTATTAGAAGAAGTCCACCACCGGGTTAAAAATAATATGCAACTAGTCTCAAGTCTTCTAAGTCTTCAGGCGGGATTTGTTGAAGACGAAAAATATAAAAAGTATTTTACCAGTAGTCAAAATCGTATATTTACCATGGCGTTGATCCATGAAAAACTGTATCACTCAAAAAACCTTTCGCAAATTGATTTTGATAATTATATCAGGGCGCTGACAGACAAGCTGCTGCTTTCGTTTTTTATGCAGATTGAGATAGAGATGAATATTTCTGTCAATAATATGCTGGTTAACCTGGATATCGCAATCCCCTGCGCGTTGATGATAACCGAACTTGTTTCCAATTCTCTTGAGTATGCGTTTGAAAAAGGGCAAAAAGGTGAAATAACAATAGAATTTTATAATAACAATAATCGTTATACGCTTATTGTTGCCGACAACGGAAAGGGGTTGCCGTCCGGGATGGATTTCCGGAATACTAATTCTCTTGGATTATCGCTGGTTAATGAACTCACCACGCAGCTTAAAGGTAAGGTAAGCCTGGATGATAGTTCAGGGGTTAAATTTATAATAGAATTCGATCCCGGAAAAGCTAAAACGAGCAATCAGCTCATGGCATCGTAATAACAATTAAGGAGTTATGGTTACCTGGTTATCGGCATCGATAATGGTAAATTGCCTGTTTTCTATTTTCCAAATTTGATAATTGGCCTTGCCCGGGTCCCTGTCGGAGTTAAAATCTATGGGGCCCGAAGCTCCTTCGTAATCAATATCTCCTGTACCGCTGGTGCCTAGCGCGGACTTTCCTCCGCTGAAATTATCGACATAAATTTTTGTTTCACTCGTTGTCAAAATAGAAACTTTTTGTAATTGGGCTTGAACGGCTGCAGCAGATGAATCTTGAGCAAGCTGCATCGCGTATGCCGCCAGGTACACATTGTCATATATATATTCACAGTAGGAATTTGGCTCGAAACCGAAGCGCGTAATATAATTATTCTTAAAAAGCAGGTAATTGCTGCTTGTCGAATTTCCACCGGGAGCGGTTCCGTACATTCCTTCCAGTACCTGGGTGTTTCCGTTTGCCAGGAAGTTACTTCCGTATACCCCATCATTTGAAACAAAATCGGGAGTATAGGAGCTTGAAATATACCCACCCTGGACAATGTCATTAGTAATTTTCGCTCCCCTGGAACCGTAGCTGATAAGATAGATCACGTCCGGTTGGGGATCGGGCGCGAATAAAGTATCCAGGTAACTTGAAAAATCGGAAGAAGACGAGACTACTGTTGGATCAAAGGGTACTTCACTAACAACGGTTCCTCCCGCAGTTTGAAAAGCTGTTTTAAATTGAGTCCGGAGATTGTCGCCCCAGGTATCATTGCGGTAGATGATTCCCGCGCGAACCCTGCCCTGGTTAAACACATACTGGCCTGCTAACTCGCCCTGGTATTTGTCCGGCGGACAGGTTCGCCATATCATGGAATGGAGCCCTGATATTGTATCACTGGTTGCGCTGAAGGGGATAAGAAGCATGTTATTTGATGTTGTGTAGCTATAGATGCCCAGGGTTACACCGGAATAAGCCGGTCCAATTATGATATCAATATTATTATTTTTCAATGTCTCTACTGCGGTAAGACCTGTTGTTGATGATCCTGCGTCATCGGCAAATACAAGCTCCAGGTCGTGATCGGTACTTCCGATCGTGATCCCTCCGGCATCGTTTATTTCTTCCGCTGCCATAAAGGCCGCGAGATTCAGAGTTTCACACCAGGCCCTGTTATAGCTGGTTGAATTCAGCACTCCAATTTTGATCGGGTTATTATAAGTAATTTCTTTAAGGTCTTCACTTAAAAAATTACATGAATATCCCAAAAGGGATATAATAAGTATATATTTTAATTTAGCCATAAGTAACCTCCATCAAAAATGCTGGACCAGGGAAACAACAAATTTTCGCCCAAAACCCGGAATATCGAACCCGGAAAACCCGGGGTAGGTGTATTCCGTATTCAGCACATTATAGACCTTAACGCGAAGCTCCGTTTCCGTATCTTTGAGCAATTCAAGCATATGAGATGATAGCATAACATCCAGTAAAAAATAGGAATCCAGGCTGTACCGGTTAGTACGATAATTAATAGGATCATATTCATAGTTATTCGGCTCACTGGCTATTCTTGAAGCCAGGTACCGGCCTTCGATATTGAGGTTGATAAAAATAGCCGGGATCTTGTAATTAACTCCAAATTTAATCATATGAGTGGGGTATATACCGGTTGTAACCAGGATATCTCCCCGCATAGGGTGTCTTTTTTTTAGAATACTTCTCTGGTATGAATAATTGACGTAACTTGCCAGGTTTGTGATAGTAAAGACCAGCTCCGATTCAATTCCGGCAGAAGTAATTTCCGCGATATTTTCAGGAGTGATATTCGAAACAGCTCCAATGGGGAGTACCAGATCTACTTTGTCTTTTATCCGGTTATAAAAAGCATTGATCGTAAGGCCAAAATACTGCAGCAATTGACCGCCCACTGCTATCTCCAGGGTCTCGGCTTTTTCAGGTTTAAGATCGGGATTGCCGATAACACCACCCCCAACAATATAATTGCTATAGAGCTGGGTTGATGAAGGAGCTTTAAATGATGTCCCATAAAGGAGTTTCGCGTATAAGGTCTCGGTAAAATTATATACAGCCCCGGCTCTCCAGTTGAGCGTATCCCCATAAATTGTATGATAATCATAGCGGACTCCGGCAGTTAAACCAAGTGTATTCAATAGTTCTACCCGGAAGAGCTTAAAGGGGTACACTATTGCCTGTCCGTAACCTCCAATATTCCTGAAGGTTTTGCTCCCGGTTTCAGTCCCCCCGGGATTGGCGCTGCTTCTGCCCGAGTCTGTTGTGGGATAAAATGTTTGCAGGGTATGGATGTCGGAGGTATAATCAAATCCAATAGTGAGACTGGTTGAATTGTCTAAATGGTACATTATTTCTGTTGTTATGTCATAGCCCGTATAACCGTAGTCTCGTGTTATCCAGGAAGAAGTATCATCATCGGTCTCAAGTTTCTCCCCTTCCAGGGGAGTTCCGGCGGCATAGGCAGCGGAGAAGGTTAGATCGAAATGATCAAAGAAATTTTGCGCGTACCTGGCCCGCACATATCCATTCGCCAGGGCAATCCTGTTATTATGGGTAAGAACCCCCCAGTCCTGGAATTCTCCGTAACCGTCCAGTGCCTGGTAATGAAAATCGGCGGTTATTGTTCCCATTGATTCATGCTCATATTGGAATTTTACAAAGTGGCTCTGGGGTTCGGTTTTTTCATTACTGCTTTTTTCGTTTGTTTTGGAGTGGGTATTCCCCGGTACATCAACTAATCTCATCCCGGAGTTGTTAATGTGGTTGATTGAAGCTCCTGCGATAAAACTGAAATCCCCGGCGCTGCCTCCAATGAGAAAGGAGTCTTTATCGGACAGGTATTTGCCTCCGTATCCGAAGGTGAAAGCAAGTTCTCCCCCTTCTATTTCGCTGCCGTTTTTGGTTATGATATTTATCACCCCTAAAAAGGCGTTTGCACCGTATAGAGCGGAACCGGGTCCGCGAATTATCTCCACCCTTTTTATTATGGAGATGGGAATCAGTTCTTCTCCAAGAAAGTTTTCGGAACTTGATCTGAATGAAACAGGCTGTCCGTCTATCATTAGTTTAACGATCCTGGAACCGGCACGCATGCCGCCATTCACCCCACGGATACCCAGGTTATACTGTAAGCGGTCGTGCAGGAGATCCAGCCCGGCAACGCTTTCCAGGGCTTCGCCCAGGGTCTGGCAGCCGCGCTCCTTTATCTGCTGCGCGGTTATAATTGTAATTACAGCCGGCGCTTCAGTAGCTTTTTGGCTTTTTTTTGTTGCAGAAACAATTTCAATATTCATTAATTCTTCAATTGAATACGTGTAAATTTCATCAATTTTTTTAAGTTCTGTTTTGTCAGAATCAACAGTATCCTGGGCGTGCAGCAAAAATGGGAAGGTTATACAGGAAACAATCCATATAAGAGTTTTTAATATTTTATTGCTCTTTAGTAAAGTTTTCATGCTCGTAATAATACTCATACACGAAATTATGGCAGCAAAATATACCACATTAATTAAAGTATAAGGCTTTTAAGCAGGATTTGCAATTGTTTTTTATGCTAATCAGTGAGAAGGGTTTTAAGCTTATTGATCCATTCCCGGTTGTTTTTTTCTTCCGATTTGTAAAACTCAAGGAATTTATGGATCCGGGTGCAGGTCTCCGGGCTCAGGTTGTGTTCTACCTTGCAGGCGTCGATATTGGCGGTTTTATTCTCCAGCATAAGTACATGGGTGAAAAAGTCCAATAAGCAGGAATGACGGTTGCAGACCTTCATTGCAATGCTTTCTCCCTGTTCGGTTAATTCCACAAAACCGTATTTTTCATATTCAATAAGGCTCATTTCTTTTAGTTTGTTAAGCGCGGCTGTAACACTGGGCATTTTAATGTCCAGCTTTTGAGCAATATCTTTTACCCGGACTACTTTGTTATTGGCTGCCAGCAGCGCTATGGCTTCCATATAGTCTTCCATATGAGAGGAGAGATCGGTTGCCCCGTAAAATGTTTCCAGGTCACTTATTTTCTTATTTTCGTTTTTCATACAAGTGTATCCATGAGCGTTTTTAACAAGAATATTAGGTGTGACTAATATTGTCAATATAATTAATTTCGCTGTTCCATGCCGAAGGTAGCCGGAATTCCTTTATAAAGGGGAAAATTAAAAAAAAATTTAGTATTTCGGCTCTCCGGGAGGACCGGTATCGATAGAGGGGGTTTCGCTCTCCTCTTTCCCGGTAACGGGGTTGGGCGCGCCCTGCGGGCCGGGCTGCTCCGGGCTCCGCTTCGCTCCGGTCCCGAAACCTTTTGATTTTCAATTACTACCGGGGATTCCGATTCATTGAAAAAATCAAAAGGTTTCGGGACTAAACCCTGCACATCCCTCGCGCGTACTTTCGGGGCTTCCCGCTCTCGCAGGGGCCGGTTTTTTATCTTGCTTTATTGCCGTACCGGGTATTTTTTTGTGAGCTAAAGGCATGTGGTGATACCGGGGTCTGTTTTGCGAAGATGCTCCGGGCAAGGGTTTGGTTCTGAGAGACGTTGCACTGCAACGTCTCAAAACAGACCCCCTATTTAAAAAGGGTTCCTTAAGAGCAGAGCTCTCCGCGCAAGGGATGTGCAGGGTTTAGTCCGGAGGTCTTCCGCAGGACCGGAGCGAAGCGGAGCCCGGAGCAGCCCGGCCCGAAGGGTGCGCCCGTATTGGCATATATTTATTAAAAAAACTATTAAACAGGTTGACTCAAGGGGGTAAATTTTGGTAAAAAAGGAGTATAGGTCTTTTCTATTAATATAAATGCGGAGCGGCGCGGACATGGGTTTAAAGAGATACGGATTAATAATTTTGATTATAATTGCAATACCGCTTGCAGTCTACGGCAACAAGAATGCCGGGGAGACCGGAAAAATTAACAAAATTGTTTTTTTGCCCTTTTATAACTATTCCCAGTCGGAGATGAACTACCTGGCAACCTATATTCCCGAACTCATAATGAAAGACATTGCTCCTCAAAAACAGCTGGAGCTTCTTAGAATAAAGAAGCCGAAATTGAAAGGAGAGGAGCTGTATGAAAAAGACTCCGTTCAAAAATTTTTAAAGAGCAAAAAAGCGGATATCGGCATAATGGGAAGGTATATAACGCATGGTACGGTTATTGTAATAGACTATAAAGTAGTTTACGCCAATACAGGGCAGGTAAAAGCAGGAAAGTCTTTTGAAGGGCTTATTGATGATAAATTTATCGACTCCCTGAATAGATTCGCACGGAACAGTTCCAAATGGATAAAAAAGAATTTTTTGGGAGAGGCAGGACTCAGTCTTGTTGATAAAGAGATTAATATATTTAAAAAGTTCGCCCATGGCATGAAAAATTCCTGGATCGGGTTCATTGTTAACAATAAGTGGGTCTTTTCCGGGATTATCTTTTTATTTTTTTATATTATGGCCAGGATAGTTGCTGTATTCTTTGACAAGGTTCTAAAAAAACTGGCCTTAAAAACCGAAACACAGGTCGATGACAAAATAGTCGCCGCGTCCAAGAAGCCGGTGAAGTGGATATTTATATTTATCGGGCTAAAAATGGCCGTAGTTTCGCTTGGAACCCTTCCGGGCATTGGTATTATCCTGGATAATCTTCTTATTGCCATAATTGTAATATTAATAATATACATATTAATTAAATCATCCGATATAATGATCCATTCATGGGGAAAAAAATTAGCCTCAAGGATCGATGAGCGAATTGATGACGACCTGGTCCCTCTTTTTGTGAATATAGCGCGGTTTATTATTCTTTCACTGGGGGTAATCATCCTGCTTTCCAGGTTTGAAATTGATATTGCCCCATTAATTGCTTCACTGGGTATTGTGGGTTTTGCTATTGGTTTCGCAGTAAAGGACAGCCTGGCAAATATGATCGGAGGAATCGTTCTAAGCCTTGACCATTCCATAGCAGTTGGCGACAAGGTAACCATTGACGAAGACACGGGAATCATAACAGAAGTAGGACTCCGAAATACAAAACTCATAACTTACGATAACGAGATAATCGTAATACCAAACGGTGAACTGGTTAATAAAAAATTCAAGAATTACGCTCTGCCCGATACAACCATACGGGTTGTGGTGAATTTTAGTGTTGCCTACGGATCAAATATGAATACCGTAGAAAAGGTAGTACTTTCCGCATTAAGAAAAATTGATAATATTTGTGATGACCCGGCCCCGGTCGTGGTTTTTGAAACAATGGGAGAGTTCTCTCTTAATTGCCAGGCAAAGGTATGGATCCCCGATTACAGTAACTTTTATTCCAAATGGCTCGAAACAACAAAAGTGGTCTATAACGCCCTCTTAAAGGGCGGTATCGACATCCCCTTCCCAACCCATACCGTTTACATGGAAGAGAAAAAAGAGAAGAAAGAGAAAAAAACTAAAAAGAAATAATTTGGGCAGCGGGGTTTGGGCGCGCCCTGCGGGCCGGGCTCCTCCGGGCTCCGCGTTCGCTCCGGTCCTGCGGAAGACCTCCGGACTAAACCCTGCGCATCCCTCGCGCGTCCCTGGGAAGGGTTTGGCTGGTTGATAAAAGCCGGTATCTGCATGGAAGAACAACATTCTATCAAATAAAGTCTTTATCTGACTCAAAAACGATGAATTGCGTTAAAAAAAGACTATATGTCTGCTTTGTTTGAGAGTGGGACTGCGGTGGAGGAGAGGTTTCCTCAGGGGTATCTTTACCAGTGGCAAGAAAACAGGAATTTTTAGGGCTAGAGTAGGAAAAATTTGGGGATGATTGTGAATTATATTGATCAAGCAATTAGGAACTGTGTCTAATTTAGAAATTACTCTTCTGTGGCTTGGGCTGGCCATCCGTGGCCGGTCTTGCTCTAAACAAATATGTATATATGTTCGTTTAATAATGGTTGACCGTATCAGCTGAACATTATAATTTGTATTTTTAAAAAATATATAGGACATAGTGAATGATAAAAACTAGAAATCAATCATATAGAGTTAACAATGTATCTGATGCAAAAGAAATAGCCCTACAATATTTAAAAACAATTGATTTAGATAATGTTGTCAATTTTGGTTTACCTGAAGTAGATGACAGATATCATTACTGGCGTGTTCCTTTAATTGATATTCATAAATCTAAACTTGGCGAGGTTGTTATCGATGCAACGACAAGCCTTATATTGGAGAAAAAGACTACTCAAAAAGAAATACTTGAGACAAGATTATTAGGTAGAAATAATAAAAAAACAAAATCCAAAAGCATAAATAATATTCCTAAAATATCAAATCTTAGAAATACTGTTGGAATGGGTGATAGCGAAGAATTATTAATCAACACACCTAATGAGTCAATTGATTTAGTATTTACATCTCCTCCTTATTTTAATGCTCGTCCTGAATACTCTGACTATATAAATTATGAAGAATATTTGCTTAAAATGAGAAAAATTATTAACCAGTGTCATAGAGTGTTAAACGAAGGTCGGTTTTTTGTAATAAATATTTCCCCAGTTTTAATAAGAAGGGCAAGCAGAAGTGAAGCATCTAAAAGAATTGCTGTCCCCTTCGATCTCCATAGAATTTTCATTGAAGAAGGATATGAATTTATTGATGATATAATTTGGGTTAAACCAGAAGGAGCCGGATGGGCTACTGGTAGAGGTAGAAGGTTCGCAGCAGATAGAAATCCTCTTCAATATAAAGCTGTTCCTGTTACAGAATACGTTTTAGTATATCGGAAAAAAACTGATAAATTAATTGATTGGCATATCCGTAAACACCCGGATCAAGATATAGTAAAAAAGTCTAAGATCAAAGATGATTACGAAAAAACAAACATATGGAAAATACATCCATCGTATGATAAAGCACATCCTGCAATTTTTCCTCTTGAATTAGCTGAAAAAGTTATTTCATATTATTCTTTTATTAATGATATCGTTCTAGACCCTTTTGGGGGTATTGGAACAGTCGGAAAAGCTGCTAGCAAACTAGAAAGAAGGTTTGTTCTATTCGAAATAAATCCTGAATATATAAAAGAAATTAGAAGTAAGATTGAAAACTGGCTAAAGAATGAAGTAAAAAGTGTAAATTGGATTAATTGTGAACCAATTGAACAAAAACAAAATTATTTTGATTTTTAAGGCGACTATTTATGAAAAGCAATATTTCTTCTAATATTCCTCAAGCAGGTATATCATTAGCTAGTTATTCTGGTAAAAAGGTAATTGAAAGAGTTGGTGAAGATATTATTAAAGAAGTAGTTACTTCCGTATTATGTGGTGAAAATGTTCGTGCATTAACTGAAAGTTTAACAAGAAGAAGATTAGCTTTGTCAAATGCTGCACTTTTAATTGCATATATAAAATCGCAGAATAATATTGATAATATTATTAAAGATTTTCCAAAACTAGTTCGAAATGAATTAAATTCAAAAATTTCAAAAGAAAAAAAGTTATTCCTTACCTGGTTTATTGGACTAACTGGTAAAAGTATTCAAAATGTATTAAGAAGCGATGATGATGAATTTGATAAATACTTAGAAGCATTTGAAACAGCCTTATCAGAGTCTTCAAAAAAATGTAATACTGACTATGGCGAATTAAAAGGTACATTAGAATTTTCAAAAAATAAAATTAAAATTAACTGGCCATCAATTTTATATTTATTCTCAGCAATTGGAGCTCAAACTCTTGCAATTCGTGGTTCTGAAAAATCAATGTATGGTAAACTTTTCGAAAAATTGATACTTGGTTCCTTGTTGAGCATTTTAGGCTTCAAATTGATAAATCCAACAGATACTACAAAACAAAATAAAGTCTTTTGGCTTTCATCAAGAGGTGATAAAAGAGAAAGCGATGCAACTGTTCTTTTTAGACCCGGTATTGGCATTCGCTTTGATATTGGTTTTATAGGGCCAGGTAATACTGAAATTTCATTAGATAAAGTTTCACGATTTGAAAGAGAAATGGAACATGGCAGACAACTTCATTACATGTCTACTATAATAATCGTAGATCGAATTGGCGATAGGAGTAGAATTCTTGAAATGGCGAAAGCTATTGATGGCAGCATTGTTCAAATGAGTATGACATATTGGATAAAAGATGTTTGTGAAATACTTAGGAATAAGATTGGTTTTAGACATAAAATTTTATCTTTAGCAGAAACGGAAATTGTTAATTATATTGAAGAAAAAATGAAAAAAATTGATTTAAACTCTTTTATAAATAATAATGGCTAATGCTTCGGCCGTACATGGTCTCGCTAACAGCCCTCTGTGCCAACATAGTTGTCGTCTTAAATAATTAAGGAGCCTTACGGGAAGCCAAGTCTATATGGGCTGCGCAACGATTCCCCAGCGCAGGTGCGCTCTGCGGGTTTCGATATCTTTTTAATTTTAAAGGAATCGGGAGTCCGGGCTCCGTGCGTACGCTACGGCCCTGCGGACTAAACCCTGCACATCCCTCGCGCGAACATGAGAATTTATTCCGTAAGCCTGAGATAATACTTCTCTATATACGCGAGATCCCGTTTAACCCGTTTTTTCAGGGGCGAGTTTTTAAAATGAGGAGTGCCCGATTTGGCTTTGCTGAGAAATGTTTTATAAACTTTCCGGGCGGTTTCGACATCTTTCAAGCCCGGAGCTTTTTCATAGATTTTGCCCAGAAGGTAAAAAGCATCATCAATGGTTTCCCTGGTCTCATAATATTTAATAATTCTAATTACCGAATTCAGGGCCTGGTCCCCTTTTTTTTCAGCAAGATAGATCTTCGCGATTCGGAGAAGCGCGTTGTCGGCAAGTTCATGTTCCGGAAAACCGGAAGAAACTCTTTCGAAATATTCAATAGCGGAAACAGGATTCCCTTTCAGGCTATGGGACTCACCGGTATAATAAAGAGCAGCCTGTTTTTCTCCGGAATTATCCGTAACCGAGGAAAAGGATTTAATCGCGTCATCGTATTTATATTGTTTGATATGGATTTTCCCAATCCATACTCTGGCACTGTCGATATACCTGCTTCCGGAATATGATTTGTTAATTTCTTCAAACCGTTTGAGCGCCTCGGAATACATACCGCTGTTGTAGAGGCTAATCCCGGTTTTAAGCAGAATCTCATCCGGAGAAGACATGGAGAGCGACGCTTTCTCTTTTTTTTCTTTTTTCTTTTTTTTCTCTACCGGCTTTTTGC
The DNA here is from genome assembly GCA_024224995.1 of bacterium. The sequence continues at coordinate 23,804 of JAAENB010000191.1, read as the reverse complement.
CCTGTTCTGCTGCTCTGCCAGAGACACCCTTTTTCCCTTTACTTCCCTTTGGGGATTCACGGAGAATCGTGTCGATAATATTTTCAGTCTTGTTAAAGTCCTTGGAGTACAGGGGAAGGGAAACAACGAGTAACAAGAGTACTACGGCAGCCGGGATCATCATCCTGTGACGGGGGTATTTTTTAATCGGATTATTTTTCAAAGATATCGGCCTCTTTTCTTATAGTTGAAGGAATATGTTTATCATTCTTTTTGAGTGCTTTTCTTTCGGTTTTTCCGGTTTTATTCTTGTTTTTGTTAACAGCACCCGGTTCAAAAATTGTTTTATCTTTAAGTTTGATCTCTTCCGGGGCAGATCTTTTATTGGCATCGGCTCTCTTTTCTTTTTTCTCATCTTTTTCTTTTTTCCCAAGAGGAGAACGAATGTCAATTTTTTCTTCTATCACAGAAGGGCTGGCCTTTCTGTCAGCAGTTGATTCTCTTGCCGGCAAGTGTTTTACCCCGGGAGCATTTTTATTAAACTCCCGGTAATTTCCTTCAAAGACTTTATCTTCAGCAGCGGTTTCAGGAAAGGAGCCGCGTGCTCTACCCGGCTCACTAATACCGCTATTCCATTCAGGTTCCATTCTTTCAGAGGAAGGATACCTGACTTTGCCTTTTTCCCGGTATTGCGATTCTTTTAATTCATTCATAAGCCTGCTTTCAAGCATTGAATTGAAATTACCGCCTTTTCGCTCCCTGCTGATATCCACTTCAAAGAGCTCTTTCATGTTTTCCGCAAGAGGAGGGCTTTTGATCGTAGCGGATTCTTTGCCCATATTATACCCGATTATAATCGCGATTACAACCAGAACAAATATGAGAAAAAAGTACGCCCGTTTGATCGTCTCAACTGTTTTGTTGTCGAAGCTGTCAATAGCTCTATTGATGAGTATGAGAACTTTTGATATTATTTTAAGTACAGGATTCATGGCTAATACACTTTTCTATCTATTTTCTATCTATTATAATAATAACTTTGCATTTTTTCAGGTTTTTTATTGTTTTACTGCTGCTGAATATTCTTCGAATATCCCTGTTCGACAATACAGGGCAATGATTGATATTTTTTATTGCAACGGAAAAATACGGATGCTCACCGGCTTTTTTATTTTTCATGGCTTCGTCTTCGGTAAAAGCAAAGGAAGCCATGCCGTAACGGCCTGCATAGCGAATGTCAACAAAGTACCTGCTGTATATTTCCAGCCCCTCTTCATTATAAAGCGCCGGAAAAATCATCGGTTTAATATCCAGCCCCCTGGCGTCAATGACTAAACTGGTATAATCGGTCGGTAAAGCCGAATTGAGCATAGTGGGAAAATCATGAGAGGGATAGGTATAGGGAAGAACGGAAATAATATCGCCAATTTTCAGTTCCGCTTTGCACCGGGACTTGAAAAAGCTCGCAGGGTATTCCCTGGTTTTAATCCGTTGTTCAATGACCTTTGACAGTTTTTTCCGGGTAATACTATGCTTTTTCAGGAGATCGACTATTTTGTTGTCCGGGTCTACTTGCATGGTTTTCAGGGTACTGACCAGGTTCAGGATAGCTTCTTCTTTAGCTGTCGTATAGGCTTCCAGCCTGCCTTTATTTAAAGAGATCCGTGAGCCGTTATCCCCGTCAAGAGGCTGGCCCTGCCTGTCTACCGTAACTTCAGAGTCACCGAATGAAATAATTTTGCCCTTTAACCAGTCGATCTTGCCGGTATTGAGAGATGAAATATCAGCATTAATATCAGCAAAAATGAGCGCGAAAGAGGCCAGGAATACGGCATAAATACCCATTCTTAAAGTCTTTTTGTTAATTTTTTTAAATCGGTTCTTCATAAATAAAATATACTGGTATTCCGGGTGATTTTATAATTTTTTTCGAAACAGGCGCAGCGTTAGCGCCGCGTCCACCTGCTAGTCTTCTAATTATTATCGGACGATTTGCGCCGCAAATATAGACTTTTTACAGGGTTTCCAGGCATTGATTCAGCATGGGGAGCAGCTTTTCCGAAGCAAGGATAATGTCCTGGTTAAGAATGTCAGCGGCTTTTTCCGGGGGAAGATCGTGCCGGGAAATATAGGTCAGAGATTTCCTGAGAAACGGATTGTACATGTCGGAAAGACCGGCATCGTCAATAAGGGCAAGCATATCGGTTTCGGAATTGTTTTTTGCAATGGAATTGATTTTTTTGATATCCCTGCTGGTATCAATAATGCCGTCATGTAATTTCCGGGACCCGGCAGTATCGCTTTTTAACATAAGCTTTTCAATAATAGCGGCAGGGGAAACAGCCGGAACCGGAAGCCGGCGGGCAAGAGATTCCAGGGTTTCTTCTTTCGTATTCATGATCCTGGCGCCGCCTTCGGAAGCATTGATTACCGGAACACCAACTTTTCCGGCCGAGTCTTCAAACCAGCCCTTATACAAATCAAATACAAAGTCCGAAATAACCGTCTCCTTGCCGCCAAAAGCATCAACATATTGGATTTTTCTTTTGCGGATAACCTTCTGGTTAATGGTATCGAGATTTATAAAACGGGAAGTTATGGGAAGCCAGTCATCATTATGATGAGTACCGCTGCAATGGATCTCCCGCCCGGTATAGGCAAGATCCTGACCAACAAGAATAATGGGAGAACACCCCAGGTTAAGAAGAAGGTCAAAGGCGCTGGTGGCAACGGATCCGCCGGACTGGATATCGCCAATGGGAGGGACAAATTTTTCAATCCAGCCCATAAGAGGAGTAGTTTCCCGTTTGGTTTCCCCGGCATCATTGGTATAATATTTTGATGTGGTACTGAATATTTTTTTTCCCCTGTATGAACGGGTAACAACCGGGCAGCTAACCAGGTCGGCCAGCAGAGCTGTATTGCTGCCGTCAATGCCGGAAAAATGTTTCGCGGTGTGTGTCTGTGCATCCAGGGTCATAACAATGTGGGGCGAGATCTTTTTTTTATGAAGAACCTTCAGCGCGGTATCAACACATACGATCAATGATTTATCCTTTATGGCGTTTAAATGATCCAGGCTTTTTCTCAGAGAAGGTCCGGCCGAAACAATAATACCGGGGCAGCCTTTAAACGCTCCAAACAGGTCTTTTACCGTTGGAGATGAAAAAACATTATGAATATTTTGCAGAATATTCTCAATCCATGTCTCTTCAAACTGGAACCGGGTAAGCAGGTCGCTCACCTTTGAAGAAAGATACCGGGCAATGTCCGCAGCAATGGAGTCATAGAAATCACTGTAGATCCGGTGTGAAGGCCGGTGGATATAGTGGGCAATCCCCCGGAATCTCCCCATGTCGATCTCTTCAAATATTTTGGAAAGATCCTGTGAAGAATTGATAAGGATAACATCTTCCAGGTGCCCGGGATACTTATCCAGAACAATATCAATAACTTCACGGTCATGTTCCACTGCAATTAAAGGAATACCGGGATGTTTCTCTTTAAGCCCGGCCAGGTGAAACCCGAGCCCCAGCCCGGAAACAGCAATTACCGAAGACCGGCCCCTGTCGAAGGCTGCGGTACTCCGCTCTGCTTCTTTAACCGGGTCATACGCGGAATGGAGCCTGATCTCTTTAAAATTTTCTTCCGGGCCCTTGTATATAAGCGTAAATTCACCGCTTTTGGTTTCCTTAAGAGTATAATTTGTCAAAAGTATAGTCCTGTAAATGGATTTTAGACGATTGAAAAGTGGTTATTGTACTTTTCCTGTAATTTTTTGTGAAATTTTTCAAAGCTATTGTTATTATTGAGGTTAAATTCTTCAAGAACTTCTGATTCAATAAAAGACATGGTATACTTTTGTTTTTCGATCTGGGTTAACATATTGGCAAAATAGACAATAAATATCGTGTCCCTGTGTTTTTTGCCTGAACTCAAGGGGGAATGATGGTCTTTGATTGATTCAATAATAAAATCGGGAAAATTCCATTTTTGGGCAATGAGAGCCCCAATCGTAGAATGGCTGATCCCGATTGTTATCTCTTCCAGGATAGTGGAAGTCCGCAGTTTCCTGTTTTTTATTATATCCGATATATGGTTAACCAGCGTAATATCGGTAGACAGGAGAACTATTTTACCAATATCGTGCAAAATCGAGGCAAGAAAAACATTATTGGCAAGACCATTGTATCCCAGGTTCATGGCGATATATCTCGAATAAAAGGCAACCCTGTTGCAATGATCCCAGACCTGGCCGAATTTTTTATACCGCTGGTCGAGAATTTTCCTGGAAGCCGAAGCCGCGAGAATGGAATTAAGGTTTTCAAGGCCAATCACCATTACCGCTTCATTAATATTTTCAATACGTTTGGCCGTAATAAATCCGGCCGAATTGGCTATTTTCAGCACATCGGCGGTTAGAGAGGGATCGAGCACTATTTTTGAAGAAATAACATCAATTGAGGCATGGGAATCACTACAGAGGGTCTGAAGCTCAATGATGTTTTCCGGAAATGTGGGTAAACTGTCAACTTCTTCAATGATTTTATCTTTAATGGTGGAAATGGTTTCCACCGTCCGCAGCTTAAAGGGAATTAAGAGTGATATGCTTAAAGAATGCTCGTCTCCAATAACCCGGAATTCTTCCACATCCATACCGGCGTTTTTTATTAAAAGGATAGTCAATATTATGCCAAGCCCGGCTCCTTCTGACGGGTCATACACTTCTTTGTACGCTTCGGAAAAGTTGCTGCATTTTTTAGCGGTTTCCACCCGGTGGGTAATCCGTTCCAGTTCCAGGGGGAGGATCTTGATATTATTTTTTATCGTTAATTTAATTCCGTCTTTTTGTTTCAGAAATTTAATTGAAATTTTATAGAAACTTCCAAGCAGGTCATCTCGAATGGTGTGCAGGTCATTAACAATATCGGTCTTGAATTTCTTCATTCCCTGCTCATACGCGGAACTCTCGTGAATATCCAGCCCCAGGCGGTCGAAATAGATCCTTTTGGCGTTTGCTTTAACCGCGTTTAGAATGGTTTCCCGGAGGATCGTGAGCATGGTATCCTGCAGGAATATGAGGTCTGTTCTGGACAGGATTTTGGACATCAGGGAATTGATCTGCATGAGGATATCATCATCAGGATATTTGAACGGAATTGAAAATTCCTCATTATTGTTGAATTTGGTCAATAACTCAGTGGTATCGATTTTACCCATCATTTTCTCTTGTCTTGAATGACTTCATGCAGTTTATATCGTGTCAAATAATTCAAAAGAATTGTATCCATAATAAAATGTCCAGTTTTATTTAGACGGGCTATTCGCTTTTGAAGAATTTTTTGACAGTTACCTGGTTTCCCAGGTCATTATAGATAATCTCATCAAAGAAATTTTTAGTCATCTTAATTCCCCGGCCGTGAAGCAGCATTTTCTGGTTTCTCAGGTTGTTATCTTCGTTCAGTTCTTTTTGATGATCGAACCCATTCCCTTCATCCGTTATAACATAGACTGCTTCTCCGGGATCTATCGAATACTCTATCGACACTCTTTTGTTCATGTATTTGGGATTTTTTTGCCTGTCGCTGATGAAATCGAAATAGGTACCATCCGCTGTGGTCCGGGTTTTTTCATCGAATGATATTTCCAGGTTGCCGTGCTCTATGGCGTTTATTATGAGTTCTCTGAGCGCTATGCGCAGCAAAATTATTTCTTTTCCATCGGCAAATTTCTGTAAATCCCTGGTTACCCGCTGGGTTACATCATTTGCCAATATGAGGGAATTTTTTATTATATATTTTTGTTGTACAAAACCGAAAAATTCCAGCAAAGAATCATCCACTACCCGGGAAAGCTTTCCCAGTATTTCGTTTTTTCCTTCAAAGTTGATATATTCGAGTTTTACCGCCATTTCAATGGATTCCAGCATTGTTTCCGATTTGAATTCCGCTTTAAAATGGACCGGCCTTTTTTCTTTTAAAAATGAACTTAATTTTTCCTGTACCACTTTCTTGCCCACTGCTTCCACATCGGGATTTTCATATAATAAATGATTAAAATCGGTGGAAATAACCGAATCAGGGGAGAGATTTAAATGGGTTGCTATGGCATTATTAATGGTAATAAAAGTAAAATTTTCATCCAGGGTAAAAATTATATCATTTGAATCTTCAATTAAATGCTTATACCGCTTTTCCGAAATGCTAATTTGCCTGTTGGCCTCTTTGGCCTCATTATTCGCTTCTTTCAGTTTTTCCATGCTTTCGCACAGTTCCTGGGTTCTTTGATTAACCAGGTTTTCCAGGTTTTTTTTGTACTCCAGGTTTTCCTGTACAATGCGGGCCTGGTCCAGTGATTTATCTATTGAACAGTCCAGTATTGCCATGTCCAGTATGGGCTTGGTAATATAGTCCGACGCGCCCAGGCGGAGCGCGTTGATTACATCATTGATCTCACCTTCCCCGGAGATCATGATTACGGGCAGGTTGGGATTGTTTTCCTGTATATACGAGAGTACTTCCAGGCCGCTCATGCCCGGCATCCGAAGATCGAGGAGCACCAAATCCATATCATTGTTTTTAATTAATTCAATCCCTTCCTGACCGCTTTCCGCTTCAAATATGACATACCCTGCTTTTTTTAAATAGCTGGTAAACACACGGCGGATCATATCCTCATCATCAATACAAATGATATTTTTTGGTGAATCCATTATTTTGGTTCCTGTTTATCCAATAGAGATACGTATTTTTGAAAATTGTATGCGAATCAAAAGTATTTGTCAAGGATTACTCAGGGATAAATTTATTAAAAAAAACTATTCTTTTGAGTAGTTGTTTGTTTTGTAAAATATCCTTGCACAAATACATTTTTCTGAAAAATTGGCATTTATGATACTAAAACCAATAGCAGACCGTTTTACCGTCTCCGAAGAGTTCCGGTCCATACAGGAGAGGCTGGAAGGCCCGCCGGGAGAACCGGTATCAATAGAAGGGGTATCACTCTCCTCTTTCCCCGTACTAATAGCATCGATTTTTAATCATGCGCCGGGGCAAATGCTGCTGGTAGCGGAAAATTCCCTGAAAATGCAGGAATTATACCTTGATTTGACCTGCCTGGTCGATGAAGCCAGCCTCTATCCAATGCCTTCATGGGAGACCCTGCCCTATGAGTATGTGTCGCCATCGGAGAAAATAGAGCGCCAGAGAATAACCGCGCTCTATAAGATCTTGCAGGGAGATCCGGCAATAATAATAACCACAGTAGAGTCTTTAATCCGAAAGATCCCGGACAAAAGTTTTTTCTTAAAAAAAGGGATCGCCCTTGCAATAGACGAAGAATACCCATTTGATGATATGCTCGATATGCTGGTATCGTACGGTTATTCAAGGGAACCCAGGGTGGAGGCATTTGGGCAGTTTTCCGTAAAGGGAGGGATAATTGATATATTTCTGCCCTCCCACGAGAATCCCTTACGTTTTGATTTTTTTGGAGATACCCTGGAATCGATACGGGAGTTCGATATAAATTCCCAGGTCTCAAGCAGCCGGCTGGAAAGCGCGACAATATATCCGCGCAAGGAGCTTGTATTATTCAGCAAGGAGAAGGTAAAATTGCTGGAGCTGCTTACGGAAGCCGGGGATAGCGGACTGGAAATGAGTGATGAAATAACGGAGCAAATAGACAGGGGAGAAATAAGTGAGATAAAAGGAATAGAGGATCTTTTCCCCCGGGCAATAGAAAGCGCCAATATACTGTCGTACCTGGCAGAAAACGCGAGAATAATACTGGCAGAGACACCTGAGCTGGTCTCACGAAAGAACCAGCTGGAAAGAACATTTACGGAATTGTATGATAAAAAACATACCCGGGTATTCTGTCTGCCCCCGGACCGGCTTCTGGATGCGGCCGTATTTGAAGAAGCCGAAAACCGGGGACTGCATATACAAACCTTTACAGCCACGGAAAACGCGGAGCGCCCGGCAATAAAAAGCATCCCCAATTTTCACGGCAAAATAAAAGACGTACGAGATGAGATAGCATACCGTATCGGTGAAGGATGGAACATAGTAATAACCACAGGCTTTGAAGGCCAGGCACGGAGGCTCTACGACCTGTTAAGTGAGCTGAAGCCCGATAGTGATTTTGCCGCCATAAAAGAAGATGTATCGTTAAATATTGTAATAACGCCCTTTAAAGAAGGAGTGGAGCTTACAGGCATAAAAACACTGCTTTTTTCGGATCATGATATTTTTGGCAAAAGTTATCGAAAAAAGAAGCAGTTCAAGCGAAAGCAGTCACGTCCAATAGAGTCATTCCTTGATCTCAAAGTAGAAGATTATGTGGTACACATTAACCACGGAATAGGAACGTTTAAAGGGATCGAACGGATGGCAGCGGGAGGAGTTGAGCGGGATTTCCTGATGCTGGAATACGCCGATGGAGACAAGCTCTATGTACCCCTGGACCAGATTACCATGGTACAGAAATATATAGGAATGGATGGACGGCAGCCCAGGATAGATTCACTGGGGAAGAAGTCGGCCTGGAACAGGATAAAGAAAAAGGTCCGGGAGACAGTAGAGGAGATAGCCAAAGAGCTCATAGGGATCTATTCGCAGCGGGAAGCGCTGAAGGGCTACCGCTATCCGCCGGACACGCTCTGGCAGGAAGAGTTTGAGTCACTCTTTGAGTATGAAGAGACCCCGGACCAGATAACGGCAATAGAGGACGTCAAGGATGATATGGAGAGTCCCCGGCCCATGGACCGGCTGGTATGCGGGGATGTGGGATTTGGAAAGACCGAGGTGGCCATACGGGCGGCTTTTAAATCGGTAATGGCCGGCAGGCAGGTGGCAATATTAGTGCCCACAACAGTCCTTGCCATGCAGCATTTTTCAACATTTAAAAAGCGGTTTAGTGAATATCCCATGGAAGTGGAGATGATGTCCAGGTTTAGAACACAAACGCAGATAAAAGCCATAAAGGAGCGCATGGCAGAGGGGCAGATAGATATAATAATCGGAACTCATTCACTGGTAGCGAAAAACGTAAAGATAAAGAATTTAGGATTGTTGATAATTGATGAAGAACAGCGGTTCGGGGTAAAGCACAAGGAGCAGTTAAAAAAGATCAAGGCCATGGTGGATGTGCTTACGTTAAGCGCCACCCCAATACCGCGGACACTGCATATGTCCATGGCAGGGATCCGTGACCTGACAACCATCTCGACGCCGCCGGAAAACCGCCAGGCAATAGAGACCTATGTAATGGAGGATAATCCGGATATATTAAAACGGGCCATCCGGAACGAGATTGAGCGTGACGGTCAGGTCTTTTTTGTCCATAACAGGGTGCAAACAATAGATGCCATAGCGGCAATGCTGGAGAAGCTGGTCCCCGGGGCAACGTTCTGTGTGGCACACGGCCAGATGAACGAGCATGACCTGGAAGATATAATGATAGAGTTCTTAAAAGGCAGGTATGATGTGCTCATAAGTACCACCATAATAGAGTCGGGCCTGGATATACCCAATGTGAATACCATAATAATAAACCGGGCCGACACCTTCGGTTTGTCGCAATTATACCAGTTAAAGGGGCGGGTAGGCCGGTCAAACAGGAAAGCCTATGCCTACCTGTTTTATCCCAGGCATGTGCCCTTAACAGAGGAGGCACAGAAGAGGCTGCAGGTAATAGCGGAGTATTCCGAGCTGGGAAGCGGGCTGAAAATAGCAATGAAGGACCTGGAGATACGGGGAGCGGGAAATATTCTGGGAAAAGAGCAATCGGGCAGTATAATGGAAGTGGGATTCGACCTTTATTGCCAGATGCTGGATAACGCGGTAAAGAATCTGAAAGGGGAAAAGAGCACCGGAACCTTTCGAACCCCGGTATTTATCAAAACGAGCTTTTTTATCCCCGGCAGTTATATCGCGGATGAGCGGCAAAAGATAGAATTTTACAAACGGTTTGAGTCCTGTGAGGATATAGAAGAGATAGATACCCTGCGGGATGAATTGGTTGACCGGTTTGGGAATCCGCCGTATGAAGTCAATATCCTCATAGAGTTCGAAAGGGTCCGCACCCTGGCCTCATCTTTATTCATAGAAGAGATACTGGAAGATTCAAAAACAATAAAGATCAGGATATCCGGGGAGACCACGATCGATCCGGCAAGCCTGGTAGAGATGATATCTACGGACAAACGCTTATCAATAGATCCGAATGATAAAGAGCTCCTGCTGCTGACTCCGCGCTCAAAGGAAGTAGAAAAAAAATTAGCAGAGCTTAAAAAATGGTTGCAACAAATATCTTAACTGGTAATTTCGCATGGTAAAACTTACAAACAAAGGATAATACAATGAAATCAAAAAGAATAATACTAACGCTTATCATTTCAATATTTACATTTTCAGTATTTTTTCTCACCTCCTGCTTTGACAAAGAAAAGAAAGGGGAAGTCGTAGCTAAAATTGACGAAGAAACGATTACCAGTGATGAACTCAACACTTTTTACTATCTCCAGGCTAAAGGCGCGTTACAGGTTGAAACAAACGAGGAAGTTGACAAAATAGCCGCCGATCCATCGAAACAGAATCCGCAAATTCAGCAGTTGCTTTCAAAAGCCTTTGTTCTTGATGCTTTGATTAACCAGAAGCTGATCTATAAAAAAGCGTTGTCAGATGAAACAATCGATAAGAAAGAGCTTGATGCTTATATGGAAATGGCTAAAATGCAAGGGGTTAACCAATTCTATATCATGAAAAAATTAAAAAACAAGATAAGTATTACGGATGAAGAGGCAAATGCTTATTACCAGAAGAACCCGAATGAGTTTCAAGGAAGGCCCGTAGACGACATGGTTATAATGTATATAAAAAATAAACTCTCAAGGCAAAAATCCCCGAGAATAATGCAGGAATACGTAAATACTCTTATTGCCGAAAGCAAGATAAATAAAGAGGGATTTAAGAAATATATGAAGACGCAGGGAGATGACAAGTCAACTCCTGAAAAGAAAGAAGAGAAAAAAGAAGAAACAAAGTAATAACGTTATATATATTGTAAGAATCGGACAGGCTATGAAAAACAGGACCACCTCCCTGGTATGTTTGGCATAGCCTGTTTTTTTGCAGCCTGTGCCAACAGGACTAATTCCCGAGCGCACCCCAAAAGATTAAACTGCACCCTTGTCGCCTACTGGCTTTATTTGCGTTTTTTTGTTGATATTCTTTTTTTTATATAGTATATTAGTAAGTAGATATCTACTCGAAAAGTGTGTAGTAGCGTGGATATTAAATCTGTAGAAGGTGAGGTAAACAGATGTTGGTCTCAAATAAAAAAATACTTCTAATAGTAACTCTGCTAATAATATTCCTGGTCTCATGCTCAAGTAAAAAACGGGTCGTTTATCCCGGTGGGAAGCGGGCAGTTGCACCGGGAAGCCAGATCGCGGTAATTATTGACGCGAAAAATAATATAAAAAATGTAGTATTGGCGAAATTTCTTTCCCAGGGATTTAAAGTGAAAGCGATCAATGCTTCGGATCTCTATAAAATGAGAGATATTTTTGATATAAAAGATCTAAAAAAAGTATCTCACAAAGTTCCAAGCGGACTAAAATCCATGGAAAAGACATATAATAATGTCTATAAGCTTCATTTTTATAACTTTGAGATAAACAAAGCAAATCTTCTGGAAGAGATCAAGAATAAATGGGGAGTGCAGTACCTTATTCTACTGGATCTGAAAGATTGGGGCGGCGTAACCTGGGGAAGAGCCATTAACCTGCGGACCTATGAAATCGTATGGCTCGAAAATTATCCCACGGGTTATTATGACAATATTGAAACAATTCTTGATCATTTTATTGCGAGTATGTCCGGAAGGTAAGGAATGAAATTCTTACGAATTATCCTCCTTTTTTTGATGCTGCTTGGCGGTCCTTTCCTGGTGAGCGCGCAGGCAGCACCAACTATGGGCTTCGGGTACCTGTCAAATAAGTCTGTTGACTATAATTTTGATTACCTGGAAACCATATTTCCAAATTCCTTTGCCAATTCCATACAGAATATTTTTGAGGTCAGGGTGGTAAAACCAACCACTATAAATGAACGGCTAAAAAAATATAAGGAGGAACTGAAAAAGGAATATGAACTGCATGAACTGCCTGGGATAGCAAAAAAACTGGATCTCGATTTTTTTATTTTTGGTAACTTCACCCCCCTGGCAAATGATAATATTAAGATAGTCCTGTATCTATACGCGAAAGAATCGAACAGAATTTTTTCGTTTACCAATATCGGTAAAATGGAGACCGAGATCTTTAAGCTCGTGGACAGGATAACCATGATCCTCGTCAATTTTATGAAAAAAGAGCAGCTCTATTTGAGTAAAGTGATTCCCGGCGGATCGCGTCTGGCTATATTAACGAACCTGAACAATGCCGAGATGAACGCGCTCTATTATGGATTTCTCACAAAAGGGTACCGGGTCTCAAGTTTCCAGGCCAATTTAAACAAGAATATTGTAAGTGAAAAGGGTATAGACGTATTCAAGCACGTCTATACAAGAAACAATTCCTACGACATAATTACCGATAAAAAACGGGTAAAGTTCCTGCGCGGAACCTGGAGCGGCGGGGACTATGATGAACATGTTTCATATTTAATGAACGTATACCAGGTATATGATCAGAAGTACCCGGAGACCAAGGAACGGATTCTTGGAAAATTATCTTCCTCCTATAAGGGATCAATAGATTATTTGTTGATAATCGGCTTTAATGGAAGCAGATCCAGCGCGTGGGTCCGCGCGATTGATCTCAAAAGAAAGGATCTTGTGTGGATGCAGGCCAATATCAGCGGCAGCTCCATACATGAGATTAGCGGTAAAATGATAAAGAGAATGTCTACCCGCCTTGCAGCTCCATTTAAAAAGAAATAATTATTATTAAAAACGTGGGGCTTATTAGCGCCATCTTCTCTGAAGCCTGATCAGTTGTTCCGCTTTTTTGATCTTTCCCGCTTTTTTGTAGACTCGAATAAGAGAGCTGTTTACTCCTCTATCCCCGGGATAGAGAGTACGGGCCTCTTCGAGATAGGGGACAGCGTAAACCGGTTTATTTAGTTTTTCATATGCAAGACCGATGTAGTAATTTATTTCAAACCCGGTTTTCCCGTTGTTTTCTGCTTTCAGGAGCTGTTTGACAGCCTTATCATATTTTTCCCGTTTATATAATGATACTCCGTAACAGTATAGGATCTCGGGATCAGAATAAAGACGGCTTCTTTTGAGAGCGCCAACAATATCTCCGTATAATTTTTTTTTAAAAAGGACCTGTACAGCCTCACGCAGATCAGGGATCTCTATTTCGTGATGTTCTATTTTCCCGTAATTAATGATATCTATATTACTCTTATCACCCTGTTTATTCTCTTTATTATCATCAAGATTGATGTAATCAATAGTGGAGAGGATCAAATAGGCACCATTTTCCTCTTCACCAAGGGTGATATAGGAGCGCCCGGCAAATTGTTTGATCTTGTAGTTTTCAGGAAAAACATTGAGCATTAATTTAAGGTATTCCTTTTTTTTATAGGCAGTTGTATCCTTTTCCGCAAGCAAGGTCCGGGCATTTTTCATCATATCTTCGGGTTTGTGCTGCTTAATCGTTATATACCAGGTATGAATATAAAAGTGGTACACCTGTCTGCTGAATAGAACCGAAATGGAAATTGTTATCCCTAAAATCATAAGGGGGATAATTATTTGTCGTGGCCGCAACATTTGTATAGTCCTTTTTCGAAAATAGTTTACACAATAGCTTCTTTTTTAAGAAAAATCGTTTACATGGTATATATATGAAATAATTGTTGAAATCAACCTATTTTAGTAATATTTTTATATTAATTGCAATTACTCTGCTATACAATATTATTAATTCGGTGTTTCTAATATACAAGGAGATTATAAGAAATACTCATGAAATCTATAATACGAATTATTGTTTTACCAATATGCCTGTTTTACGCAACAGCATCATATTCCCTTACAGGGGATGAAGCAGCAGCAAAATTTCGAAGCAGGATGTACGGAATATCCAAACTAACAGGCATAATCTCATGGTCCGATCATACAGGGCAAACTTTCACCGGAAGTTTTAAATATCTGAATCCCGGCATGATCTATGTCAAATTCAGCAGCCCGGCCGGGAAAATTGTCGTATCCAATGGAAAAAGACTCTGGATATACAGTCCCAGCAGCAATATTTGCGGAGTTCAGGATCTTTACCCCGGGTCATCAGGCGGTATAGCCGGGCTCACTCAGGGGTACATGGCAATTCTTACATCACAAAGTGCCAGTGGGTATACCCTGAAGCTGAAAAGCGGCGGGAAAACATACCCGGAGATTATTCTTCTACTCGATTCAACTTTTTTTCTAAAACGGGCCATTCTCAAGAATGGAGCCGGAGAAACGACCAGTTTCTCAATATCAAACAGAAGTTTCTCCGCGCCTGTAATGAGGAGTTTATTTGATTTTAATGTACCGGCAAATGCCCAGGTTGTAAAAAATCCTTTAAATGTAAGGTAAAGATATTTGGCTGAATATACTAAGCATATAAAAATTATTCTTTTTACTTCGCTGTTCCTGCTGGTGTCTGTGCCGGTACTAATGGCCCAGACAGAAGCCAGGCAGCTCAGAAGTGAAAAGGAACTGCATTACACCTATATTGGTCCTGTAGCCGGAGGCGGAATGAATTTTATTCAATATTCCGACTGGACCGGAACTCAGAGAGAGAATCAAAGCATTTCCGGTTTTCATGCTATGGGAGGAGTTGTTTTTAATATCTTTGTCAATTTTTTCATAGGTGATTTCAGGATTTACTATATGCATAATATAAACGATAACGGTACCCTCCTGCACCCCTTTTATACTCTTTCAGGAAAATATAACTGGCAGATCAATAATTTCTTTTCTCTTTTTGCCGGGCTTGGCTGCTATTTTGAATCTCCCCCATCAAACCTTGACTACAATGGCAGCGCCGGAGGCCAGCTCCCCCTGGGATTTGTCTTAAATACCACGTTTGATACAAAATTTTTCTTCGAAGCTGTTGCCTATTACGGTGTTTACGGCATGGGAGAAAGCTCTACAAAGTTCTTTTTTGGCGCGAATATCGGCTTTATGTTCAAGGTCGGCAGAATCTAACCTGCTCCTCTTTATCGATTTCTCTCTTTTTTTATTCCATTTTTTTATTTCAAAAGTATCATTGAGACAGCACCTCAGAGCTCTTTTAAGGGGTGAAATAAGAATATTTTCACTCCTTAAAAGAGCTCTGAGGTGCTGTCTCGTCTAAAATCGCATTTTTTTTACTTTTTTTTCATTTTTTCTCATTTTTAGGCCAAAAAAATTTACGATTTTTCATTCTTATTCGTATTAATATATAGGGACTAATTAATAAAAAAAAAATGGGGTAGGCGGTGAAATACAGTCTACCCCATTTTTATTTAATATGGGAGGAATTTATAATGAATAAAAAATTAAATTTACGGGAATTCAAGGAAATAGCAACGGGGATCTTTGTGCCTTCTTTTTGGGTATTACTATTATTGATCTCATCAATATTAATAATCGATTCTTATTGTCTAAAAGATTGGAATAGTATGATAGTTGCCATATTGATAATAATCCTTTCGATAGTTTTTTTTCCTGTAGTATACGGAAACTCCATGAGGAAAACCGGTCCGGAGAACCGGAATATCGTAAGTGTGGGATTATTATTAATTCTAATAGCAGGATTGTTTATATTCCTG
Organism: bacterium; assembly: GCA_024224995.1. Next base: position 8,010 of record JAAENB010000191.1, on the reverse strand, counting down.
TATCCGAATATATCGAACTCTGTGTCTGAAAGATCCGTTAATACAGCGGAAAATAGAGTGCGTACGTTCGGCATAAAAACAATTACCATGAAAAGGTATGGTTTCCAGGCACAGGCAGTGTTTTCCAACAAAAGCGAAGATCCCTGTGTTCTTTTATATTTACCCGGAGATTCCCGGTTAAAACCGGGAGATATTATTACAACAGATGCCCGGCTAAAAATAATTTCCCCGAACAGGAAAAAGGGCTACGAAGTTTTTCTCTTTAGAAAAGGGATTCGTTATACCGCGTACCTGGATGATAATTACATGGTTGTTCAAAAATCCCCGGATTCTTTTAAAGATGTGATGAAACAAAAAATAGGCGCAACTATTGGATCGCTCTTTTCACCTGAGACAGCAGCTCTCCTGAAGGCCTTATATTTTGGGAATAAAAATTATATAGATAAAGCTACCATCGCCGGATTTAAACGGGCGGGAGTTCTTCACGCTCTTGCGGCATCAGGGCTGCATGTGGGGATAATCGCGTCGATCCCGCTTTTAATACTGGGGCAAATGAGAATCAATAGAACTTATATACTTTTGAGCACTCTTATGATCCTGTTTTTTTATCTCTATTTGACCGATATGCCCGTATCTCTTGTCAGGGCCTGCCTGATGTTTGCGATTTATACAATACAGGAGATCTTTTTTCTGAATAAGAATATTTTTAACACGCTTTTTATCACTGCTATTATTGTATTAATAATTTATCCTTTTGAATTATTCAACCCGGGATTCCAGCTAAGTTTTGGAGCAACCTTTGGCATATTATTATTTCACCGGTTCTATAAGGAGATATTTTTGTTCCTGCCCGATCGGCTGGCAAGTTCATTATCCATTACCGTATCTGCCCAGGTACTGGTGATCCCGGTTATTATAATACATATGGGAGAGCTCAATCTTACGGGAGTATTATCAAACATCATTCTTGTTCCCCTGGTAGCCCTGATCCTGATACTGTCTATCGCGGCAAATTGTTGTTCCCTGGTATGGGAGGAGGGAGCAAAGATCCTGGGTACAATCACTGATTTTATTTATGATATAAACAGAGTGCTGGTGGAATATATGGCCGGGTTAAACGGACATTTTACCGTAGAGGGAATAAGCCCGGTGCTGGGAATTGCCTTCCTGCTTCTCCTGGTTCCGGTAGTATTGGTTCTCTTTCCCGGTATTAAACGAAAGAACCTGCGTTTTCTTCCTATCGTGGCGGCATTTCTTATTGCCTGGCTATTTTTACATCCCGGAAGATCAACAGAAAGCTGCATAACAGTTATCAAACATAAAGACAATAAAATTGTTCTTGTGGTCCGGAATAACCGGGCATCGTTAATAGGACAATTGCCCGGAGGCGCGGCCGGTAAAAAGATCGCGGCTTATATAAACAGGTTTTCTATTGAAAAACTCACACTCTATATTAAAACTCCGGATTTTGAGAATATGAATGCTTATGTAACCATTGCTAAGAACAGCCTGGTTTCAAAATGTTTTTTATCGTCAGGTTTTACCTTTTCGAAGTATATGAAGGATTTTTTCAGGGTAATGGACAGAGATCATGTTGAGCTGGTAATACACGACTTTAGTTCCCGGTCTTCGGAGGGAAAGCTCAATCCTGATGATATCGATTCACCAAATGGCATGGAAATGTTGTACTCTAATATTGGAAATGCTGATTATAGAGCATTATTGCCTGGAACTATTGTTGTTCGAGAGCTGTTTTTATAAAAGTATTGACTAAAAGCTTTTTTATTATTATATTTTTAATATTATTAGAGTTCCCCCCGTCGAAGGCGGGGGAGGAAGTACATGTTTTATAAGGAATGAAATAATGCCCGATGTGCCATATAAAATATTGATTGTAGAGGATGATGTAGGTCTTTCCAAATTAATAAAGATGACACTATCGGATGCCGGGATAAAATCCAAAATAGCAAATACCGGGAAGGATGCCATATCGGCAATTGAAGAGATGGAGCAATTCCTGGTTTTACTCGATTATACTTTACCGGATATGAACGCGAATGAAATAATCTCAGTCCTTAAAAGCAAATCTCAAAGTATCCCCTTTCTTATTATGACCGGGAACGATAATGAAGGCATAGCCGGGGAGATGATGAAACAGGGCGCTAGCGGGTTCCTGCTAAAAGATGCCGGGATTATGGACCGCATTGTTGGGGAAATAGAGGGAGTATTGAAAACATTACCGTAAGATCCGGTTCCTTCCTTCATCTTTAGCTTTATAAAGAAGCGTATCTGCCTTTTTTATAAATTCATTTATATCAGAAGCGTCATCATGGTCATAGGAGCAAATACCGCCGCTGATTGTTACTGATAATTCGCTAATGTCCCATTGATAGCTTTCGGTTGATTTCCGCAATCGTTCAGCTGCGTTAAAACCGTTTTCAATGCAGGTGTAAGGCATAACAACGATGAATTCTTCACCACCATAGCGTCCGATAATATCGGCTTTTCTAAAATTTTTTTTAAACAGGGCTGCAATTTGGATTAGAACGTTGTCTCCCGCTTGATGACCATACGTGTCGTTTATCTTTTTAAAATAGTCGATATCTAACATTACAATCGATAAATCATGGGCATACCGACGTGCTTTTTCTATTTCATATGCCAGTCGTTCAACCATATATTTATGGTTGTAGAGTTCAGTAAGCCCGTCAATTACAACTATCTTTTCCAGTTCTTTATTTTTTTCAGCAAGGAGCACTCGCTGGTACACATTCTCAAACAGGAGGGCCAGGGATTTTCCATGTTCATCTTCCAGGTCTTCATTGACTTTTTGTAGTTTATCGTTCAATTCCTGCAAGAGCATTTTTTGGAATACGTTTTCGAAGTGGAGACCCAGGGATTTGCCATGTTCATCCTTAAGCCCATCAACAACTTCCGTAAGCTTTTCATTCAGTTCTCCATACTGGATTTTTTTGAATATATTTTCAAAAAGCATCCCAAGGGATAAACCATGCTCCTGTTCCCAGTCATTAAAAAATTTTTTAAAATCTATTTCTTCCATATGAAAATCCTGCCGGATTTGGCTTTTTTGAATACTATATTCATTTAAGTAATATGTCAATGAAAAAGCTGCAGCTTTTAGAAGAATAAGGGACAATAGCGCGGCTGCGTAACCGCACTATTGTAACCCGGAGTAATTAAATTATAATCTCAAGCGCTTCCAGTGGATAGGAAACACAGGTATGAATATACCCAAACCGCCTGTCCGACTCCCGGACCGGGGTGCCTTGAGGCTGAAAGACTGTTCCTTTTGCCAGCTTAACCCGGCACATGCTGCATTCACCCGACCGGCACAATGAAGGAACAATGACTCCATTTTTTTCCATGGCGGAAAGCAGTGATTCCGAAGCCTTAGCCTCAAAGGAGGTGGAATTATTTACGGAAACGGAAAATGTTTTTTCTTTGTCTACTTCCTGAGGCCAGCCCGGGTATTCCCAGATGTTAATGGGAGAGCCAAACATCTCCTTGCGTATTTTTCTCCGGGAGATCCCGAGATTTTCCAGTTCGGGTAAGCAGAAGTTGTACATGTTCTGGGGACCGCAAATGAAAAAAGATTTTTCCCGCACGTTGCCGGCTTCTTTTTTAATAAGATCAGCGGAAATAAAGCCCGTAGCCCCGGAATAGCCGGAAGAAGGCTCTTCAATAACCGGGATATAGTTAATTGAATCAAACCGTTCGGCAATGCGTGACAGCTCATCATGAAAGATAATATCATCGGTATTTTTGCTGCCATAAAAGAGCGTTATCTTCCGGTCGAGACCGGCCTCAACAACTTCCCGTATCATGCTGTAAAAAGGAGTAATACCGCTCCCGCCGGCCAGGCATACCATATCGGTGTCATGGATAATGGGATTAAAATGAAATGTTCCTTCGGGACCCGAGCTTTCAATCATATCGCCAACAGAAACCCTGTCCAGGAGGTAATTTGATACCAGCCCGTCTTCCACTCTGCGAACGGTAATATCATAATAACCGGCCTGGTTCGGCGGAGATGAAATACTGTAGGCTCTGCTGGTCCTGATTCCATCAATAGTGACATAAAGGGTAATGTACTGCCCTGCCTGGAACGGGGGAAGATGACGATGGGCAGCAGAAAGGCGGAGTGTTTTGGTCGATGGGGTCTCTTCCCGGATATCAGTCACCTTGAGAGAAATTTTTGACGGGTGGAGCCTGTTGACATATTCCAAAACTTCACCTTTATAAATATCGGGATCAGGGCCGTATTTCCTGGCAACTTCAAGATCCTTTTTTATTTCGGTATATCCTTCTATTTGTTCAATGATTTCAGGTTTCATTACTTGCCTCCTTCCTGTCTCAGTTTTTTCATAACAGCACGGCCAGTTGACGCGCCCGATTCAAGCGTGGGCTGGAATCCGCCAAGACCAAACCAGGACCCGGCACCGAAAAGTCCCTTGATATTTTGCCGTGGAGTGATAAACATATTTGAATCTTTGGCAAGGGATGAGAAACCGTAAATAGCGCCGCGAGGATGACCCAGGTACCTGAGATGGGTAATTGGTGTTGCGATCTCAATTTCCTCAATATGGTCACGAAGACCGGGAAAGACCTTTTCCGCGGTTGCTATTAGATCTTCGGCAAGACGGTATTTTTCTTTCGCGTAATCGGCTGTGGGGATCCTGAGCCAGGGGTCACCATTCTTTAAGAGAACAATCGCTATCTGGCTTGTACCTTCCGGAGAAAAAGAGGGATCAACATGATTATAGCAGGTAAGAAGCATTGAATTACCTTTTGTTTCAATAGAATCCATCTGTTCAAAGGCTTGATCCATATCGGTATTCAGGCAGATGAAATTTGTTGAATCTTTAATCCCGATTTCTTCCGGTTTACAATCGAGTCCAATGTAAAGCGTAAAAGCAGAGGGCCCAATAGTACCGCCTTTTAATTCGCTAATGGTTTTTTCGGGAATATTTTCTTTTCCAATAAGATCAACATAGGTGGTTATTTTCGAAGCATTTGAAACAACATACGGGGCTTTAATCGTTTCACCGGAATCGGTAATAACCCCTTTCACTGCCCCATCTTCCACAATAATTTTTTTCACCCCCGTATTGTAACGGATCATACCGCCGGAAGCGAATATTTCTTCAGCAATGGCGTTGGAAAGGGTCTGTGAACCGCCCTTAAGATGAAATGGTTTAAATTCCATATACATAAAGAGTAATCCTGCGAGATCCCCAAAGGTCATAAGACGGGGCGGTACGCCCAGGTAGGTCCAGTAAATGCCCACAGCTACTTTAATAAGGGGGTCCGTAAAGAACTGGTCCAGAACTTCCCCCGCGCTTTTCAGAGAATACTTAAAAAAAGCGGGATATTTTTCCGGAGTTACATCGGGATCTTTGAATACAAAGGCTTTAATTACTTCGGTAAAATACTGGTATACCAGGTCGAAAAATTCAACAATATTTTCCTTTTCAGTGGGAAACTGTTTTTGCAGCTCCGCCACGGCTTTCTCTTTGTCGGGAAGCAGGGTGATATCCATTTGCCCGGGAACAGTGACCCGGTACAGGTCTTCCATCTCAACAAATTCCAGCTTTTCCAGAACTCCAAGCGCGTCAAGAACGCTTCTGAGAGGACCGGGCTGGTCTTTTCTTCCAAGACCGCTCAGTTGATGAAGAGCAACCTCGAATTCAAATCTACCCCTGCAAAAACTTGTGCCGCATCCTCCGGGAACATTGTGCCGTTCCAGAACCAGGGTCTTTGCTCCCTGTTTTGCAAGGGTTGCACCGGCAGTAAGACCACCGTTTCCGGCACCGATAACTATCACATCATAACTCTCCATTTTTGCCTCCTGAGCTATTCATTAAGGTGGATTTATTCAACATAACAGTGTTATGTTTGTCAAGAGAATAATTAAAAAAATGCAATAATATTGGTAAGTGCTCAAAAATCGGGGGGGGGCGCGTGCAGTTTTAGCAAGCCCTCTTCTGAAGGCTGCGGAACTCGCTCCGCTCAAACAGTCCTCACCTTCCGAAGAGGGCTTGCTAAAACTGCAAATGACGTCTCCCACCTCTGGGAATACTCTCTGAATGCATCAGGAAGCCGCACTCCTCGCAGGAGCTCATTCCCGCGCGCACCAACACAAACAACATCGCACACAAGGCGCACCCCCGGTTTTTGAGAACTTACTAATATTGGTAGGTGCTCAGAAATCGGGGGACGCAACGCTAATGCGCCGTGAAGGATGAGGGGGTTGAGCTGCGCCTCTCGATTATAACGTTTTAAACTTGTTTTCTATTTTTTTTATGAATGACTTATTATAAAGAGAGTCTTCGCCGCCCTGGTAGGAATTTACCAAAAGAACATTGTTTTCCTGGTTGCACCAGGAGTGGTCATCAATAATGATAATCTGTTTCAGATCCTTTTCCGGGTCAAAACCGAAATGGTCCAGAACCACTGTAAGATCTTTACCGCCGTTGATCTCATCATGATTGGAAAAAACAGCCTCAAAATACTCATCAAGATTTGATTTTTTTAGTACTTCAGCAATATAGAGGGGAAAACTATGGGTAAAGAGAGCCAGGAAATAATAGTTTGATAGTTGCCGCAGAATACTCTCAACATTGGGACGGACTTTAACCGTGACAGTTCCCGGAGTTTCGTCCCAATACCGGTTAATTGAAAAGTCCCAATCCGGGATGGGGACAAACTGGTCCGATTGGATCAAGGTGCCGTCAAGATCAAATACGATTATTTTTTGTTTTTGATTCGTCATATCAGGTAAATTGGGTTATAATTCTTTGCATTGGCGGGCTATTTCTATCATGTAGCTGCAATAACACCGGTTTACTTCGTATTCATTTAAATGGTTTAACATCAGACGTATTTCTCTTGCGTCTTCTTTATCAAACAAAATATTATCACAGGCATCAAGAATATGAATTGCCGAACTTTTTTTTAGCATCACCGTACCCCCGAAAGAGTTTTATTATGTAACCTGGCCAGGTCATGCTATTTATAATATCGGCATTATTGGGTTTATCTTTATTATTAAAGCCGGTTTTCTTCATCGGCTTCTTTGTGGAAATCGTTTTTGGGAATTGAGCCGGCATTTTTAGCCATTTCTATAAGATGCGGATAGTATTTGAATGTTTCTTCTTTCATTTTTTCAAAGGGAAAATCATCAAAAGGACCGTAATCATGAACATACTCCATGTGCTTACGCCCTTCTTTGTCAAGGGGGTGAAAAATGGAATCGTTTTTTCCGTCAAATTCCAGGGGGAATATAGCAAAGCGTTCGCACAGGTTTATATCAAACGCAGGAGTTGCTTTGACCCATTTCCCTTCCAGGAAAAATTCATCATACCCATGAAAAACAAAGAGGTCGTTTTGCATAAGTTTTTTCAGTTTTTCCGTAGTAAGATGGTTCCGAACATTGGCAAACCCAACACGGCAGGGAAGCTGAACTGCGCGCGCCACAGCAGCCAGGAGAAGCGCCTTGTGAACACAAAATCCTTCTCCTTTTGAAAGGATCTGACTTGCCCGGTAATCCTCTTTGTTAAGAGTAAACAGGTAGGGATTGTACCGAACCTGGTCACGCACAGCATAATACACCTTGATCGCTTTTTCAAGATCAGTTGAAGCCGAAGCAACAGCGTCACGGGCAAATTCAATGATTTCCGGGGAATCGGAATCCAAATAATACGTTGGTTGTAAGTATATCTCAAGTTTTTTATTCATTGTATAATACTATACAAGAGTCCGGGATGTGTCAAGAAATATAGTTTAATTCATAAATACTTGACAAAATTTATAATTCAAGTAAACCATAGAAGAAGTGGTAAACGAGAGTTATTATAAATTGCTGGAAATCGAACCCGGAGCCTCACCGGAAGAGGTGAAGAGGTCGTACTATGCCTTAGCCAAGAAAAATCATCCCGATCTATTTCCGGAAAAGGAACGGCATGTTAAAGAGCATGCAATGATGAAGAT
>JAAENB010000190.1 GCA_024224995.1 bacterium | reverse complement strand
TCTGTACTACCGGTAGCGGCACCTGCCGATCGCTGCGATGGCCAGACCCGCAGATACGGAATCGCCCGTCACGGCGGAAGGGGGCGCCACCGGCTGATGGAGAATAGTTGGTGGGCGGGAAGGCGAGTCACCGTCCCGGCGAATGGGGACGGTGGCCGGCGGGATATTGCCCGCGCGGTAGGGGATGGTCGAAGCCCCCTGCACAGGACGGTGAGAGTCCGTGCTGTTCACGGGGATGGCCAGGCGCCGAAGAGGAGATTCACGGTGGCCTCGACAGCTTTGCTTGGATCGGCGGTGGTCAGGTGCTCTGCTTTGGGTAGTCCGTCATCGTCGTAGGGTGAGCAGGCGAACACGGCGTAGCTGCCATCTCGGGCTAGGCCGATGAAAGCGGTTTTGAGGTCCTCGAATGGGTAGCCCCCGCTGCCGTCGAAGCAGAGCCGACCCACGCTGGTGAAAGGCGTGAGTGTCTGTAGCTGGGAATGCTTGGCTGCGGTGATGAGCCTGTAGAGCTGCTTGCCGTGGGGTTCCGACAGTCGGCTGCGGGCCGTGCACTCGAGTTCTTCCCAT
>JAAENB010000188.1 GCA_024224995.1 bacterium | reverse complement strand
CAATAAAGGGATTGTCTCCCGTGACCCTGATTATGTAATCACAGTCGAACTCTATTGACGCGAAAAAATACCGTTCCAGCACGTTTTCCGGGGAACCAACAAATGAATGGACTCCCATTTTGTCCGACAACTCCACCAGCTGTTTATTTTCGGGTTCAATACTGGTTGCCACAACCACATTGTCCACTCCTTCAATTGCCATAGTTCTTTCTATAACATGATAGAGCATGGGGTAGCCGGCAAGGTCAAGCAGCGATTTGCCGGGCAGCCGGGTAGAGCCCATCCTGGCCTGAATTATTGCTGCCACCACAGGCTTCATTCTTTTGAAACCGTTATTATCATTTTGCGACATAATATCCTCATTCGGGTGATGTTAAAAATTAAATGTGTACCATTCATCACAGTTCTTGCAGTCAGGGGAAATGGAGTATTCACTATTAAAATCTTTAATAAAGAATTCCTGTTTTTTGGCCCATATTTCTTCTATTGTTTGAGCATTAATATTTCCCTGAGTGCGGAGACTGTCCACATCCTGCTTGCAAAAAGAGACCGCACCACCTGCGGTAATATACATATCTCTTTGAAGATGCCAGCAGGGACCTCTTTCCAGGGGGGTGAGGTCGGAATATCTTCGATCCTCAATGAGCCCAAGAAAGGTGTTCTGTTTTTGTAGAATAACAGGTATTGTATGTTTTTCCCAGAAGTCATAATATTTATCGAGAAAGGGTTCGGTTTCATTAATTTTCATTATTTGTATGTAGAATCTTGTTTCCGCAGCGCTGTCATGAGCGCTGCTTTCCCGGGGGGCATCTACCGCTTTGAGCGACAGAATATTATTACAGACTTTTTCGAAAAAATCCGCTCCATGAAGAGCGGTGTAGGTCTCGTTGTTAAGACCGTTTATATTTATAATTGTTTTTATTTTGGAATTCTGTTCTTTTTGTATAAACGTAGTATAATTTGAATCAATATAGAGCCCGTTTGTTTCTATAATAACCTGTTCCACAAGAGACTCCGCAGCGGCCAGGTTCAGGATCTCGTAAAAGGAAGAATGCATAAAGGGTTCTCCGGAACCGCCAAAAGCAATGGTGTAGGGCAGGTTAAAAGATCGCATATTCTCTACAATCTTTTTAAAAAGACCGGGCTCCATCTCTCCGTGGGGTTCCTGCAAGTTTTTCCGGTAGCAATAGATACAGTCAAGGTCGCAGGAACCGGTAAGTTCAATTTCCAGGTACGATGGGCCTATATATAACAGGGCCGGGTTGTTTTCGATTATATCCTTTAAGCTGCTGTACGCGGGAAAGGAATTTTCCGCTTGAACTATCTTTTCCATTATGTGCTTGTCACGGGGCTCCTTTGACCGGAAAGAGAGCCGTTTCTCCCTGATGTCGGGGTCTTTATAGTAGAGCTCAATGTCGAACTGGTTGATGTTTGAGCGGACAACCTGCCCAAGGGGGAGACTCTTCTCTTCAATGTCCGGTATGGCGTCTACCAGCTCTTTTGAAATGATTTCACAGCCTATTCCGGCAGGTAAATTTTCCGAAAAGGTGAACTCCGCCAGGTATTTCAGATGCAGTTCTGCCATTTCTTTTATTATTGATTGGTCAAGGAAGGGAGAATCGATAAATATTTTCGCGATATGCTGCGCCCCGGTCTTTGAAAAGACTTCTTTCCAGAAGTTAACATCATCATCCTTTTCCCGTATAAAATACTTATTTGCGTACTGCTTGTCTTCCAGTAATTTGCCGGTGTAAGAAGGCGGGACGGAAAAATGTACGCTATTAATTATATCAATTTCCAACAAAAGCCCACTTAACCGTTCGGGCAAATAAATGTCACCAAAACTAAGATGGGTGTCGGAAATTCCTTCTTCCGTATAGAGTAAAATATCGATCATAATAGAATTTCTTTGGAAATATTCGGATATTAGCCTTTTCGATAATTTTCCATTAAAATAATAATCTCCGACATCCGTTTTCTCCTGGCAACCCATTTTTTAAATTGAGATGCCATATTTTCCGTATAGAGCCTGTACATGATCATTCTTTCCATTTTTTCATAAGGCACACTACGCTTTCCCATGTACTTAACTATAAAATAAGCAGTACCGGGTTTGTTTTTAATAATTATGGAAATTTGTCCCTTTTTTTTCATATTATTGTGGATATAACCTGCCATATAACCGTCAAGTTCGGGCAGCATTTTCCAGCCCAGGTCACCGCCGTTTTTCGCGGACCCCCGATCTTGTGAAAACTGCCTGGCAAGCTTTTCAAAGGATTCCCCCTTTAAGGCTCTGGCTCGTATCTGGCTTAGCTTTTTGTGAATCTTGCTTTGCTCGGTAAGTGATTTTTTTCCTACCCTGAAAAGAATTTGCTTAACCCGTACTTCATATCCCATTTTTTTCTTGTTCTTCTTGTACCATTTTTTAGCTTCCTTTTTTGAAGGAGGGGAAACCCCGATTGCTATGGACATTACCTGCTCTCTTCTCATCTGGATACGAATATTTTCGAACAGATCAGCTATGGGTGTTTTTTGCTGTTTTTCTAAAAAATTGGTAAATTGTTTAAGTTTTTTGTCCAATTGAGGATTTTTTGATGGTTCTTCCCAGTCATCAATTTCATCCCCCTTTAGCTGCCATTTTAATCTTGAAGATATTTCCGGGATAAGTTCATCCAATTCCTCTTCGTTTTTTATCCTGGCGGCATAAAATTGCTTCATCAATTTCTCAAGATGATTAAAAACCTTTTCATCGGTGATAATAATCGACTTGTCCTGCGCTGTTTCCAGTACCAGGCTGTTTTCTATGAAACTGTCAAGGATTTTGCTCTTTTTTAGAGCCATTTTTCTTGTCGGAATCGCTTTTCCTTTATTTATCTTGTACAGCTTTTCCATTACCTCGCTTTCAACAATGGGTTTGCTGTTTACCACTGCAATTACCCTGTCATATGATTCCCACGAGAAAAGGGTGCTCTGGGCTACAATTACGGTTAGTATGGTCAATGATAAAATAATTCGTCTTTTTTGCTTCTTATTCATGTTATTACCCGTTTATGACTAATTTTGTTATATCGATTTCTTTATTGTCAAAAAATAAATTTTTAAGTCTCCGGAGTGTATCTGTAATGTCGGACGCATGAAGCTCAATATCTCCATTTATACCGGTATTCTTTTTATTTTCAAGGTTTTTTTCTTTTAATATGTCCTCTACCTCAAGCGCTATTTCCATCCCCGTATCGACCAGGTCCAGGTCCGGGTACACATCATGTATTGCGTTTTTTAGCATTGGAAAGTGAGTACACCCTAATATTACTGTTCGGACTCCTTGCTGATACATGTCATTGATGTATTCTTTTGCCGTTAGCCGCGCTATTTCATTGTCGGTCATTCCTTCTTCCGTTAATGAAACAAAGAGTGTGGCTTGCTGCTGCAGCACCGCTGCTTCCGGGTTTATTCTCTTTATTGCTGCAATATATGACTCACTTTGTACTGTTGCTCTAGTGCCGATTACTCCTATTGTATTTCCCCGCTGCCTGCTGCACGCTGCTCGTGCTCCGGCTTCCACAACTCCTACGACCGGTATCGCAAGTTCACTTTTGAGCGTGTCAAGCGCCGCTGCTGATGCCGTATTACAGGCAATTACAATCTTTTTGACATTGCGGTATACCAGGTAGTTCGCTATTTCCCGGGAATACCGTACAATCGTCTCTTTTGAACGTGTCCCATAGGGAAATCGTGCCGTATCCCCGAAATATATTATATTCTCTGTTGGAAGAAGATCGCTGATAGCTTTACAAACGGTCAATCCTCCTACTCCGGAATCAAATATCCCAATTGGTCTGTCCGACATGCTTTCAGATCCGGTCCTTTTCACTTTTATAGAGCATATATTCGATTCCGTCTACCAGGGCATACCATGAAGCTTCAATGATGTTTTTCGATACTCCCACTGTTCCCCAGTGATCCATTCCCTTCTTCTGGTCAATTAATACCCGTACAGATGAGCCGGTTCCTTCTTTCTCGTTGAGTACCCGCACTTTATAGTCCGCAAGGTGCATTGTTCTTATTTCCGGGTAAAACTTTTCAAGCGCTTTTCTTAAGGCATTGTCCAGTGCTTCAACCGGTCCATCTCCATTTGACGCGGTATGCTCTATTTTACCGCCTACTTCAACCTTGATCGTTGCCTCACAATAGAGCTGTTCTTTTTCGTTCATCTCAGTTATTACCCGGAATCCCCTGAGAATAAAAAAAGGTTTATATTCCCCTGTTGCTTCCCTGATTATGAGCTCAAATGAGCCTTCTGCCGCTTCGAACTGGAAACCCTGGTCTTCCAGCCTCTTTATATTTTGTAATATTTCCTTCGAAAGTGTTACCTTATTTTTCAGGTCTATGCCAAATTCTTTTGCTTTAAACTCTATATTGCTTTTTCCCGAAAGTTCCGAAATGAGTACCTCTCGTCTGTTTCCTACTATTTCAGGGGCCATATGCTCGTAAGTCCTGGTATCCTTTTGTAAGGCTGATACATGAATTCCCCCTTTATGAGCAAACGCGTGATTTCCCACAAATGGTGACTTTTCATCGTGCGCAAGGTTGGCTGTTTCACTCACAAACCTGCTGGTTTCGGTTAGATGTACCAGCGTGCTTTCCGCACTACAGCTATATCCCATTTTTACGGTCAGGTTTGGGATGAGGGTTATGAGATTGCAATTGCCGCAGCGCTCTCCATAGCCGTTTATTGTCCCCTGGACAGAATTAGCGCCAGTATGGACCGCTGCGAGGGAATTTGCTACCGCTACCCCCGTATCATTGTGAAAATGGACCCCTATTGGTGTTTTTATCTCTTTTGCCGCATTCCCGGTTATTTCCATTACTTCATGGGGCAATGTTCCTCCATTGGTATCACAGAGTACTACCATGTCAACCCCTGCTTTATGGGCCTTATAAAGACTCTCCAGGGAATAATCCGGATTCGATTTATACCCGTCAAAAAAATGTTCCGCATCCAGGAATACCTCAAATCCCCTCTCTTTGAGATAGGCTACGGTCTCATATATCATGTTCAGGTTTTCCTCAAGTTCAATATTGAGCGCGTCTGTTACCTGGAAATCCCATGATTTTGCTACAATCGTTATCACATCTGCCTTTGAGTCCACCAGGGCCTGCAATAGTGTATCTTCCGATATGGCTTTGTTTGGGCGTTTTGTTGATCCGAAAGCTGCTATTTTGGAGTGTTTGAGCTCTTTTTTGCGGATCTCTTCAAAAAAAAGTCCGTCTTTTGGATTTGATCCGGGCCATCCGCCTTCTATATAGTCTATCTTGATCCTGTCCAGGGCTTGTGCTATGGCCAGCTTATCCTGTAGAGAAAAAGATATTCCAACGGTCTGTGCCCCATCCCGCAATGTGGTGTCATATAACGATATCTTCTGTTTCATATTTCAGCTTTTTGGAAAAAGGCAACAATTCCTTCCATTTTATTATTCAATTCTCTAAAATTGGCATATTGTAAACTCCCATACAGATTTCAAGTAATTTTTTAGTATTTATACCAGGTCCCGTACCGAATATAATCGCGGTATCCTGGGCTTAAATACCGGGATATAATCAAATAATGATACTACCGTATCTACCAGGCTCACGATCCATGACTCCCGGTATCGAGGCAGTGCCGGTGTCAATGGCCACATATGCTTTTTTATGATATCTTTCTCTTTTGGGCTTAAATCAAAGCGTTCGGCCGCGTTTTTCAATGATATGGCCGGATGCCTGAAACAATGAAAAATTGGCCCTTCACGCAGCCAGTTATACCAGAACAGATCGTGCAATAACGATCCCCGTACTACCGCCTCTGTTTCAAGCCCAAAAAATGCCGCAATCCGGTAACTATACCAGGCTACCTCTATTGAATGCGTTAACCGGTCCTTTGTCCTGTGATGTGTGTAAAATCGTAACCGTTGTACATCCGGGTGTTCCATCAGTGGGTCGATTATCCGGTTGAAAATGCTTACCTGTGATTCATTCATTCTGTTCTCCCTGATTGTGTTGTCTCAGGTATGTATATATGCAGATTTCATGCCAGGATTAAGAAAATAAGATGAAAATAAGACTATGTTAAAATAAATTAGCGAAAAGCAGCTGTTTTAAAACATTATTTATTAATTTGATTAAAAAATATTGTGCATTGGCCATGGCGCACGGAAGTTTTTTGGGTTTATGTTTTATATAATGTGATGTTTTGCTTGTCGGTGATTATGAAAATTTAAAAATTTGCCTGCTGCTGTTATAAATTGTCCACAGTTGTTATAATTTAACCACAGGTGGTTTTTTTACCTCTCTATCCTGTTTCGTCCGTTCTCTTTGGCTGTATAGAGCAGGTCATCCACTCTTTTTATCAGTTCGAAATCTTTTTCCCCGCTCCTGTATTCCGTGAGCCCCGCGCTGATTGTTACTGTCATGGTATCACTGCCCCATTCCAGGTGCGATATCTCTTTTCGTATCCGTTCCGCTATATGAGCGGCATTCTCTATTGTGGTTTCCGGTAATATACACAAGAACTCTTCTCCCCCATACCGGCCCAAAAGATCGTATTCTCTTAGATTTGCTTTTATCGTATCCGATACTGTTATCAACACCATGTCCCCTACCTGGTGCCCATAAGTATCATTGATTACTTTAAAATGATCTATATCTACCATTATTACCGCAAAAGTTCTGCTGTACCGGCGAGTTTTTGTTATCTCCTCATTGAGCCGCTCAAATATATACATCCGGTTATATATTTTTGTTAACCAATCGGTTATTGCCATTGTTTGCAGCATTCTTTTCTCGTCTTCCAGTTTATCGTTGCATTTTAATAGCGCTTTTTGAGATTTTCTGAGCTGTATATGTGTCCGGACCCTGGCGATGACCTCTATATCATTAAATGGCTTGGTTACATAATCTACCGCTCCCAATTCAAATGCCTTGATCTTGTCTTCCAGCTCTGTTTTGGCTGTTAAAAAAATTATTGGTACATCTACGGTTTTTTCATTCTGCTTTAAACGCTTGCATATCTCGAATCCATCTATTCCGGGCAGCATGATATCAAGTAATATAAGGTCCGGGATCTGGTTATTAACCAGGTGATATGTTTCATTCCAATTTGTTGCTATTGCAAAAGAATAACCCTGGCTTCGCAATATTTGATGCAGCACCTGGATGTTGTCGGGTATATCATCAACCAATAATATTAATGCGCTATTATCTTCAAGATCTACATAACAACCTGATTCCATATTCTACTCCTTTTGAGTGAGCATCTCGACAAATTTTGGAAACTGCTTCATTATATTCTTTAATTGGATTATATTCAACCAATTTATATTATCAATTATGCTCTGTCCATAATTTATTAACGGAGTGGCATTATACTGCTCTCCTAATTCTTTTACCTTATTTCCAAAAACCTCCCATTTATCCAGGATCATTACTTCCGATATCGCTTTCCATTCATCCGTTAAATCTGTTAACAGGAACCTGTTTATCTCCGACAGCTCCTCTCCCGTTAAAGATGACAGATCATCCGTGGGCTCCATGCCCTGGTTTTTTTCGTATTTCAATTCCTGCTTCCCCTGGTGATAATGATACGGCAGGAACTTCATCAATTGCGACAATAACTCATCTTCATTTACCGGCTTTACCAGGAGCCCGTTACACCCAATTTTCCTGACCTCTTTTTCGTCTTCCTTTATTAAATCTCCTACCATTAATATTATTGGTATATCCTTTAGCAGGTCGTCCGATTTGAGAATCTTTGCTGTTCTATATCCATCCATTTCCGGCATGTTTATATCCATCAATACCAGGTCCGGTGTAAACTCCCATATATTCTCCAGCGCCTCCCTCCCGTCCCTGGCTTTGAATACCCGGATGTTCTGGGATTCCAGGTATGCTTCTCCCAGCATCTCTCCGCACATTGTATTCTCTACTAATAATATTTTTGATTCCTCAAAATTTATTAAATCATGATCCTGAACCGTTTTATCCGGTGATTCAATTTTTTCCGAACTGGTCTCCACTTCATGGAACTCCAGGGTAAACATCGTGCCCCTGTCGACCACACTGCTTACAAACATTCTGCCGTTTAACATATCTACCAGTTGTTTGGTTATGGTTAATCCTATCCCTGTTCCTCCATATTTTACATTCTGCCCCCTCTGCTGCTCAAATGCTTCAAAAATGCTCTCTAACTGGTTTTCCGGTATGCCTATTCCCGTATCTTCTATCGTTAGTACCAGGTCTATGCGGTTATTTTCTTTTCCATACTGCTTTTTTCGCGCCGTTAGCTTTATGTATCCCTGGTCTGTAAATTTGACCGCGTTTCCTATGAGGTTTATCAATACCTGGCGCAGCCGTATCTCATCAGTGATTATTACCGGTGGAAATCCCGGGGCTATTTCCATTAATAATTCAATTCCTTTTTCTTTTATCTTTATGCTGAATGTGTACATTATTTCTTTTAAAAAGTTATCAAAATCTATTGGCGTATACACGATTTTTAACTTATTTGCTTCTATTTTTGACAAATCAAGTATGTCATTTATTAATGTTAAGAGATTTTTCCCGTTGGTTTGTATTATTTCCAGGTTTTTTTTATGTTCCTGATCCAGTACCAGGTTGGTCAATACTTTCGAATATCCTAATATCGCGTTTATCGGTGTTTTTATCTCATGACTGATGTTTGCCAGAAAATCACTCTTTGCCCTGTTTGACGCCTCTGCCGCGTCTTTTGCTATGGTTAATTCCTTTGCCCGCTTTTTTTCCGTATTGTCTTCCATTACTCCTTCATAATATGCTACGCCTTGATTTTCATCCCGTACACTATGGGCATTGATTACTACATTAACCAGTGATCCGTCTTTTCGGGTAAACTGCGTTTCAAAACTGATTACTTTTTTATCTTTATTTAATAACTCTATTATCGCTTTTAAATCACTACTGCTGCTATAGAGCTGCTTCGAATTCGTTACCGATCCCATCAATTCTTCCGGTGATTCATATCCCAATATCTGGGCCATGGTATTATTTGTACTGATGAATTTTCCTTCTACGGTTATTTGAAATATTCCTATTACCGCGTTTTCAAATATACTTCGATACTTCTCTTCCGATTGCTTTAACTCCTTCTCCGCCTGCTTCCGTTCCGCTGTCTCCTCTTGTAATTCATAGTTTGCTATCATGAGCTCTGCTGTCCGCTCCTTAACCCGTTTTTCTAATTCATCATGTGCCTGCCGAAGTCCCACCTCCGCCTTTTTTCGTTCTTCTACTTCCGTTGCCAGGTGCTCCATGAATATATTAAAATATCTGCCCAGTTGTCCTACTTCATCACGCTCCTCTCTATGTATTCGGAGCGATAAGTCGCCCTGACTTCCCAGTTCAAAACCTTTCATTAATGTATTCAGCGGCATGGTTATTGATGAACTGATTTTAAAAGTTATTAAAAATACCAATAATAATAAGATGAGCGTTGTTACGATAATGATGTTGCGTACCATGTCTATGGGCTCATAAAACTCTTCGAGATAACTGGAAGACGCGACTATCCAATCGAGTTCCGGAATATAATTAAAAATTACCAGCTTTTCCCGGTACTCTTCCTCACCCGGATTCTTCCATGAATATATTATCTGCCCGTTTTTTTGAGCGCAAATCTCATGCACAAAATATCGCCCGTCCCCGTCTGTTGCATTATATAAATTCCCTTTCAACTTCGGATGTATTACTAAATACCCTTTGCTGTCTATTACATAGGTATACCCGGTTTTTCCAAATTTGAGAGACGATATCCCTTTATAAAAATCCGTTACATTTACCAGGTCTTTAAATTCTTCACGGTATGAGGACGCTGAAATGATCCAGTCCCATGGCTCGAAATATACCATATAAAGCGCCTTGGGCCGCTTCTTTTTTTCCCCCGGATTTTTCCAGTCATACTCCAGGTATCCTTCCTTATGCTTTACCTGGTATTGTACAAATTTAAAATCTAATAAATTTTGTCCGATTAAGTTTGTTTTGGGATGCAGCACACAGGTTCCTTTGCTGTTCGCGCAGTACATATAACCCGTTTTCCCTATTGTTTGACTCAGTAAAATCTCACTTGCTCTTTTTCGCGCCTCCCGCTCATTGTATTCTCCCCTGGTATGTTTGTCGTAAATTGATTGTGTTATTTCCCTGTTCGTTTCCGCTATCGCTCTGAGGTGGTTTTTTATCGATGCCTGTGCTGATGTTTTTATCATATTGAGTATGGTCTTTGTTGTGTTCTTTAATTCACTTCTTATATTCCTGTCGAAGGTATTCTGCCGTAAATAAAATATGATCATCCCGCTTGTTATAAACAATATAATTAATGCCCCCCAAAATGCTGCCAGGAATTTATATTGAATACTGAGATTGCTAAAAAAAATGATAGTTCTTCGATATATACTCATTTTGACCTGATCCTTATCTGTCGTTTTTATTATATCCGTGATGATTCTTTTTTCAAGGAATTTAATTCCGGATAAAATAGTTTAATAAATGAAGTAAATTCTTGACTTTCGGATCTATTTCGAATAGTCTAGGTATAAACGGAAAATGGTCAGGGCAACATGAAGAATTTTATTAAACATCGAAAAACAGCGCGAACGGAATTTGAAATAGCATTTGAGCGGGAGATGATGGCAAGTGAGATTCGGCGAGTGACAATACTTGTCCGGTTATTCGGTATCGGAGCGATTGCTTTTATCGTATTTGTTTTTCTTTCTCGCGACATAGTGCATGCCGTTGGAATTGATCACAAGGTGCTGCCAACGGGATTATTTATATCAATATTTATTACAATATTTGAGCTTATTGTATTATTAATTTTAAAAATACTGAACAAAAAGGGAAAGACCTGGCCGATTCAGGGGCGTGTAATGAATACCCTGGTGGAGACAAGTTTGCCGACTATAATAATTCTAATGCTGGCCCGGCATTATTCACCGGTAGAGATGCTCTTTAGTCCGCCATCTTATTTGTACCTGTTATTTATTCTTATGGCAACGCTGCGGCTCGATTTTAAACTATGTTTTTTTTCGGGACTTGTCGCCACAGTGGGGTATGTATCGCTTGTGATATATTTTTATGCAGATATCATAAATTATTCACAAATCTCGCTGCTTGGTAAAATGCCGGTTCACGTATTAAAAGCGTCGCTCTACCTGGGCAGTGGAATCGCAGCGGGAGTGATAGCAATTGAGATAAAAAAGAGGTTTTTAAATTCACTCCGGTCGGTAGAGGAGAGGAACCAGGTGGTGGAAATTTTCGGCAGGCATGTATCACCGGAGGTGGTAAATAAGCTGCTGGCTCAGAAAACCGATATGGAAAGTGAGACGCGGAATGTGTGTGTTATGTTTTTGGATATACGGGATTTCACCAGTTTTTCCGAAAAGCGGACCCCGGGAGAAGTAATTAATTATTTAAATACGCTTTTTGATTTTATGATTGATATTATTAATACGAATAAGGGTATAATCAATAAATTTTTAGGAGACGGGTTCATGGCAGTATTTGGAGCGCCATTGTCCGATGGCCGGGATTCCCAGAATGCCTATGCGGCAGCACTGGAGATATTGGAAGAGTTGCGAAAGAGAAATGAGGGCGGAGATATTCCAATAACAAAGATCGGGATAGGTCTTCATTCCGGAGAAGCGGTAACCGGCAACGTGGGGTCGGTCCGGCGGAAAGAGTATACAATAATAGGAGATACTGTTAACCTGGCCTCACGGATAGAACAGAAGAATAAAGAGTTTAATTCCCGGCTGCTTATTTCCGAGACAGTATATGGGGTAATTACAGCGGATAAGGAAAGAATAGAGGAATTGTCGCCGATAACAGTGAAAGGGCGGTTGGAACCGGTGAAGATATATAAAGTAGAGCCGTGAAAAAATGTGTTTGCATTTCAGTAAAGAATTAATAGAGGAAGGATAACGACTTGGCCGAAAAGAGCTTTTTACAAACCATAAAACTGGAAATCAGCAGGAATTTTAAACTGACTCCTTATGAGAGAATCGCGTTTCATAAGATCCTGGGAGTCCTGAAGTCGGAAATTGGTATGAATATACTGGTGAAAGAACTCGACAAGGGCCCGGATGTACGGGAAAGCGCAATAGCAACATTGGTTAATTTTGATAATCCCCAGATATTAGCAACAATATTGCCATACCTGGGAGATACTATATCCGGCGCGGAGAAGAAAAATATCCTGGATCACATAGAACGATTCGGGCATACCGGAAATATTACCGATATAATCGTATTTATAGAAAAAGAGAAAGAGGGTCTGTTAACGGAAACGTCACAGGAAACATTAGATATACTGGCCCATGCTTTTTCGGTTTTAAGTAAAAAAGGAGAAGAGTCCGATGAACTTTTAACTTACTTACGGTCTATAATATTTTCAGATGATTCGGAGCCCGTGATTGTATCCCTGGCAATAATGACCCTGTCGGCATTCAGGAATATACGGGTTTTTGAAGAGCTGTTAAACAGGAATGATGATTTAATCACCGCTTCCGTATACAACGCGTTATATGATCTATATAAGCGGGTTGCCGACAGCGCGGCTTTAAAAGAAAAAGATGAGGAAGATTATTATACCTATTCCCAGAGAGAAGAGGACGAAATATTGCTCGATATACGGGTACTCCTGGGCAAAAAGACACAAAATTTTGATTCATATACCAACAGAACAAAGGTTGCGTTTATAAACGCCATGGTCTGTTGTAATCATAGAGAATACCTTATATATACAATGAAAGCCCTCACCTCAAGTGATCCTGATCTGATTAATTCCACGCTTTATTCACTGTACGTAAACGTCAACAGGCTTCGTGATCCGGATAAACTATTTCGAAGCTTGATATCACTGGCAACCGAATTGGATAAAGATAATGAGTTAATCGTAGACATGTTCGTGAAATATTTTTCCATACAAAGGAGTTCCCGGGAATTCCATATACTCCAGGATAAATTATATGGTTATATTGTTGTAACCCTGGAGGCGTATTTTGAAACATATCGAAAAGAATTTATGATAACAGAAGTAATAGAGAAGGGGTTTCCGGAAGGATTTCAAAAAATCAGGAAGTTTATTCTTGAGCGAATGACCCCGGAAATGAAAAAGAAAATAGTCAATTTTCTAAATCTCGATGATTCGAGAGAAATAAACCATATTCTTTCCGATCTGTCCAAATGGGTCGCCTATGTCGGAGAAGACGAAAAAGCAGACCTGGCATTTTTAATTGAGATATTCTTAGATAGCGATAAAAAATCAAGAGAAAATTCAGCATTACGGATTGAGGATATAAAATTTGAAAAAAGGTATCTCAGGAACAGGATAATCAGGTTATGCAAGATTATCGGCAGGCTTAATATAACCGGGGCCTCATCGCCATTGGTAAATATCTATAATTTTATAAAAAAATATCCCGACAAAGAGATAATGGATATAACAATCCATACCCTGTCGATGCTCAATTATTCCTATATGCTGGGAGAAATAGAGATAACGCTCACAACCGGAACAGAGGCGGAAAAAATAACATCTCTGGAGCTTATTTCACTTTTTTCCGAACAGCGGTCGTTAAATATTCTTTTTGAGTTTATCCAGAGCAAGCTTGATGAAGAGACTGAAATAATACTCCTGGCTGTAAATATATTACTGGAAAAGGATATAACGGGAAATGTCACCGCGAATGAAATATTTAAGAGATTGGTGGAAACCAATAATAATTCCGGAATACGTAATGCGGCAACACTGGGGATAGGAAAAAGCGGGAATGAGGGGGATATAGAATATCTGCATAATCTCTTTCTATCAACGGATAGCGGGGTTGAAAAAGACATCATCGTCAGGGCGATAGAATATATTGTAACGAATATTTCTGATTATAATAAACGCCAGCTTATGAAATACCTGCAGGAATACCTCAAAGATCCGGGGATTATGGTCCGGATTTATTCCTGTCTACTGCTTGTTCGACTGGGAAATACAGACGCGTTACGCTCTATCAGGGATATGCTGATCATTAAAAATAAGACCATACAGCGGGATATTCTTACGATTCTGGGAGATTTAAAGTCCGTTGAATTTTCTTTTTTCCTGGTGTCTTTATTAAAGGAAGAATATGGAATATCCCGGGATATCATTCATATCCTTAAGATGCTGCCGGAAGAGGCATTAAAAGAAATAGATGGATTTATTGTAAATATTTTTCGAAAATACGAAGCACCCGACATGGAAAGCAGTACTGCTCAGGGAGAGCAGGTTATTATCCTGGAAGGATTGGTGCAGCAGGAAACAACAATTTTAAATATTGACGTACTCGAATTCGACCGGGTGTCGGCAAACCGGAGCATCCCGGAGCTTATAAAACTGAATATCGGAATAAAATCATTTGTTTCGTCCTGTATTTATGAATGTAGTGGAGTAATAACCAAATTGTCTAACAGCAAGGTTGTAGCTTTTTTTACCGATCCTCTTATGGCAGCACAAACGGCGTTAACGATTTCTAAAAACATGGAAGACTATAACCGGTCACGGCAGCTGTCGGGCCGGTTGAAAATATCTATCCAGGTGCTAACAGAGACCGTAAAGCTCGTAAATGATGAATTGATACGGTTCAGAGAATACAGCATTGAAGAATTGCAGGCATTGCCGCTGGCAAACCGGATTGTAATTGATTCCGGAACAGTGGAACGGATCAGAGAAAATTTTTCGGTAAAATCGATACCGGAGCTAATATTCCCAATGGACCTTTCTTCAAAAAAGTATTATGAATTACTCAGCCCGGTTAACTTTGTCATTTTATCGCAAAGCATAATAGAAAAGATTGTTCTGGAGAATGAAGAAAAGGTCCGGAAAGAGACAGAGCTGGAAGATGAGCTAAAAAAATTGAAAGTGAAAGACCGCTCAAAGTCCTCAATATCAATAGCGACAGAGCTGGATGATATCGGCCAAAAATTAAAAAATCAGTTTGATGATATAGAACGCTATGTCCAGAGAAGATCAACGGACCGGGAATTGATAAGAAGCCTGCACAAAATGCTGGAAAATTCATATAACTCATATAAAGTAGAGATTTCCAGGATAGTGATTAAATAACTTCAAACTTTCTTATTCCCCCATTGGGCCCTGGGCGAAATCTTCGCTTAAGTTTTTTTTGTATTCAATAAGGTCAATTGAAAAGTTAAGGAAAAACTTGTCTTTTTTAAATTGTAATAACTTTTCATACTGTTCTTTGGCTCTTTTATAGTCCCGAAGTTTATAAGAGGCTTCAGCGTAATAATAGTGAAGAGACCGGTCATAGTCACCGGTTATTTTAACGGATTTGAACAGAACAATTGCCTGGATATATTTTTCTTTAACATAAAGGACTTTTGCCATACCAATAAGTCCGTTGGTATACCGGGGGCTCAGCTCCAGAGACGCCGCATAGAACTTCCGGGCCATTTCAACCTGCTTTCGTTTAAAGAAGATATCACCAATAAGAATAAAAGTCTCCAATTCTTTGCTGTTTCTTTCCAGGGCTTTTTTAAAGAAGACAATGGCAGTATCCACATCATCGTATCGAGAATAAATAAACCCGATCTGTAAATAGGTTTTTGAATATTCGGGAACAACCTGTTGGGCTTTGGTAAAATGAAGGAGAGATCTTTTCAGGTCGTTTTTAAAAAGATAGCAGGTACCCATGTTGTACCGAAAGGGAAAAAAGAGAGCGGCATTTTCCAGGCCCGTATTAAGAAGTGTAATCGCATCATCGTACTTGCCTTTTTCAATCAAGCGGGCAGCCTTGTTATTGTGAAGAGCGGCTTTGCTGGAACCGGTGCAAAAAATAACACCGTTTTTCATAAAAATTTCTTCAGAAGGGGCATTATCCGGGGGTGGTTTGCGGGCCAGCTCCAGCAGGTAACGCAGATACACGTCTTTATCCCTGGCATGAACTCCGGCAGAATCCGGAGTCAACAGGGTTGCGAGCACGATGGCAAGAGCTATTAAAAGCGAGCTCGCGCACCCGCGTCTGAAAGTGGGCTTACGCAACCGAGCTACCTGAAGAAGACCGGGGGGATTTTCTGGTTAGAGCAATAATTCCGCCTGCGGTGATCAGCAGCGTGCCCAGCCATACAAGCCATATGAAGGGCTTTTTGGAAATATCAATAATCAAACTGTCCGGCATAATCATAGCGTTTTTTCCCGGGCTCATGCTAAGGGAAACTGATTTTTTACTCAGGTCAAAATTATGGAGGCCAATAGTTCGTTCTGTACCGGGAATCTTTTTGTCGATATAGCGGCGGTGTCCATTGGCAAGAACAGTGACGCCGGGAGAGACTTTTTTATTGTTAATAAGAAGATTCGCGAAAATGGAAGGAGACTCAGAGGTCATCCCTTCGGTAGAAAATTGAATAAATTTAATAGAAAGGTTTCCGCTTTTGGCTGTTTTTCCTTTTTCAAGGACAAGCGACTCGGAAGCGCTGTTTTGGCCCGATTCGAAGCTCTGGGGAATAATATACAGGTCCCCCCAGAAAAATTGTTCAACATAGGGTTTTTTATACATGCCCTTCAGCTTTTCGCTGAAGTAATAATCAATTTCGGCATTTTGGGTATTACCCCACTTCCGAACGGAAAAAAGAAGAGTCGATTTTTTCTTTTTGGTAAGCCCTTTAAAGGTAAGGTTTACCGGCCCAATATTATTCTCCATATCTTTATATATTTTGTCTTTTGATGACGAGGTAAAATAGGTGGAAGTAATGACCCCTATTATGAGAATCGCGACGCCCATATGGGAAATGCGGGACGCGAGAATAGGCGAAGTTTTGAAAATAAAAAGATCCAGTAAAGACTGTAAAAAAACAAAAAACGCTATGGGGATAAATATATGGGCAATGGCAGAAAAGGGATAAAAACTGTTAAAAAAGATCGAAAAAGCAAAAGAAAATGCAAGGCTGATAATCGTAGACGGGGTTTTTATTTTATTCCCGGTTATGGCAATAGTAGCGGCAATTAGAAAGCCCGGAATAAGGATGCCAAAAAGCAGGGAAATATTGCTGTAGTACCCCTGACCCACTTTAACCGGGTTCTTCAGGAGCAGACCCGTGATAATAGGCATAAGAGTGCCAAGAAGAATAATACCGGAAAACAGGATTAATGACAGAATTCCGTAGGTAGTGAGATTTTCCCAGGTGAAGATCCTGTTCGACAGGGGATTTGATGCCGAACGTCTGTATCGAATTGCAAAGATAATGACGGCTGTTAATATAAAGAAAATACAGAAGAGCAGCAATGTTATTGTCATGATCGTATCAGCAGCAAAAGAATGAACTGAGAAATCCGAAAGAACACCGCTCCTGGTTAAAAAGGTGCTAACGAATACCAGGATAAAATAGGCAAGGGCGAGGGAAATATTCGTTCCAACCATGGCTTTTTTTCTTTTTTGAATAACAACACCATGCGCAAGAGCGGCAACAATAAGCCAGGGAATAAGAGATGAGTTTTCCACCGGGTCCCAGCCCCAGAAACCGCCCCAGCCCAGGACTTTATATGCCCAGTAACCGCCCAGGAAAATACCAATGCCCAGGGTAACCATGCTGAAGTGTATCCATTTATAGGCACTCACAATCCATTGTGAATATTCTTTCCTGATCAATGCTGCAATGGCATAGGCAAAGGGGATGGAGGCAGAGGCGTAGCCCAGGAACAGGACAGGAGGATGGACAACCATCCAGGGGTCAATGAGAATGGGGTTAAGACCGGCCCCGTCATTGGGAACAAAACCTTTGGCGACATTTTTGTATTCATCCCACATCAATTTAAAAGGACTGTCTATTAACAAAATAATAAGGATGAATAACTGGGTTACAGTAATTACGGTCAACAGAATATTTTCATTTGAATCTTTAGCGCGTAAAACAAAGATCCCGAATATATTCAGAAGAAATGCCCATAATAAAAAGCTGCCCGATTTTCCGGCCCAGACCCCTGCTATTAAGTAAAGCAGGTGAAGATCCCTGGAAGAATTTTCATACACATATACATATTCAAATCGAAACCCGAGAAAGGCGGCAAAAAGAAGAATCATAGAAAGGGTAATGAGTACGCTTGAAGTAAAATAAAATCCCCGGTAAGCAGAGCGGAACGAGGACCCGGAGCCCGTAGTTGAATGTAAAACAGAAAGAACAATAACCGCTATAGACGCGATAAGTGAAAAAACGATAAATATGTTCCCAATGCCTGTTTTTGCTATATTGATCCAGAAGCTTTCCATAGTTATTTCCTGTAGTCAGTGTAATTATTAAAAAGAGCGCAAATTCTCATACATTACTCTTTTATGATATTTTTCTTTTTGTATTTTGAAGGACATTTCACCATAATCTCGTCGGCGCGGAACAGCTTTTCCTGAGTACTGTATTTACCAAGAGCAACAATCTGTTCAGCGTGTTCAAAGTTTGTTGGTTTAATTCTAGAGGAGACAACATTGAGGGAGTCCCCGGCTTTGTCGGTAAAGGTGAATGAAAAAGATTCGGTTTCCATTTTAACAGGGATTGATTTGTCCAGCTTGCCAATAACCTGAACACGACGATCCGGCTTTTGTATCGCTTCTTTGAAAGAAACATAGGCAGTAAAAAGATTATCTCTCTGGGTGGCAAGAGCCACAACCATAAGGACAATGGCAAGTATAAAAATAATAAATCTTTTATTCTTCATTGAATATATTTTCCTTTTAAGGGTATCTTAATTTGTCCGTAACTCATCGATTTCTTTTTCCAGTTTTGAGATCTTTATATCGATTTTAAAAAGATAAATGGCAATTCCTGTCCATATAATAAGGACAACGGCCATAACGATTAGTAGAGTAGAGTTGCTGGTATCCATATTTTTTTCCTGTAATATTTATTCATATTTCTCTGTTATTTTTTTATCTATAATTGAGAGCCTGTTGGCCAGGCTGAGAAGATAAAAAAAGAGCATGGTAAATGTAATAGCCGAAACAATAAGAGTTATCCTCATACTCTGTTCGAGGTGGACTTTTTGTTCCGGGTTAATGATCGTATCCGGGTGAAGGGAGTCAAAGACCCTGGGAATTATAAATATAAAAACAGGCATTATAATCATCGCGAAAATAAGATACGATGAGCTGATCCTGCCCCTGTTGCTGTTCTCGCTTAATGCCGACCAGAGGCTGAAATAGGCAGCATAAATGGCAAGCAGGATAATAATGGAGGTTTCCCTGGGGTCCCAGTTCCAGAAAACTCCCCAGCTGATCCTGGCCCAGATAGACCCGGTAATGATCGTAAGGATGGTAAAAACCATGCCAATATAGGCGGAATTATACGCTTTTTCTTCGAGCAGGAAAAATCTCTTTTTTTTGTCGAACAGGTAAATAATAGAAGCAATGCCCGAAAAAATAAAAGCAAGCACGGAAACCCAGGCAATGGGAACATGAAAGTATATGATCCTGCTGGCATCGCCAAGAAATTCGGCAGGAGGAGCCCACAGAAAAGCCAGAGCAATGGAAACCGGCATAAGTATGTAAACGATCCAGGTAATATTCATAATGGAATCCGGTAAAAAATTTGTACTTATTATTCCTCAATCCAGATAAACCGGAATAATAAAAACGATATTCCTATGATCATGCCGGAAAATGCAAGTAAAAAAATGATATTATTATAATTGGGAAGGGCAGTAGAATCCAGGGAGGCGGAAGTGGACGAAATGGAAACCCAGAGAACCGGCAGCAGAATAGGAAAAGAAATAATAGTAAAAAGAGAGCCTTTCCCACCGGCTTTCGCAACCATCGCTCCCAAAATGGTGGTGGAAGCTGAAATTGCCAGCCCCCCGGCAAAGACTGATGCCGCGAACAGGGGGAGGTGGGTTATTGAAACACGGAGTAAAAATATAAACAGGGGAACAATCACCAGGAGAATAATAGTAAAAAAGATTATATTAAAGATGAGCTTGGAAAGGTAGATCACCTCAACAGGGGAGTTGAGTCTCAGGAAAAGAGCGGTTCTTTCATCTTCCTCCCGGACAAAGATATGAGAAAGGCCGTTCATGGCACTAAAAAAGATAATAAGCCAGAGCAGGATCGACTGGACCTTGAAAGAAAAGGAAATCCCGCCGGCAACCAGGCTCACGGCCAGGGTGGAAATACCGGCAAAAGCAAGGGCAATATTCAGGGCAAAGCGGTTCCTGAATTCAACCCTGAAGTCTTTAAGAAAATGTTTGGTAATATGTTTGATATCAGCAGCCAAGATTAATGTTCTCCTTGCAAAGCTTAGCCTCTTCCGGCTCATTAGTGGCAATAATTAGAATAGTCTTCTCACGAATGGAGTCAATATATGAATAAATAATATCTTTACCGTTTCTGTCCAGGTTTGAACCCGGCTCATCCAGGAACAGGATAGGGGGCTCGTTAATGACGGCAAGAATAAATTTAAGCCGCTGTTTCATTCCCGAAGAGTAATAGCGCAAGTGTTTGTTTTTATGTTTGAGGAGTCCGAATTGTTCCAGGAAAGCATTAATCCCCGAATCACCCAGTTTTTCTTTTACCGGTTTTTTTATGGCAAATTCAATATTCTCAAATCCAGAAAGTCCCTCGTAGGGATTAACCAGGGGACTGATAAATCCGGTTAAATTGATTCTTTCGGACAATGAAAGCGGTTGGTCATTGTGCCGGTATTCCATTGAACCGGCAGAAGGAACCTGGATACCTGCGAATATCTGCATGAGTGTTGATTTGCCTGTACCATTGGAACCGGTAATTGAAAGAGATGAACCGCTTTTTAGAGAAATATCAATATTTTTAAAAAGAGGAGCCCGGCCAAACCGTTTGGTAATCGATTTAGCTTGAATGGAAAAGGTGTCGCCCGAAGTGGAAGGAACTTTTCTTAAAACAGGGGCAGGAGTTTTTTGCCTCCCTGAAATAATTGCTTCAGCAAAGACCAGGTCATTGGGAGTGGTTATTTTAATGTTTTCATAGCTGCCGGGGATGATCTTAACCCGGTTATTGTTGTTTAAAACCAGCCGGATGTCATCGGTCGATTGAGCAAAGTTATTTGCCCGGGCATACTCATGAGAGTCTTTGATAATTTTATATCTGAATCCCTGGGGGGTCTGGGCGTTGCGCAGCATATCCCGGTCGGGAATTGAATCTATCATGCCATGGGGGTCGCTCCGGAAAATAGTATCGTTCGTATTAACGCAAACCCCAACAGCACCATTGGTTCTTGTTTCCTCAATGCACCTGCTGATGATTTCATCGGTAATAAAGGGACGGACCGCGTCATGAAGCAGGAGCACGTCGTCAGGGGCAAAGGAAAATCCGGAAAGAGCATTGAAGGAAGAATCCTGCCTGGTCTCACCGCCCGGAATAACGGACAGAATTTTGGACAGCTTGTATTGTTCTTTAAAGTGTTCAATTTTATCAATATGATCCCGGTGAATAACAACAATTATACCGTCTATGGTACTGTGGTTTTGAAAAGCTTCAAGTGTATAAACAATAATCGGTTTATTCAAAACTTCAAGGAATTGCTTGGGAATGTCACTGCCCATGCGGGCACCCACTCCACCGGCAAGAACTATTCCGTATGATCCTGGCATAAAACATCCTTTTTGTATAAAATTATTGCTGCAAATATTGAAAAGAGGGCGGTAATAAATCAAGTTTTAAATATAAAATCTTGACATTTTGCTGATATCATAAAATTGTGCATAGGGTATGATAAACGTAATTTTGCTTGATCTCCGGAAGAAAAGTGCTTATAATACGATCAAAATCCGGTGAAAATACTGCTATCCATTATTTTATTTTTTCTAAATGAAAAAGATATTGACAGTTTGACATAATTGAAACTTTCTCAATGCAGAATGGGGTAGTTTGCTGTTGAAGAAAGAAAATTGTTTTTTTGAATAATAATCAGTATGGGAAATAATAATAAAAAAAGGTTCTTTAAGTTCACGTTTGCGGTAACGGCAACAACTGTATTGGAAAAAGTTATCTTCTTTTCACTGACAGTCATCATTGCCCAGTATCTCTCTGTGAACGATTATGGAATATATACTACGGCTTTAGGATATGCCACATTTTTTTTGGCATTTTCTGATATTGGCCTCAATGTAACCCTTATACGCGCAATAAACCTTGATCAGGATAATGAGAATGAAAATGTATCAACAGTAGTTTTTGTTAAAACAATATTGCTATTATTTGTCTTTAGCATAATGGTTCTCTCACTCTATTTTACCAGTCATACTAGCGAAGTTGTCTATTTAATATTGCTGTTTGGCCTGGTGCGGGTTGGAAGTGAATACCAGAATACATTTTACTCAATGTTTGAAGCAAAAGAGAAATTTCTTATTTTATCGTTCTTTAAATCCGGTTTTGCTGTTACGCTGCTGGGCGGGACATTTCTTGTAATTGTATATAAGGGAGGGTATTTTGAGCTCGCGTACATCAGGATTGCGATAATTGTTGGTTATCTTCTGTGGATGTCTGTGTCAATTTTAAAGCGGTTTAAGTTCAAGTTTGCCTTTAATCTATCAATTATAAAATCTTTTTTGGCAAATACAGTACCATTTGCTGTCTCTACGATATTTGCGATTGTTATTTTTCAGTTGGGGATTGTAATTCTTCCATTGATGCATGACTCTTCACTTGTGGGGATCTACAGTAATGGGCAGTTATTCCTTTTAACCCTGTATTT
>JAAENB010000187.1 GCA_024224995.1 bacterium | reverse complement strand
CTTCATCATAACGAGGGGCTGGAAGCCCCACGCTATGAGAAATCCCCATAGCCCTGGTGAACTATTTTAGAAACAGGGCCTGTTCCCGGGAGATATTATCCGGGTTCTGCTCTGCTGCCCTATAGGGGTTAAAACCCCGGGCTAAAATGGGCCCATTTCCAATAACTCTTGCGCCCCCTCTGGGGGTGCGACCCCTGCGAGGGGTTGGGGGGCCGATGGAAACAGACCCCGGTGTCTGAGCGGAGCCGAAGACCCGTGCCCCTTGCACCTCATTTAATCATCACCCATAAACGCCATAACAATCCTCAGAATATACCAGAAGAGCAGAGCTACTGCCGCGAAAAGAGAAAGAGACGCAGCTACGTACTGTGTGGTATTGTATTCATGAACAATGTTTGACGTGGTATAGAGAATAGCCGCTCCGGCGAGAACTACCATTATGGCGGAAAAAACCAGGCCAAGTGAAAAGCCAAAAGCAATGCTTGCCACAATAACGCCCATAGCTACAAAAAATCCTATTTTCATAACTCCCCCAAGAAAGGAGAAGTCTTTTTTTGTTGTTAGAGCTACAAACGTTAATCCCGTAAAAAGAAGCCCCGTAATAATTGCGGCTGTGGGAATAACATCGGGAGACGTGAAAGTTGTCGCGATATATAACAATGGTACAAATATTACAGCCTCTGCCACAACATAAAGACCAAGCCCCATGTACTGGGTACTTTTCGAAGTACTGGAATGAGCCCATTTGTCCGCAAGCCAGCTTACTCCCATAAATACGGCAAGAACAATGAGCCAGCTGTACCCCCCGGTCATGGCGGCCACCATGTTTGGAACAAACGGCAGTTGAAGCAGAACATATTCAAGTCCTACAAATACCAGTATTGCCCCGGCAAGATGGAGATAGGTCTTTTTAATAAATTCCGCCCGTTCCGACGCTGCCGCGTTGGAAACAAGATTCTGATCATAATAAGTATTTTCCATATATTAACCTCGTTATTTAGTGTTGCTTTTGCTGCATATGTAAAATCCGGTACATTTCAACGTATTTTGTTACAAATAACATCAAAAAGTAAACTATTTTTTATAAAAAAATACTCGACAGAGCAT
>JAAENB010000186.1 GCA_024224995.1 bacterium | reverse complement strand
GGTAAGATCCCCCGAAAAAGGCTCTATTGAAAAAGAGTTTCTTGAGAGTGCGGACCCTGCGAAGCAGGGAAATAATACGGAAGAAACTGTGTCGACACCGGGGTCTGTTTTTTGCGAAGCGAAGATGCTCCGGGCAAGGTGTGCGACCCCTGCGAGGGGTTTGGTTTTGAGAGACGTTGCATGCAACGTCTCTCTTCCCGGAAACAGGCCCTATTTAAATTTTAGTTTCTTGAGACTGCTTTCATAAAATAAATTTTGATTGATTTAAATAGAGTATATTGTGATAATATCAGGTAATTATGGTGAGAAGAGCAAATATTGTTAGAGCTGTAGGAAGACGGGTAATAAGCCTCTGGACAGGGGGAAGGAACTTTTATCGATTTATTGTATCTATCGTTGTTTCTTTTAAATCCTTCCGGTATCTGAGGTTCAGGTCTATCTATACAATCGTAATAAACCAGACCAGGTTTACCGGTATAGATGCGCTTCCGTTTGTGCTTTTTATAGCCCTGCTAATTGGCGGAACCGTAATAATCCAGGCAATGACAAACCTGCCGAAATTCGGGATCGAGGGATTTTTAGGCAACCTGCTGGTTATTATTGTCGCCCGGGAGCTGGGGCCCCTTGCCACAGCCCTGATCGTGATCAGCAGATCGGGATCTGCCATTACCGCGGAGATCGCAACACAAAAACAGAACAGGGAAATCTTATCCATGGAGATAATGGGGATCGATACCAGGTTGTATATCGTTTTCCCGAGAATTATGGCATCAATTATCTCACTATTTTCGTTGATGATATTTTTTGACATAGTCGCTTTTTTTGGGGGATATTTGATATCCCAGGTAATGACCATTCATATCCCCATAGACGAGTTTGCCCGGACCCTGATGGAATCTTTTTCTATTGAGGATCTGGCAGCAACAGTACTGAAGAGTCTAATTTATGGGATTTTTATTCCTTTAGTGTGCTGCTACTACGGGTTTATGCCAAAGTCGAAGTTTGAGATCCCAATTTATGTATCCCGGGCCGTAATTCGCACACTGGCATTTATTTTTGTTATTAACGCGCTTATTTCGGTCTGGTTTTATTTATAGAAAACAGGAAATCGAATGGAAGAAAACAAAAAAGAGATTTTACTTGAACTGAAGAATGTGTCCCTTGAAACGGAAGATCAGAGTCACTTGAATGACATATTCCTTTCCGTTTCAAAAGGGGAGAACGTTGTATTGTTTGGTCCGGAAAATTCGGGCCTGGACTCGCTTTTTCCATTGATCCTGGGATTTGAGGAAGATTTTAAGGGCGATATATTATACAAAGGGCAATCCATTAAAGAGTTTGACTATTTTGAGATCCATAATTACCGGAAAGACATTGGTTATAATCATGCCGATTTTGGACTTATGAGCAACATGTCAGTGGAGGAAAATATCGCACTGCCCATGACCTATCATTCCGATTTGAGTAAAGAAGAAATAAGGAAGGTGGTAAGTGAACTTATTAATGAATTGAATCTTGATCATTGCAAAAAACTGCGCCCAATTGACCTTCTCAGGTCTGAAATATTAAAAACGGCCTATGCCAGGGCCGTAGCGCTGGATCCGGACATGGTTCTAATGGAACATACTTTTGAGGGGCAGTCTCCTTTGAATATTGAGTCATTGATGGAAAGCCTGAGAAAAAGAGCTTTTGAAGAAAATAAAACCGTAATTTTTATAACCTATGAACCGGATAAATTTCTTGATATGGCAGATGTCTATATCATGCTTTTTAACGGCAGAGTTGTTTTTACGGGAACAAAGAGAGACTATGTAGACTCAACAAATGAATACCTTAATCAATATAAAGGTATGTCCAATAAAGGACCAATGGTAATATTGTAATTCATATTGTAATAGAGAGGTAATGGTAATGGCCAGGAGAAATATAAATGAATTCAGGGTGGGACTTTTTGTTGTGGTTCCCGTAGCGGTACTGTTATTGTTTATCCTGTTTAAACTGGGGTATTCCGTAGCAACATCAACTATGGATGTATATCTGAAAGTAGACAATCTCACGTCCATAAAAAAGGGAACCCCAATAATGATAAAAGGCTATACTATCGGGCGGGTTGTAGAGGTGAAACCCGTATACAAACCGGCGCTGCATTTCCTGGCAACCATGAGAATTCAAAAGGATATCGAACTGTCTGAGGACTGTTCCGCGGTAATCCAGAACCAGAATGTAATAGGAGACCCCAGCATAGAATTCAAGAATCCCGAGAGAGTAGGGAATCTTCTTCTGGCAGGGGATGTTATTGAAGGGATTGAATACGTGAATCTGGAGGCAATACTCCAGGATGTACACAATTTACTGGTAACCCTCTCCAGCACTGCCAATACCTTTAAACAGCTCTCACTCGACAGCAGGGATAATCTGCGCAGACTGCTTACGAACCTGGCCGACAGCGGCGACAATTTAAATAAGATTTTAGCAAGCGCCCAAACCGATGTTATTGCCATCCTGGGATCTTTTAGAAAGACCGCGAAAACAATGAATGAGATATCGGTTGAGCTGAAGAAACACCCCGTTAAGTTTTTGTTTAAGGATGAAGACTGATGCTGGAAAAAATACGGGAGAAAGTCCAAAACCGGTTCAATATCTTTCCGGGTGATTAACCCTCGGATAAAAAACCTCGAACTTCGAACCTTGAACCTTGAACTTTCTTACGAGTCCAAATTAACGGTTTCTTTAACATGATAGGGAACCATATTGGATGAATTATGATAGATCCGTATCATAATCTCTGCCAGAATACCAATTTGTATAAAAAGGATACTTAAGATAGCCAGCATGATAGTAAGATAGAGCAAAGGATTGCCGGTCATATCTGTTCCCATAATGATCTTCATTAGAATTACCGCAAGTCCGCTCAAGAATCCCAGCATAATGAAGATAATACCGGTTCCGCCGAACATATAGATGGGTTTGGTGGAATAGGTTCCCAGGAATTTAACAGTAATAAGGTCCAGCATAACCTTAAAAGTTCGCATAATACCGTATTTGGACTGGCCAAATTGACGGGCATGATGCTCAACCGGGATTTCGGTAATGTTGGCACCAACCCAGGAGGCGTGAACCGGGATAAACCGGTGCATCTCACCATAGAGGCTCACCTGCCGCAGCACATCCCCTCTGTAGGCCTTGAGAGAACAGCCAAGGTCGTGCAGTTTAACCCCCGTAACCTTAGAAATGAGCTTGTTCGCGATCATGGAAGGGAGTTTTCTTGAAAAGAATTTATCCTGCCTTTTTTTCCGCCAGCCGCTAACAACATCATACCCTTCATTTATTTTCTCAAGCAGTCTGCCGATTTCACCGGCTTCGTTCTGTAAATCGGAGTCCATAAATACGATAATTTCCCCGGAGGAATAGTCAATACCGGCAGACATGGCCGGGGTTTGGCCGAAATTTCTTCTAAACAGGATAACTTTAACGTTTTTGTCTTTTTTGGCGATTTCTTTAAGAATTGAGGCCGAAGAATCGGTACTGCCGTCGTTTACAAAGATAATTTCATAGTTCAGTTTCAGCGGAGTAATCGCTTCGATTATTTTTTCATATTGAAGATCCAGGTTTTCTTCTTCGTTATATACGGGTAAAACCAGGGATAAATCCGGTGTTTTAGTCTTTTTGATAGGTTTTTTCATAGATGATTTTTTAGGTGCTGTTTTTGCAGCGCTCATGGGCTTTCTCCTGCCGGTCAAATGTGATTATACCGATTTATTATACCCGCGCTTATTGTACAAATACATTTTTATAAAAAATTCTCTAAAAAAATTGGAACTGTTTTGCAAAAAAGAGGGTCAAACCGGCAAAATCAAAAAAAGGAGCGGTTAAATGAATAAAAAACATTTTGCAGTAGTAGTAACAGCGCTGGCAGTAGTAGTGACCCTGGGAGTAACTGAAGTTTTTTCCCAGGGAAGAGGGCGAGGAAATCGAGGCCGGGGACATGGTAATTGTGCTTACGGAAACCGGGGAGGCGGGATGATGCGCCTGAAAATGATGGAGAAAAAGCTGAATCTTTCCAAAGAACAGGTAGAACGGATTTTTAAAATAAAAACGGAATACCGGGAGAAATGTTTTAATAACCGGGACAACGCGGAGAAGGTCCGTGAGCTAAGAAAGGAACAACGGAAAGCAGTTGAAGAGGTGTTAACCAAAGAACAGAAAGAACAGTTTAACCGGTTTCGCCGCTTTAAAAGAGGTTCCGGCAGGAAGGGCGACTGCCCGTATCGATAAGAAATTGACCGGATGAAGTTCGTCTGAAAAAGTTGCATATAAAGGGGATAAGGAGAAGAAGATGAAGAGAGGAGTGTCTGTAATAGCCCTGGTTGTGATGCTGTTCCTGGCAGCGGGAGAACTTTTTGCAGAGCGGCAGGGGAGAGGAAGAGGAATGGGGCAGGGGAGAGGCATGCATCGCGGACAGGGACGGATGCGGGGCAAAGGGATGTGCTTTGGCAATCCTGATTATATGCGGGAAACCTTGAAATTGACGGAAGACCAGATTAAGAAGATTGGCGTAATCAATGAGGCATATAGTGATAGTTTGAAAGGGCAGCGTAAGAAACTGCGTCCCAAAAAGAAGCAGCTCAGGAAACTGCTTCGGAGTGAAAATATTGATATAAAAAAAGTACGGGTTGTGCTAAAAGCAATATCGGACATAGAAGTGGAAATTCGCCTGCTCAGGATAGAGCAGCGCGTAAAGATTGAAAAAGTGCTCACTCCGGAGCAGCGGAAACGGCTCCGGGATGAAAGAAAAAAGAAACGACAACGGCATAGAAGATGAGAAACGGAAATGACAGAGAAGGAATTCGCTGAAATAATAGGCGCAACAAAGGGGATCGTCCTTTCCGCGATAGAGAAGAATTTGCCGGAGCGGTTCTATCATGCTATTGATGATGTGGCGCAGGAGACATACATCAGGGCATACCGGAGCCTGGCAAAAGGGAAGTTCAGGGGTGATTCAAAGATGTCCACCTGGTTGTATTCAATCGCGCGGAACGAATCGCTCAGGATGATCAAAAGACTGGAAAGAGAGGAGAAAAAATTCAGGAAGTCTCTTGAAAAAATGAATGGAGATGTTGATATAAATTCACAAGAGATTGACTCTCTTTACGGAGCAATTGAGAAACTGCCCCATACCTACCGGGAGGTAATGGAACTGGTTGCCGGGGGATTCTCAACAGGGCAGATTGCCGAGAAACTGGACATAAAAAAAGGGACGGTAAAATCAAGGAGTTCCCGGGGGCGGGAGATCCTTCATAAACTGCTGCGGGAGGCAGACCTATGAAACAGGAAATACGGGAACGTATGGAGAGCAGCAACTGGAACCGGAAGATTGCTTCCGGAGTTCTTGAAAAAAAAGGTAAAACCAGGAAGCGTATAATTTTTTATACAGGCTCCTTTTCCTCATTGGCGGCCGCCGCTCTCCTGCTGATAATCTTTCTATTTGGGACAAATAACAGGCTTGAGCCGAACCAATATGATAATTTTATCACCCAACAGCTTGAGGGAACCTATAAGCAGGTGTTTAAGGCCTCAGAGAATGATTCCGGGAACGGAGCAAAGCAGGATCTATTATCCGGCAATGATATTGATGATATGATCGATGATGCCCTTGCGGCGCGCTAGCTTTCTTAAAAAACTAAGATTTTGAGCCGGAGCTTCCTTCTTCATAACGAGAGGCTGGAAGCCCCACGCTATGAGAAATCCCCATAGCCCTGGCCTGAAACCAGCCAGTAAAGGCGTTGCACTGCAACGTCTCTCAGAATCAAACCCTTTTCCGGTTATCCGGTGTCTGAGCGGAGCCGAAGACCCGGCATCAGCTAGTTCTCAACCAGCACCACAGAGTCTTCAATACCGTCGGTATCTATGAGGCGGACTTTTACCAGGTCTCCCAGGCTGGTTTTGAGCTGGTATCCGCAATAATCGGGCTGAATGGGGAGTTCGCGGTTGCCGCGGTCGATCAGTTCGAAAAGGCGAATGGCGCTGGGGCGGCCGAATGTCATGAGTGTTTCCAGGGCAGCTTTCATGGTTCTGCCCGTGAAAATAACATCATCAACAAGAAGAATTGTCATTTTGGTGATATCGAACTCAATACGGGTTTCTTTTATTACCGGAAGAATACCCCTGGTGGCGATATCATCACGGTGAAAGGTGATATCCAGGGTTCCGAAAGGGAGCTCCTTTGATGAAAGGTTCTCAATTTTTTCTTTGATCCTGTTTGCGATTTCCACACCCCTGGTTTGAACACCAATAATGGCAAAATGATCGATATCAATAAGGTTTTTATATTCCTCATAGATCTTTTGGGATATCTCGCTGATAATATTTTCTATATCGTCTTCATTTAATAAGGTCTTTTTTTCTTTAGTAGTATTTTCTTTCATTGTAGTATTCCTGTATTTTCGCTAAATTACTTCTTTATGATATTCCTGGATTGATTTCACGGACAATCCCCGGTTCTTTTTGACTTCTAATATTCCCTTAATAGCAGCCTTGGCAGCTGATATAGTGGTCATAATAGGAATATGATATCTAACAGCGGCCTGGCGGATATGGAAGGCGTCATCCTTTGACATTTTTCCGGCAGGAGTATTGATAATAAGGTCAATTTCTTCGTTTTTTACAAGATCCACAACATTGGGCCTGGCTTCCCGGACTTTGTGAACAATTTCACAGGGGATATCATTATTATTAAAGAATTCTGCCGTACCTTCGGTGCCAACGAGTTTAAAATTATTTTTATGCAGCTCTCGTACCTCATCAAGAAGGCTAACCTTGGATTGCCTGTTGATACTGAGAAATACCGTTCCCTCCAGGGGAAGTCTGTCCCCGGCAGCCAGGGTGGCTTTGTAAAAGGATTCACCAAAATTTTCGGAAATTCCCATAACTTCGCCTGTGGATTTCATTTCAGGAGAAAGAAGGGTGTCAACGCCGGGAAATTTGTTAAACGGCAGCACTGCTTCTTTAACACTGATAAAAGGAAACTGTTTCATGGCATCAAGACCAAAATCGGAGAGTTTTTTCCCGAGCATTATTTTAGCGGCGATTTTTGCCAGGGGAACTCCTGTTGTTTTTGAAACAAAAGGAACAGTCCGCGATGCCCGGGGATTAACTTCAATCACGTACAGGCTGTTATCCTTAATGGCAAACTGGATGTTAAGAAGACCAATAACGCCCAGTTCTTTGGCAAGCGCTTCAGTGGTCCGGGAAATAGTGTCTATCATCATTGGCGAGATAGATACAGGCGGAATAATACAGGCAGAGTCACCTGAGTGAACCCCGGCTTCTTCCACGTGTTCCATAATAGACCCGATATAAATATTATCACCATCACAGAGGGCATCAACATCTATCTCAATGGCGTCATCAAGAAATTTATCTACCAGGATCGGATGTTCCGGCGTGAGGTCAACTGCAGTCCTTATGTAATGAATAAGACTGTTTTCATCGTATATAATAGCCATGGCTCTGCCCCCCAGAACATAGGAAGGACGAACAAGAACCGGGTAGCCGATTTCACCGGCAATCTTCAGGGCATCATCTTCGGAAAAGGCAATCCCGTTTGCCGGCTGCAGCAGGTCCAGTTTGCGAACCACTTCGGCAAACCGTTCCCTGTCTTCGGCACGGTCTATTGAATCGGGAGAAGTCCCGATTATTTTCACCCCATTTTCTTCGAGCATACCGGCAAGCCTGAGAGGAGTTTGGCCGCCAAACTGGACAATAACTCCATCGGGTTTTTCTTTTTCATAAATATGCAGAATATCTTCAAGAGTCAGCGGTTCAAAGTAGAGCCGGTCTGAGGTATCATAGTCGGTAGATACGGTTTCCGGGTTTGAATTGACCATTATTGATTCGATCCCTTCATCACGCAGAGCAAAAGAAGCGTGACAGCAGCAATAATCGAACTCTATTCCCTGGCCGATCCTGTTTGGTCCGCCGCCCAATATCATGATCTTTTTTTTATCGGAATCGCGTGTTTCATTTTCATCATCATAGGCAGAATAATAATACGGGGTAAAGGCTTCAAATTCACCGCCGCAGGTATCAACAAGCCGGAATCCCGGTATTATTCCCATTTCTTTTCTAAATTCACGAACCAGTTTTTCCTTTTCTTTTAGTTTAATACTGTAGTCTTTCTGGTAATCGGGGCCTCGATCATAAAGACGGACCAGCTCATCCCGGAAGACAAGGAATCCCAGCTGCATGTCGGAAAAACCCATTTCTTTCATGTGTCTTACATTTTCCGCGGTAAAGCCGTTACTTTTGTAATCTCTGGTAAAGTCTTTCCCTGCCTCTATGATCTCAAGCATCTGGTTAAGGAACCAGGGATCAATTTTTGTCAGTTGAAAGACCCTGTCCACACTCCAGCCGTATTTAAAAGCCATATTCACGTAAAATATCCGGTCTTCCCTGGTATTGTGAAGCTCTTTTTCAATGATATCGTGCTTATGCCGTTCCGGAAGTCTTTTAAGCATCTGCTCTATTTTAAGGACACCGTCGGACCCGAGACCAAATCTTCCGATCTCAAGAGAACGAAGGGCTTTTTGAAGAGCTTCTTTAAAGGTTCTCCCAATGGACATGGCCTCACCAACTGATTTCATCTGTATTCCCAGCTGTGAATCGGCTCCTTCGAATTTTTCAAAGGCCCAGCGCGGAGCCTTAACCACAACATAGTCAATTGTGGGCTCAAAAGAGGCTGGTGTTTCCCTGGTAATGTCATTGGGGATCTCGTCCAGGGTCATGCCTATTGCCAGTTTTGCCGCGATTTTGGCAATGGGAAAACCGGTGGCTTTAGATGCCAGGGCCGAACTCCGGCTTACCCGGGGATTCATTTCAATGATTATCACCCTGCCGTCTTCCGGATTAATGGCAAACTGGATATTTGAGCCCCCGGTATCAACACCGATCTCCCGGATGATCTTTATGGCCATATTTCTAAGATTCTGGTATTCTTTATCCGAAAGAGTTTGCTGCGGAGCAACGGTAATGGAATCCCCGGTATGGGTTCCCATGGGATCGATATTTTCAATGGAACAAATAATTACAACATTGTCCTTTGTGTCACGCATAACTTCAAGTTCGAATTCTTTCCAGCCCAGGACCGACTCTTCAAGGAGAACCTGGCTAATAGGAGATTCATCAAGGCCTTTTCTCACAAGATCAACAAACTCCTCTTTGTTGTAGACCGTATTTCCCCCGGTTCCGCCAAGGGTAAAAGCCGGCCTGATGATAATGGGAAGTTTTATGTTTTCAAGAACCCCCATTGCCTCTTCAATTGAGGACGCAAGTCCCGATTCGGGAACTTCAAGCCCGATATTGAGCATTGCCTGTTTAAACAGGTCCCTGTCTTCCGCTTTTTGTATTGCTTCAACATTCGCGCCGATCAATTCAACATTATGTTTTTCAAAGACGCCTGTTTTGCTGGTTTCAAGAGTTACATTGAGGGCGGTTTGCCCGCCCACCGTAGGGAGAATAGCGTCGGGTTTTTCAATTTCAATTATCTTTTCAATCATTTCAGGGGTAATTGGTTCAATATATGTCTTGTCGGCCAGTTCAGGATCGGTCATGATCGTGGCAGGATTGGAGTTTATTAAAACAACTTCATATCCTTCTTCTTTCAAGGCTTTACATGCCTGGGAGCCGGAATAATCAAATTCACATGCCTGGCCGATTACAATAGGACCGGACCCGATAATTAGTATTTTTTTTATATCACTTCGTTTTGGCATATTTACCTCATACTGTTATTTTATATATAAATGCTCTATTATATGGTCCTGCCTTATTTTAAGGGAAAAAAAGACGGGATTTTGGGCATAGTTCAACCAATACTTACTTACTAAGAAGCCGGTTTTTTGAGCAGTTTTTCTTCAATGCGAGTTTTGTCAATTAAAATTAATGCGCCGGCAGGGATAATATTTATCTCATAATGAGAGGGGGGAGGAGCTGCATTTTCTGCCAATAATTGCTTGACTTAGACAATTCCGTACCGGAATATCGTCAAAACATATATAAAACATAATCGCAAGAGTTTATTAAGTCATTGGGATAGAGCTGAATATGGAAAATAATGATAGCAAAGAGATGAAAGAAAAGGTAATAGTTAAAAGGAATCACATCCTTGACGCGCTTAAACGCTGCCTTGAAAAGGAGGTCTATTCTCAAATTTCTCTTGAGGATGTGGCACAGGAGGCAGGGATCTCCAAAGGAGGACTCCGGCATTATTTTCCCACCAGGGAAGGGTTGTATATTAGTCTTATAGAAGATTTTTTTAGTAATATCGAAAAAGACCAGATTGCGATTATGCAGGGGCTGGAGCTGGACAAAAAAGACCAGGATTTTGTTTCAACCCTGTTCAGTGTGGAAAGATTCCTTCTTAATCAGAAGAATATCAGGCTTTTTATTAATATTCTTTTGTATGGTTTTGAAGATGAAAAGATTATGGCCATAATACAAAAATTTATTAGAAATCATCTTCATTTGTGTACCTATATGACTGTTGACCCTGAAACTGAGATGACCGATCCCCAGGGAGGATCGGAATTTCACGGCAGAATGATCCAGATTATATTATTATGTTCGGGACTGTTTGAATTCGTGGACCCTATAAAAATGGACAGCGCCCACCTGGTAGAATATGCCTTAAAGCTTGCCAGGGGAAAACAAGAATAAGCTCTTTTGCGTCCGGGGTGCTCTTAATGCGCCCTGTTCCTGATCTTTTCCAGTACCGATGAGAGTTTGAGCATATCTTCCGATGCCATTATATCGAATTCTATTCCTGCTTTAAAAATCGTACCGCCATTTTCGTCTTTTGTGGAATTGTGCCACACTTTTTTGGCCCCAATAATGAAATTATTTTTTTCCAGGAAGAGCTTTATGAAGAAATTATCCAATGTGGTGATCTCGTTTATCCTGGCGGCAGCCAGCCCGCGGCACACCATGCACAGCCCTTTGAGTCCAATATCCAGAATATTCCCTTTTATGGGCTCATCAAGACTGAGCTCAATGTAAATATCATCTTTATTGAGTTTATCCTGGTAGGGATTTTTATAGGGCTCAAGTTTATACCGTTCGTACTTTCTAAGATTTTTATCAGAACTCATAATTGACTAACCCCATCGCTTTCCAGGTCTTTTTTTAAATATACCGGGTACCGGGAATTATTGCAAGTACAAATTTGAAGTATTTTTATTTGTATTCAAAGAATTTATTGACATTAGTAATAAAGGATAGTACACTTACTGTGTAAAGATATAGCTGCCCTATTTATGTTTGGCAGCGTTCTAACACAAATTCGTATCATTATGCGATCTGGAGGAATTAAATGAACAGAACAATATTATTCGTTCTTTTAGCAGTTGTTATTGCCATGCCGGGATATACACAACCAGCAGATGAAGCAGCGGAAAAAAAGGAAGATGACGCTCCTGAAAAGGCAATGGTAATCGGAGATCGATTATATTCCGAAGAGACCCTTGAAGATTTTGAAAAAACGGAATTTTCCAAAAAGGACCTGGTGTTTCGGGCTGTAAAGGACAGGCAGCAGGGATCTATTAAAATAAGAAATATGCTGGCAGCTCCTACGGGATCTTCGAAAAAGTACCTTGGGGTGAAGGTGTTCGGGAAAAAAGGGGACTCATTTACCATTGTTCCTGCAAAAACTCTGGAAATAAAAAAACGGTGCCAGTCCATTGGTATATGGGTATATGGCAAGCGTTTCTCCGG
The DNA here is from genome assembly GCA_024224995.1 of bacterium. The sequence goes on along the minus strand of JAAENB010000186.1, from coordinate 5,057 downwards.
CGGTCTGTCAATGTATATACGGGACGTTGATAATAAAAACCACCGGATCAGGATCGGGGCTCTGAATTACCTGGGCTGGAAGAAATTTATTGTAAAGATTCCCAGGAAAGTTCGACAGGAAGATAAATTTTTGAGCCAGAAAAAGTCTATAAAAATAACAAAGATTGTATACAGACCGGGAAATAGTAAACGAAAACATCCCAAGTGGCAGTATTTTTATATTGATGATATAACTGTTATGGTTCGAGAAAAATATACCGACAGACAGAGTGATGATTGGTAGACGCTTTATACGCGATAGAAAATAAATGGTAATGGGGCAATTCTTTTAGGGTTGTCCCATTACTTGCTTATATTCAATAAAAATAATGAGTATCACTGGCCCATTGCAGGTAAATAGTATATGAATGACCGAAGGATTCTTGTAGTAGAAGATGAGCGTGTATCAGCACAGTTGCTGAAACGTTTGCTAACCGATAATGATTATGATGTTACGGTAGCATATAACGGGAAAGAAGCTCTTGATTTTTTTAAAGAGCAGCCTTTCCGGGTCGTTATTACGGATATTATTATGCCTGTTATGGACGGTAATGAACTTATTACCAATCTCCAGAAGTTCGACATTCCCCCAATCATTTTTGTGGCAACTGTTACCCAGGATCCGGATCTCATAATCGATATTATGCAGAAAGGGGTGTATAGTTATATTATTAAACCGGTAAATCCCGGAGATCTTCTCATAAAAGTCAAAAGGGCATTTGAAGCCTATGAAATGAAAAGAACTATTGAGATCATGGAACGGGAAAAGACCCTTAAGCTGGAAAACCAGCTGGAATGGTATAAATGGGAGGAGCGTTCCAAAACCCAGGACAAGCTCAATGTGAGTGAGTCTCTTTTTCACAGCCTCCAGACAAGTTTTAGCCAGGGAGCCGGGTTTGGCGCCATGATTACCCTGGTGGATATTATTGCTTCGTCAGCCAAAAAAGAAGGAGAACATTATCTTATTGATGCCGAACTTTTTGACGTGGTCAAAAAGAATGCCAAGGTCGCGGAAAAAGCACTGCAAACCTTTGCTGATATTGAAAAGCTTCAATCAATGGATATTTCTCCGGAAAAGATGAGTTTTGGGGAGTTTTATGATTATATTAGTCTTATTATTTCCGAATCCAGGATCCCGGCCAAAATAAAGAACCAGAGTGTGGCGCTGAGTGAGAAAAAGATTGCCGACTCCAATATCTATGTCAATATAAACGCGAAACATTTTGGTGACGCCTACCGGGAAGTATTACTTAACGCCTTTAAATATTCCGAAAAGAATTCGAATATCCTGGTATTGGCCGAAGTTCGGGGCGATTCCCTGGAATTGTCTACTATTAATGTACCGATTCCCGATGAAGAGGGCAGAAAAGGGATTCCCATGGAATATGAGAATCTTGTTTTTGAACCCTTTGTCCGCTTAACAAAGACCCTGAGCGAATCGTACAAAAGTCTTGATTTTGGGCTTGGCCTTGCCATCGTAGAGATAATAGTCTCAAAACATCATGGAAAGGTGTCAATTTCAAACATTATTGATCATTCCGACATTAAGCAGGGAACGCTAACAAAAGTGAATGTTACTATTTCCCTTCCTATTGTAATTGATGCGTAATTGTGGATTATCCTAAACCAGGGTGATAATATTTTCTTCCTTGGCGCATTTTATACAGTATCTCAGCCCTTTTCCGTTATTGTTCCCGATATTTTTAGAAGGTATATAATAATGATTGAGATTGTTTACTGTTTCGCCGCACTTTGAACATTTCATCACTTTTGTCCTTTTTTCTTGGTTTATTCTATTTTTTGAAAGCACAAAGCTTTTATTAAAGCTTTTGTTATTTTATTCGGTTGAATTGAAAGGAATATTAAGCAAAATTGTGTTTATATACTGTTGTTAATACTCATTTTTCATGGTAATTTTAACACCGGAAGAGGCGCAGCTAACGCTGCGCTAAGCAGGAGGGGGTTGAGGGGTGCGCCCCTCAACCCCCTCCTCTTACGCGGCGCGGAAGCGCCGCGCTCCCTTCTAATTCATTTTTTTTAAAAATTGTGTTTACAGTATGAATTGATATTCTAACATCGACGATCATTTCATTATTTTGAGGTAGATTAATGGCGGGTAAGGCTACAACAAAGGCTGCTCCTAGTAGAGCTCGAAAATCAAAAAAGCCTAAAAAGAAAGTACATTTGTCGAAGTTATGTTCAGAAATGAATAAATTCACTCTTGATGCTGTCGATAGAGAAATAATAAAGCGGTTTAAGATCATTATTGATTCTTCGGAAGAAGATTTGAACCGTACGAGATTGGACGAAATATTAAATAGTCCATCAGATGTTGATGTGGGTTCGTATCATGAGAGCCTGCAGCCATATATCAAGCATTATCTTTTTATGTTAAAAAGAAGCAAAAAGAAGAAATAACGAGGTTGTGAACCCCTGTTTTTTTTTCATTACAGGATTATACTACCATGAAGATACTGGTTAAAGCATTTGCTGCTGTTAAAGATATATGCGGTTTTGATGAAAAAGAACTGATTGTTTCCGACAATATTACCGTTCTGGAATTGGTTCAGCAGCTTGCTGTAAGTTCCCCGGGGATTGGTGATATGGAGGCCATATTGCTTTTTGCCGTAAATGAAGAATATCGCGACGGTTCAGCTGTTCTTAATGAAGGGGATACCCTGGCTATTTTTCCGCCCGTGAGCGGAGGGTAGGTCTTCGGCTCCGCTCAGACACCGGAGGGCCGAGTTGACAGTTGACGGAGGGGGAAAACTTTGTAATAAGTCCCTTCTGTCAACCGCCAACTGAAAACTTTTTTAAACTAAAAACTTTTATGAAGAAGATTATTTTTCAAGAAAATCCTATTAATAACGCTGGGATCCTTGCAGAAGTTGGTACTGCTGCGGATGGGGCTATTCTTACTTTTGCGGGCCGCGCGAGAAATTTTTCCAGGGGTAAAGAGGTAAGCCATCTCGAGTATGAGATCTATGAATCCATGGCCCGGAAAGAGATGGAAAAAATTGTCGACAGTGCCCTGGGAAAATGGTCTTTAAGCTGCTGTGTTGTAGTTCACCGCTACGGCAGGGTCGCCATTGGCGAGGACAGTATTATTATCGCTCTCTCTTCTCCTCACCGGGATGAAGCATACCAGGCTTCACGGTATATTATCGATACAATCAAGCAAACGGTTCCCATCTGGAAAAAGGAATTCTACACCGACGGGTCCAAATGGATTCACGATAGGAGTTAATCCCTTCTCACTTGTACCTTTCCCCTTGCCCCTTTTCCCTGTTTTTTATTTCGCCATCACTACTTTTTTGAATTTATTCAGTATAACTGTTCCGTTGCTGGTGCTTTCCGCTTTGATGTGGATATAATATAACCCTACTCCCACTTTTCTGCCGGCTTTGTTAACACCGCTCCAGCCCTGGTCCTTTATGTTCTGACCGCCTCTTCTGTAAGCTCCGTCAAGAAGGGTTACTACAGGCCTTCCTTTTATGTCGTAAATCTTTATGGTGACATTGGCGTCTTCAGAGAGATAATAGGACGGGTAGGCCGGGGTGCTGTCTTTTATGACATTGTTCAGTATTCGTACGGGCCAGGGGGTGAATATTGGCGCTGAAGTTATTTCAAAGGTCCATTCATCGTCATTTGGGTCTGTAGCGGGACTGGCTTCCACTATGCTGTCGGAATAGGCAGAAATGCTGTCTTTTGTGTTTTGTACTATAAACCTGATGGAGTTGCTGTTCTGCATTATTGCTGATGTGGTTTGCAGGTAGGCTACCCATTCGTTTGGACCGGTTCGTTCCGCTACTGATGAGAACAGGGTATCCGTGGCAAAGGCCCCGGAGTTGATTGTGTTCGACGCCACCATGTCGGGCGCCGTGGATATATTACCCGTAGTATACCATACTGTTACTGTGTCCGGGAGATCAGATGAGGAAACTATGGTTAACGTCACTTTTATGTTGTTTAACCGCACCGGACGCTGGCTCGGGGTGAGGTCGGAGAAATCGCTATAGGTGGTGACTCCGTCTGAGATGGTTGCGGTAATTGAAAAAGGCTGTGTTCGTATTATCCTGCTGCCCACAGCAGGGCCCGCGTTGGCTTCTGTTACTTCATTTCCAAAGACATCAACTGCTGTTACATAATATTCGTATTCAGTAAATATTTTCAGGTTTGGGATGGTGGTATATTTGCGATACGTTGCGTCTATATTACCGGTATGAGCAGGGTAACGCAGGGTAGCGTCGTCATCACCGTCCCATATCCGCCAGATTGTGGCTCCGTTTTCACGGAAGTAGACCTTGTATTCATAAAAATCATAGTTGTAGTCAGCAACGTTAGGACTGCCCAATGTAATTTCAGTCCAATAAAGAGTTATAGAGGTTGCAGCTGTAGTCGTATTGGTTATATTTATTGCCGGTATTGCCGTGGGGACTGATGCGTCATAATAAGGAGGGTCGTCCCGGTCCCAGTAGATGGTACCTGTTGTGGTTCCGGTATCGGTATTCCAGGTTGTGCCGTCTCCCAGGATTACTGCGGTATCGTAATAATCGCTTGCTGTTGTTATGCTGTAAACCCGGTATACAAAGGGCAGAGTGTAACCCGTAGTTAGCCACCCCGTTAAAAAACCGCCTGCGTTGTTGTATTCCACTGCTGCGGTTCCTGTTGTTGATCCCGAACTTATTGTTACGGTAATGTCACCTAAAAGACCATAATAATTAACCACAAGATCATGATCCCCCTGCATCGCGGTTCCCGAACCGCTGTCCACTGCCATTGCCGCGGTCACCTGTACAAAGGTTCCGGCATTTTCATATTCCCGATAAAAAGCAGGGGCGTCCCGTCCTCCGCCGCCGGTAAAGGTGACGGCGCTCACCACAACATAATTAACCTCCAGAGTAACCCGGTTGTCCGAAGGCGATGTTTCGTTCGCGCCGGAACTCGCTCCCGCGAAATCGACTTCAACCTGCCAGTAATAACCCTGTGCCCGCGCGGTGAACGCCTGGGCCGCTGCC